>CAZZHO010000102.1:0-1094 GCA_964653795.1 uncultured Roseivirgaceae bacterium | reverse complement strand
GTAAGCTATATGTTGACCTCATTCAACTTCAATAAAGCCGGAATAGAGGGAGCATTTAAATATTTACTAATAGGACTGACGAGTTCAGCTTTCATGCTTTATGGGATTTCCCTGCTTTATGGAGCTAGCGGAGGATTTTTTGTAAGTACACTGTCAAGCCCGTTAGAGATTGGTGGTGCCCTGCTTTTGTTGGTGGGTATTTTGTTCAAAGTGTCCGTTTTTCCATTGCATACATGGGTGCCAAATACCTATCAGTCGGCACCTACGGACTTAGTTTTTTATCTATCTGTAGTCCCGAAGGTTTGTGCTTTTGTCCTATTGGGATATTTAGTCCATGCTTTCGATAATGAATTGATAAACTTGGCGCTTTGGGTATTTAGTATCGCGACTGTAATCGCAGGTACTTTAGGAGCTGTTTCTCAGCAAAATGTAAAGAGATTGATAGGCTATGGTGCAGTTGCGCATTCCGGGTTTATACTTCCTTTTTTGATTATGCCAGGGTCCAGGGAAGGGAGTCAGTTTTTACTATATGTCCTGATTTATGCCGTAATGAACCTGGCTATCTTCTTCTTTATTTCCGTTTTTGAAGAAAAGAAAGATCTTACGCTTGATTCTCTTTCAGGAATGGGTAAATCCAATCCACTATTTGGTGCTGCTAATCTGGTAGTGCTTTTGGCATTGATAGGCCTACCCCCAACGGCTGGGTTTTCTATTAAGCTGATACTATTTTCAGAAGTTTGGTCAGAGTATGCCACAGGGCAAAATATGGCCCTGATGATCTTCTTTCTGGTGGGTATTATTTCTACTGCGATCTCATTATTCTACTATTTGAGAATTCCTTACCATTACTACCTGGTTGAAACACGGACTGAGCATCAGAACATTGCGCCCAAATTTTTAGTGGTGTCAACTTTTTTAGCTGCGGCGTTGTTGTGGTTTTTTATTCAGCCTGAGATTTTAGATAACTTTGTAACAACAATTCCGAAACCATGATTTTCTTCTCTTGTCATGAGTGATCCTATCAAACACGAATGTGGCGTTGCCTTGCTGCGTTTGAGAAAGCCCCTCCAGTATTACATAGATAAGTACAACAA
>CAZZHO010000101.1:12089-15504 GCA_964653795.1 uncultured Roseivirgaceae bacterium | reverse complement strand
ATGGTCAATACACAGTACAAATAATAGATAGAGAAACTGGCTGTACATCAGCAGCTGTCACCTTTACTATCAACGATAACACTACTAACCCTACGATTACCGCAAACAATGTCCAAGATGACTATAACTGTGATGTATCTTCTCCTATCGGCATTGCAGCTGTTAACACAGGATCAACATACAGATATGAATGGTATCAAGGAGCAACTACCAATTCTGGTAGCTTAATAGCATCGAATTCTGGCACTCCGACCACTACCTCATTAATCTCTACTGTTACAGTTAGTTCCAATTATGACACCATTTCGAATATTCCTGGAGGACTTTACACAGTAAGAGCGGTTGACAATTCTACTAATTGCTCAACCACCGCGCAGGTGACAATCGTCGATACAGAACCATCATTGGATCTGACTTTAAGTCAAACAGCACAATCCAATTGTTCTCCAAATGGTGTGGCTCAAGTGACTGGAATAAACATAACATTTAGCAATGGGACGCCTGATTCCGCTAACGCTGTGTACACACCGACATTCTCTTCAAGTTATGATTTCCAATGGTATTCTGGGTCAGATACAACTGGTGCAACTAAGCTGGGGACTGCTGCTACTCAAAGTAATCTTGAAGCCGGTTTCTACACAGTTGTTGCAACACTAAAAGGAACAACTTGCGCTAGCGCCACTGAGACCATACAGGTTGTTGATAACGTTAGTAGCAATGCTCCTACCATAGTCATCTCAGCAGATCTTGTACCAAGTAGCTGTGACGCAGATAATGGGGAAATTTCAGCTGTAGTAACAAATAATCCAACAGGTAATTCGCTGACATTCGAATGGTATGAAGGATCCGACAACTTTGCCGATAACGAATCTACTGGCTCATCCGCTCAACTGACAGATGGTGAAAATCTTACAAACAACCCAAGTGGACGAGTTCTGGAAGTAACGATTAATGCAGGAGCTGGTACCACAGGCACAGCTCAACTGGATTCCCTTGTGGCTGGTTTATATACTTTGGTTGCCATTGACCAGGTCACACAATGTAGATACCAGACAGTCTATGAATTGCCATTTAATGGCATTCAAACAACTACCACACTTACCATTGATGATGTAACGGCATGTCCGGATAATGGTGTGGCTAGGGTCTCTCTTGCTGACAATATTACCATTACGGGTGGAAGCGGCGGAGCTTCAGTAACTGGAACGATCAGTGTGCAAGACACTATTACCGGAGGGACGTCATCAGCAACAGCGGTCGTGAACGATACCACGCAAATCGGTTCTGGCATTATACAAGCCTCTATTATCTCAGGCACATTTACCGCTACTGAAACAGTAAGCAACGGCTCTGGAGGTTCTATTTCTAATATTACTATCGCAGGAGCAGGTTCCAGATCGGGTGCTGATGCAATACAGAACTATGCCATTTACCTGTATTCAGGCAATGGAGTCCCAGCTAATAGACTGAGCTCCTATAATGTTACCAACTCCACTGGCAGCACATTGATTTTCCCTTATGTATACGACGCAGCAGCTGGCACTTTGTATAATGGTGATAGCACCATTACTTCTTCCCTAGGGGCCATATCAGATGATGATACCGCTAGTTTCACCCAGTTGCCAGGTGGGGCCTACACCGCCATTGCTCGGGAGATATCCAGTTTTAATAGCTCGCAATGTTGGACTTTATCAGCTGTGGATACTGTTGCCCAAAAGGCCTTCTTCCCATTGTTAGATTCGGCTTTTGTTACCAATAACAGCGTCTGTGACGAATCAGTGGCAGGAAATAGTAATGGTGGAGTATTCGTTAGAGCCAAATTGGACCCTGATGATTCGACAACAGTGGGAATAAACTTTTATTGGTTTAACGGAGCGAACACATCTGGTGGAGCAGTTGAAACATTCGCTGATAACTCAGCTCCTTTCCAGGATTCCTATGGTAATGCTGGTGACACATTGCAAGCAGGAAGCTACACAGTTGTTATGGAAACTATTGCTTCAATCAATGGAGGAGCGGGATCTGCTAATACTTGTTATTCTGATACTATCACCTTCACTGTTCAAGATGACTTAGCAGTACACAACCTGACCAATGCTACTGTTACCAACTTAACTGATTGTTCTCCCACAAATCAGGGAGTTATCAACATTGATAATGATAGCTATGTTACCGGAGTAGTTGGGGATTATCAATATCAATTCTATGATCAAATTAATCCGGCCAATGTGATCCAAGCCTACAGTGCTACTACCTCAATCAGCAACCAAGAACCTGGCACATACTATGTCACTGCACGTCACAATTCAACAGGATGTGTTACGGACACCTTGCAGGTGCAAATTGATAGCTTGACCACCCTACCTCAGTTAGCTACTTCCGTTGTAGCCATTGACAGTGCTTGTGTTATTGTGGCCAGTAGTGATGAAGGTTTAGGCCAAATAAGATTTGAAATAACCAATTCTACGGGAACTGTCGGGAACTACTACTACAAATGGTTTAGTGGAACCGATACCAGTACTACTATAGTTGACGGGGCTGGTGGTCTTACTATAGAGAATATAACCGGAACTGAAAGTATCTCCGCAAGCGGAAACTTCATCGATACACTGAAAAATGTAGATGGTGGAACTTACACTTTAGCGGTAATTGATCGCTCCACTCCGGATAATAACTGTCCGATTTTCTCCACAATAGTTGTAGATGAAGATGTGGCAATAGTTTCGGCATCAGAAAACACAGGAGACATTACTGCTGAAAATAATACAAACTGTGATTCAGGTAATCCAAATGGCTATATCAAGATTGACAGTGTGAGAGAAGATGGCGTGGCAGTAGCTATTAATTCGAACTATTCTTTGAATTGGACGGCACAACCTAATGGCACTCTCCGAACGAGAACCATACTTGGTGACAGCATAAGCGGAGTAAGTGCCGGAACTTTTACAGTTGAGATTACAAATACAATAACTCGATGTGTTAGTTCTACTATCACAATAGTGGTAACTGATGAAACCGTAGACCCTGTCATACAGCTTACCTCTTCTGCTGATGATAACTATTGTGGTACTACTGGTAATGGACATCTGCAAGTCGCTATCGACTCTCTTGGTAGCAGCCCTACTGCTACTGGCTACTTCTTCAAATGGTATCAAGGTACTGATACTACCGCTGCTGGTGTAGACATCACTGATGGTGAAGTAGCTGGCCTTACAGCTACCTCTACCAGTGGATATACCAACAACCGTATCAACAACCTGCCTGACGGACAATACACAGTGGTAGCATTGGATTCCAATGACCCTTACAATGGTTGTTCTACTGCTGCGGTCTACACCGTAGCTTCTGATACTGTAGAACTAGAAATCAGATCAGCAGATATCGCTATCTATGATGATACTAACTGTGATGCTTC
>CAZZHO010000101.1:0-11989 GCA_964653795.1 uncultured Roseivirgaceae bacterium | reverse complement strand
CTGCTGATGATAACTATTGTGGTACTACTGGTAATGGACATCTGCAAGTCGCTATTGACTCACTGGGAAGCAACCCTACTACCAATTATGACTTTATCTGGTTCCAGGGCAGTGCTGCCAGTGCTTCTGATACTGCTGCTGCGGTCAACATCACAGATGATGTCACTGCATTCACCGTTTCTAACGTAGCACCATATACAGGTAACAGAATATCTAACCTCACTGATGGACAATACACCGTGTGGGCTATCGATAGACAAGACCCTTACAATGGTTGTACTACCTCTGCGGTCTACACCGTAGCTTCTGATACCGTAGAATTAGAAATCAGATCAGCAGATATCGCTATCTATGATGATACTAACTGTGATGCTTCTAACCCTAATGGTGGGGTCAGAATCAGTCAAATCTATGTCAATGGAGTAGCTACTGCTGTTAGTGCCAACTACCAGTTCACTTGGACTAGCCTTTCGGCTGGTAGCAATACCATCTCTACTGTAGGTACAGCTCAGGATTCTATCAACTCCCTACAAGCTGGTACTTATACTGTACATGTAGACAATACATCAGATAACCTTTGTGAATCCGTACCTGTAACCGTAGTGGTGCCGGAATCACTTACATATCCTCTAAATGAATTGGTTTCAACTTCACCTAGTACGTTATGTAGTCCAGCAACAAATACTGGTACAGGCCAATTGCAAGTTTCAATAAACGGAGCTACTGCCCTAACGGACTATACTATCACCTGGTATAGAGGAGCCTCAGCTACAGGAGGTAGTGAGTTATATGCCGCGGCTAATGCCGGTTCCGCTGCTGGGGATTCCACGGCAACTGGTACCACAATGAGATTAGACTCGTTAAGTACAGGCGACTATACGGTCGTAGTAGAATTAGATTCTACAGGATGCTCTACAACATCCACCTACAATGTTGGAGAAAATCTAACCATCCCAAGCTTTAATATAGCTACTAGCAGAATTGTCCATGATTCCTTATGTGTAAATGGGTCAGGACAAGTCACTATAACTAATGCCGATATTACTATTCCTTCTGGCGCAACCACCAGTGATTTCACTTGGGAATACAACAGCGGAAGTGGGTTTACAAACATTACCCCTGATGGTAGTGGCAACATTGTTCTTAGTAGTTTAGACCCAGACACAATCACTTTCAGGGCCACATACAATAACACCAACTGCGTGAGTAATACAGTAGAAGCTATTATACAAGATCAGTCTTTTGAGCCTGTAATAAGGGTTGACAGTTTGGTTAATAATACTAACTGTAGTGGAGGATCTGCAGGCTCTGGATATCTGGCAGTCACAGCGCAAGAAGAAGATGGAGACGTTGAATCCTACACCTTCACTTGGCGAGATGCATCAAGCAATGTAGTTGCATCCACAACGCCCGGAGCAGCCAATACATCGGCCATTTCTAACCTTAGTGCTTCAGGTAGCCCATATACGTTGACAATAACGAATACTGGAACCAGCTGTAGCAAAACTCAAAGTTTCACTATTAGTGATGAACCTCAAAATCCGGTCATTACATCGTTCTCCGCAAATAACAGTACTATTTGCACCGGTAGCAATGCCAATTTTGAACTCAATAGTGCGAGCTTAAATGGAACAAATATTGATTCAGCTCAGCTGGTGAATAATTATACTCTCAGGGTCTACTCATCCTTGACAGATGCTACCAATAATACTGTTGCAAACGCAGTTGCGGATAGAAATACAAGCAATACCGAATTGCAAATTGATAGTCTCACGGTCACTTCGGGTGGATCATCCACATACTATGCCGTACTGACTCTTGACAGTACTAATTGCGCTAGTACTCCCGTCCAGTTTACGGTTTCGGATGGACCTTTGAATCCGATAGTACAAATCAACGTAGTACAACAAGATTCTACTTGTACAACTTCCACAACAGGTTTGGGCTTGCTAGTAGCAACTGCTGATGGTCAATCAGATCTATCCAGTGACTATACATTCAACTGGTACAGCGGAACAAGTGCCTCAGGAACGGTGCTTGCCTCGAATGATACTATCCAGAATTTAACATCAGGGACCTATACCGTAAGGTCCACGAATATCTCTTCAGGATGTATCACCGATGCTACAGTAGTGATAGGGAACATACCGCAGTCTCCTAAAATCACCGCAGCTAACACCACAATACCTACCACATGTACAGGAAACGGAACAATTACAGTAACGCAGGTTTCAGTGGATATCAATAATGTGAATACCGTTGCAAATATCAATAGATACAATTTCGCATTCTATGACACCAACCCGCTTTCAGGTACTCCTACAGCATTGCAAAACTCTAGCTCCGCTACCTTTGCCAATGGCGTACCTGGAACCACTTATTTCGCTGTTGGGACCGACACACTAACAGGATGTAGTACAGATGTATATCAAGTCACTATGAGTGAGGATAGTGTCACCTACCCAGCAATTTTGCTTGCTGATTTTCAAAATCAATCGAACTGTGATCCATCGAATCCAAATGGTGAACTGGGTATAAGTATCGATGGCGGTAGCGCTATCAGCGCCTACACTGTGGCATGGTCTGATTCTAATGGGACGGTCCTAACTGCGACCAATCCAGATTCAACCACTTCTACAATTAGTGGATTAACAGCTGGCAATTATTCAGTTACGGTTACAAATGCTGCGACTGGATGTAGTAGTAGTCTGACATTCACAATAATTGATGATGTTCCTATTTTCCAATTATCAGTAAGCTCCTCAGATAACACATTCTGTGTCAATTCCAATGGTCAGGTAGGTGCTGCTGTGGTGCCGGTATTAAACGGTCAAACAGGCACATCTGTCGGCTTCACCAGAAATGCTGAATTCTTTTGGTTCATTGGTGATGTTGAGAATCCAGATATAAATAACCCTGATTTCACCGGTGAGGTGGTTGAAGGTTTGCCTGAAGGTTTATATACTGTCATCGCTAGAGACTTAAATGACCTGTTTTGCATCTCAGAAAGAAATACAGTATCAGTTGGGGATGCCACCGTTGACCCAAGTTTTGACATCAACATTTTAAGTAATTTGACGATCTGCTATCCAGATCAACCTAACGGCCTAGCGGAAATAGTCGAGGATACGTTAAGGTCTCAGTATGATTTCACTTGGTATGCAGGAACAGATACCTCCGGAGCCATAGTTTCAAATGGAGTCAGTGCAGATTCACTAACCACAGGTGACTATGCAATTTTAGCCACTGATAGAGCTACAGGATGTACTACTTTACAAACCATTGAAATCCTTGATGAAACGCCAATCATTGCAGACCCTGAGATTATAATTTTTGCAGGAAGAACCAACTGTATTATTCCAAATGGACATGCTCGGGCCACGTCTAGTGGTTTGACAGATGGAATACTCTTCGAATGGTATGATGCTGATGATCTTTCCACAGTGCTATTCACTGGCGAGGAAATCTCTACGTTAGACACCATAACTTATGCCGTGATCGCCACAGATCTGGCATCAGGATGTATTTCAGGGTTTAGTGAAGTCACTATACCAAATGAGATCACAGATCCGACCTTTACAGTGGTTACTACCGAATCTTTATGTTTAAGAACAGAAAATGGCTCCGTTAACCAGTTCTCAGGTCAAGCTTTCGTAGCAATTGAAGATCTAGGAGTGTTTGTAGATTCCGTAACATTCTTCAACTCTGAGGGAGATATAATATTGGCGCAAGGAAGTGCTGAAACTCTAATCGATGCAGCTCCAGGTATGTATACAGTGGACTTTAGAGCCAGCAATGGTTGTGATTATTCTGCTTCATTCGAAATCGAGGCCAATATTAGAATCTATAATGGTGTTTCGGCGAACAATGATGGTCTGAATGACTTCTTCCTAATTGATTGCTTGGACTTCTTCCCGAATAACAATGTGCAAATCTTTAATAGAGACGGGGTGAAAGTTTATGAAATAGACAACTATGACAACCTGATAAATAGATTTGAAGGGGTATCCAATGTCAATGGAGCCAGAAATGTTCCTGGCGGAACCTACTTCTACATAATCGATAAAGGTGATGGAAGTGAGTTAATTCAAGGCTTTTTAGAATTAGTTCGATAAATTAGTACGAGGATGAGGGTTAGGTTTT
Organism: uncultured Roseivirgaceae bacterium; assembly: GCA_964653795.1. GTDB lineage: Bacteria > Bacteroidota > Bacteroidia > Cytophagales > Cyclobacteriaceae > JAWPMT01. Next base: position 7,846 of record CAZZHO010000101.1, on the reverse strand, counting down.
TAGGAATAGTAGTAGCGCTAATAGCGTCGCTATCCAGCATAGGACAACAAAGGGCAATTACCTCCACTTACATGTTTAATGGTTTGGTAATCAATCCAGCCTATGCGGGGAGTTTGAATGTCCTCTCCGTCACTGCTGTTCATAGAGATCAATGGGTAAATGTCGACGGAGCTCCAAGGTTTCAAGTTTTTAATGCGCATACCTCACTTCTATCAAACAGAATAGGTGTCGGCCTAATTGCTTCAAAAGACCAAGTTGGAGTACATGAAGATACTGGCCTATTCGGAACTTATGCTTATAAAATAAGAACCCAGTACGGAATCTTAGCAATGGGTTTGCAAGGTGGCTTTAACTCCAGGAGGTCGAATTTCAACACACTTCTTTTGCTAGATAACAGTGACCCTCTCCTATTAGGTGAGCAAACAAATTTCACTCCGAACTTCGGAACTGGTCTTTATTTTGCGAACCCTGACTTCTTTATTGGCATATCTGTTCCTTACATCTTGGAAAATAGAGTCTATGACAATATTCCAGAATTGGACGACTCATTTATCAATACAAGAGAAAGTAGGTATTACTACGGAACCATCGGCGGCGTTATTCATCTCAATGATATGGTAAAACTGAATCCGTCTGTTTTAATCAGAAAGCAGGAGGAAGCTCCTATTGGTTGGGATTTAAACGTCAATGTAATATTCGAAGAGATCGCATACGCAGGTGTCAATATCAGAAGAGGTGGTGATCTAACCTTTTTGGCTCAAATGATCCTCAATGAAAATCTCCGAGTGGGATACGCTTATGATGCCATTACCAATGATCTAAATGACTATTCAGCTGGTAGTCATGAAATCTTAGTTAATTACAGAATTAAGCTTAGAAATTACAAGAAGGATCCTCAGTGTCCCGTTTATTTCTAGTCTTTCTTACCACTCAGTTCTAGCAATAAGGAATTTGTCAGAGAAAGAAGTAAGCTAAATATTAAGGCCCACCAAAAACCATCAACATAGAAGCCTGGGACCAAGGAATCCGCCAACAATATCAAAACAGCGTTAATCACCAAGAGGAAAAGACCTAAAGTCATAATAGTCAATGGAATGGTGAATATTATGAGTATTGGTTTAAGAATAAAATTCAAAAAGGACAGAACAAAAGCAAGTATCAAAGCGGAGAAAAAGCTCTCGACAATTACCCCCGGAAGTAAATAAGCCGAAACCAAAATAGCTACAGCAGATATTAATATTTTACCTAGAAAACTCATAAATAAATTAGCTAAACTGAAAACTGAGATTTCACCTGTTTAATTCGAGCTTGAAAACCTTCAGGCTTATAATCGATCCCATCTAATTGTACTAGCTTCAAAAAGTCGACCAATTCTGATGGATGATCTATCGATTTACCATCCCAAGTCACAAACCTTAAAGTAGTCCACATCAAGTTCTTTAAATATGTTCGATCTTCATCAGTCATATAATACTCCACAACCATGGTATTATGATTATACCATACGATACTAGAAAAAATTTTCACCCACTCCCCCATCATAGCTGATTTCAAATATGCTATCTGGTGATTGTATACCACCCAAATAGCCTGATACTTCTGATATAGCTCCGAGGCTTTGAATCCATAAAGTTTAGGGAATTGATCTTCCCTCGCATTGTAGTAGTAGTCGAAATACTTAGCGTTGTTCAAATGCCGCAAAGGATCGCAATCCTGGAATCTAATAGTGGATAAAGTCTCGGTTGTTTTTTGGTACTGCTTATTTAAATCAATCGGAAACATGTTATCTATTTTTCTTGAAACCAACCTGCATATTTAAAATAATTACCAGCTATCCTTGAAAGCATCTCCTGGTTCTTAGCTTCAATCCTTTTTACAAATTTTGCTGGAGTACCGGCATAAATTACTCCAGGCTCGACTTTCGTGCCCTCCAATACAACCGAGCCTGCGGCTACAATCGAACCTTTACCTATTACAGCCTGATCCATAACAATCGCACCCATTCCTACAAGACAATTCTCTTCCAAGGTGCAGCCATGAACTATAGCATTATGACCAATTGATACATTATCGCCAATAGTTGTTGATGATTTCTCAAATGTGCCATGTATAGTGGCATTATCCTGAATATTGACGTTGTTACCTATTCTGATGGAATTCACATCCCCTCGAACAACAGCGTTATACCAGAAAGTACATTTTTCCCCAGTTACGATATCTCCGATAAGGACGGCTGTCTCAGCTAACCAACAATCTGATCCAAAAACAGGATTGTAACCTCGAACTTGTCTTATTATGGCCATTTAGCGCGTTTTTTACTTAAACATACGATTAATTTGCGCCTTTTTAGAAAACTATAATTGTATCACATGAAGTTTAATATTTGGATTGTGTCCATTGTCCTTGGTCTCATTTCCTGCACCAAAAGCAGCCAACAAGAGACGATCAGCAATCCAAATAAATTTCTACCTATCGATATTAAGAAATCCCTGTTGACTAGCATAGTGTCAACGGATACAGGGTTCTTAGACCATTCCTTTCTATTTGATTCCGGCCAATTTGAGTTTAAAAATGATACGATCCTTGGACTCACCGTTTTCGCTTCTGCCAATATCGAAATGATCAATGAATCGAACCTAAAACTCAAGATCACAGGCTTAATCCCTACGAACAAAGCTGGGGACTCAATTAATGCTTTCGTCGTAAAAAACCCTAGCCACATAGCATCAACTCAATTAAGTTGGGGAGAGAAAAATATAGAAATGCCAGTGCCAGTTTCTATTCATCAAGGTTCCGATGGAATCAATTTGGAAGGAAAATTGAGATTAAGGGATTTAGACATATTTAAAATTTCAGAATCCAATAAAATATTCCTAGGATTTAAGGTTATTAGCCTGACAGCTGATGCTGACAAGATGGCAGTTCAATGATTATCTTTTGTATTTTTGCAGTGGAAAGGAAGAGAGGAAATGGACCAATTGATAACAGAAATCGGGATACTAAAGGATCAAGACAATAAACCAACACCTGAAGTAAAAATCACAGGAAACAAAGGCAATACAGACCGTAAACTTTACATAGAGAGTTATGGCTGCCAGATGAACTTTTCTGATAGTGAAATAGTAGCCTCTATTCTTGAAAAAGAGGGGTTTGGCACTACCTCAAAGGCGGATGATGCGGATGTAATACTGCTCAACACCTGCTCGATACGTGAGAAAGCTGAACAGACCGTGAGAAACAGGCTGAAGCACTTCAATGGTCTAAAGAAGGATAGGCCTGAAATTACAGTTGGAGTTCTGGGTTGTATGGCCGAAAGATTAAAGGCGAAGCTTTTAGAAGAAGAGAAAATTGTAGATCTGGTTGTAGGACCAGACGCCTACAGAGATCTTCCTAATCTTATAAACGAAGCAGATGAAGGTCAAAAAGGTGTGAATACTTTTTTGTCCAGAGAGGAAACCTATGCGGATATAGCCCCCGTAAGGTTAGGATCAAATGGCGTCACCGCTTTTATATCCATCATGAGAGGTTGTGATAATATGTGCTCCTTTTGTGTTGTGCCATTTACCAGAGGGAGAGAAAGAAGCAGAGATCCATATTCCATAGTAAACGAAGCAAAAGACCTATGGAATAAAGGATATCGAGAGGTTACCCTCTTAGGACAAAATGTAGATTCCTATAAATGGTCTCCAGAGGAGAATAATAAAGCTCGTCTTAACAAATATGGGAGTTCGGAGATTATAAACTTTGCTAACCTACTGGAGATGGTGGCCGTAGTTAGTCCCGATTTACGTGTAAGATTTAGCACATCTCACCCTAAGGATATTACAGATGAAGTGCTTCATACCATGAAGAAGTACGACAATATCTGCAAATACATCCATCTCCCAGCTCAAAGCGGCAATACAAGAGTTTTGGAGTTGATGAATAGAACCTATTCCAGAGAGTGGTACATGGATCGGGTAGATGCCATCAGGAAAATATTAGGGGATGATTGCGGTATAAGCTCGGATATGATCAGTGGGTTTTGCACTGAGACTGAAGAAGAGCATCAGGATACGCTTACACTGATGGATTATGTGAAGTATGATTTCTCCTACATGTTTTATTATAGCGAGAGGCCTGGCACTCTTGCTCAAAAAAAGTATGCAGATGATATTCCACTGGAAATCAAAAAACGAAGGCTCAGTGAAATCATCGCTAAACAACAGGATATCTCACTCCAAAGGAACAAGAGAGATCTTGGCAAAACTTTCAAAGTGCTAATTGAGGGTACTAGCAAAAGATCCGACCAACATGTTCAAGGACGGAATACCGCTAACAAGGTCGTGGTTTTTGAAGATAGAGGCTTCAAAAAAGGTCAATACGTAGATGTAAAAGTAAATGACTGCTCTGCAGCTACATTACTTGGAGAGGCCGTTTTATGACAGACTACAAACTAAATGCTGAACTTCACTCCGTAAAACAACGCTTCGGTATTGTTGGGGTTTCGCCGTTGTTGAATAATGCTATTCGAGTGGCTATGCAAGTGGCTGGAACGGATATGAGCGTATTGATTCAAGGTGAAAGTGGCTCCGGTAAAGAATCATTCTCCAAGATCATACACAGTCTTTCTGCCAGAAAACATGGCCAATTCATAGCCATCAACTGCGGAGCTATTCCAGAGGGAACTATCGACTCAGAGCTATTCGGGCACGAAAAAGGTGCTTTCACAGGTGCTACTGATAGCAGAAAAGGATACTTTGAGGTAACCGACGGAGGTACCATTTTTCTGGATGAAATCGGGGAAATGCCTCAAAGTACCCAAGCGAGGCTCCTGCGGGTCCTGGAAAATGGTGAATTCATCAAAGTAGGTTCCTCTAAAGTTCAGAAAACCAATGTTCGAGTAATTGCCGCCACGAATGTAGAACTGCAGAGTGCAATCGCGAAGGGCAAGTTCAGGGAAGACCTTTACTACAGGCTAAGCACAGTACCTATTCACGTACCAGCCTTGAGAGAGCGAGGAGATGATGTATTGCTTCTTTTCAGAAAGTTCGCCTCGGACATTTCTGAAAACCATAAAACAAAGCCTGTAACATTAAATCAAGGAGCTCAAGAGCTTTTAAAATCGTACAGATTTCCAGGTAACATCAGACAGTTAAAAAACCTTGCTGAGCAAATAAGTATCCTCGAGATTGATCGGGAGATCAACGAAGAAAAACTTCTTAGCTATCTACCGAAGCCCTCCACTAATCTACCTGCTGTAATTGACAATGAAGGAGGCGAAAGCTATAGTGAAAGGGATTTACTATACAAGGTCCTTTTCGATATGAAAAAGGACGTGGCAGACTTACGAAAACTCATATATCAGATCTTAGATGGCAACTCTTCTCGGCAGGATATTCTCGAAGAAAATCAACATCTTTTTGATGAGTCGGAAATCACAAAACCAAGTACTGAGGTCAGCCAGACTCCACTCCTATTGACAGATTCAAATCAGGAAGAATCCTTCGATGAATTTTACGAGGACATAGAACATACCCCAGAGGAAGAGGATTCGTTATCAATAGAGAAAAAAGAGAAAGAGCTCATTATTCGGGCATTACAAAAAAACCGTAATAAGAGAAAATACGCAGCTCAAGACCTTGGTATATCTGAAAGAACACTATATAGAAAAATTAAGCAATATGAAATTGAAAGCACTTAATTGGATACTTCTCCTCATTCCTTTAGCAGGATGTGGAGTTTATGGATTTACAGGTGCTTCTATTTCCCCGGATGTCAAAACAATATCCATACAGACTTTCTATAACAATGCGGTTCTTGGACCCTCTAATATGAGTGTCTTGTTTACTGAGACATTGAAGGACTATTTCCAGCAGAATACCAGTTTAGCTTTGATCGATCAAAATGGCGATCTCCAAATAGATGGCTACATAGCGGATTACAAAATAACTCCTGTAGCAGCTAACGCATCTTCCGCTGGCCAGCAAGATCTATCAACATTATCCAGAATTACCATCAGTGTATTTGCCACTTATGTCAACACCAAGGACGATACTTTCGATTTTGAAAGAAGGTTTAGCTTCTTCGTGGATTATGATCAATCGTTGGACCTGGCATCCGTAGAGCAAGATTTTGCGCAAGAAATCTTCGATCAAATAGTAATTGATATCTTCAACGCCTCCGTAGCTAATTGGTAAATTTTTATATCTTTAGATTTTAACTAATCACCACCGCTGGGTGAATAAGCAGAAGTTCATAGAGTCTCTCAGGGATCCATCAAAACTCAAGGAAAATGAGTTAGAAGAGTTGGATAATCTCATAAAGCAGTACCCTTATTTTCAAGGAGCAAGGGTACTGTCTGCGAAAGCAGCAAAAGAGAAGAAGTCAAAAGATGTCAATAGTAAAATCGCTTCTGCAGCAATCTATGTCACAGATAGGGTATTACTAAAAAAGTATATCAACGACCATCTATTCTACATTCATTCCAAGGATCGAAAAGTCGACTTTTCCCAAGACGAAGTAAAAGCCAAACCAAAACGAAAATCTCCTCTAAGTAGACAATCGCCTTCTAGAGTTACTGAACCTAAGACTTCTCCTAAAGATCCGAAACAAGCAAAAAGCGAGAGTGTAAAACCGGAGAAAAGCGCTAAAGAGGTTAAGTCAGCATTGAAGCCATCATCAAAAGCTGAGACTTCTCCCCCACCAAAAACACCAGATTATTCTCTTGATGAACTGATTGAGGAGATTTATTTAGACATAGAAGAACTAAAAAAATCCAAAGCCAGATTTGATGAGGTTGGAAAAAAACTAGAAGAAGAAGATGCTGTGAATGCGGCCATTCTTAAAGCCTCCCAAGTTAAAGCTCCGGAAGCCAACAAAGAAGAACCTACTGAAACTAAGGTAGAAGACGCTGCTCCTACGTTAGATAAAGAATCAGAAGATAAAGCGGTAGTTTCAAGAGAGCCTGAAACACAGGTTTCTCCACCTACTCAAGAAGAAAAGACATCAGAGGCCCTCAAGAGTGAGGAAAAAGAGGAGAAGCCAGCGAAAAAACCTAAGAAGACCCCAGTAAAGAAGGCTTCTACTTCTACAAGGAAAAAAGCAGAAACAAAGAAAACTACAGCTAAAAAGACAACAACCAAGGCAAGCAGCAAAAGTGCTTCTATAAAAGACCTCAAAGAAAAAGCGCTAGAGGCTTCTAAGGGAAAGGAAGAGAAAGCATCAGCAAAAGCTAAATCTGAAGATAAAATAGAAAGTACTGAAGCTTTAGCAACAGATGAACAGGAAGCTATATCCAACAACCTTCCTTTGAATGCTGATGCAAGTAGAACGAATCTTTCATCAGAAGAGTCTGGAAAAGAAAAGGTCGAGGAAACAAAACCTAAAACTAAGTCACCCGCTAAAACGAAGAAGACCAGCACAGCTAAGGAGGAAAAAGCATCAGAAGATAAGAGTGCAGCTTCAAAAGAGCCTGAGACGAAAGCCGAAACCAAGGAGGACGTAACAAAAGAAACCCCTCCTCAACAAGAAAAAGAAGAGGAGAGTGATACGCTTAAAGTCGTAAGAAGGAGGTCAGGCAAAGTACAGTCTACCACGTACGAGCCTAAAAAATCTCAAGAGAAAGATGAAAGTCAATTGATTGATGATTTCATCTCAAAGTCTCCTTCGATCTCAAAGCCACAAAAAGATCAAGAAAAAGATAAAAAAGATCTCGCTGATAAAAGTTCAAGATTTCAGGCTGATATCGGATCAGAGTATTTAGCTGAGATTTATGTGGAACAAGGCAAAGTTGATAGGGCTATTTCCATATATGAGAAACTCAGTTTGAAATTTCCTGAAAAAAAATCTTTCTTTGCGTCGCGAA
>CAZZHO010000100.1:0-15578 GCA_964653795.1 uncultured Roseivirgaceae bacterium | reverse complement strand
CACCTGACGAGGTAAAGTCATTCGCCTTTGACATTACCTACACGCTCAACAATGGGGAGGAATTTCAACATCGCACCACGCCCGTCATAGTATCGGAGTAAAGCCTGGGGTCAACAAGTTTAAAAGAACAAATAAGTGGATTCAATCCTCCAATGCCGGCCAGGCATTGTGCTTCTTGATGTACTTCTCAATCGGGGCACTCTTATAGTCTGATTGATCATAGCGTGCCCTGACACTGGAGTGTACCAGCGTAGGGATTTTATTAGGATTAGGGATTTTACGAATGTACTTGCCCAAAAACCTCATCAGTCCTTTGTACTCGTCATGTTGACTGGCGATTGGGTTTAATTGTGGTGGTGTCAAAAAGTCTTCAAAAGTCAATCCTTTCAGGTTGGCTTCCTTCATCAGCCAGGACAAAGGAATATCCGCCAACGTGGTGCCATCATTATCATGTTTGTAGCCTCCTCCTACATCACTATGGACACCTGCAAACCAGACTTGCTTCAAATCAACATTCGGATTGGGTTGCCAGATAGTAGGCTCAAAATCATCCCTTCTTTCATCCAGGGATAGGGCATGCCGAGCAGTGATCACATTACTTCCTAGTTTGTTGTCATAGAAGCGATGCTTGTCTTTGATCAACCCGAAAAATGAAAAAGGCAATCCCATTGCACCCACGGTATCCCAGACCCCCACAAACGTGATCTTTTCACTATTGGGAATTGAATAATTAGCACGCCAATTGACGGTATAATCGTCCATAGGTGTGTGGTCAGGATCTTTGTACAGCGCAAAGGCTTCTTCGATACGATTGGATTCTATTCCTTTCAGGATATTGCAGTTATTGATGAGGCCACACAAGCTCCTGATGGTATAAGCTCCGCGGCTGAAACCGAAGAGGTAGATTTCGTCTCCGGGTTCGTAATTGTGCACCAGAAACCGATAGCCGTCCATGACGTTTTTTTCCAGGCCAGCTCCAAATGCCCCACCGGTAGCTTTATCATGATAGGAGCCTATCCCCCAATCATAGAAGACAATCTGCTTCACTCCGTGGGCATCTTGCGGCGCAATACCCCTTGCGAACTTCAATACATTGGTGGGGAAGTCCTCTTCAATATCCTCCTCCGGTCGATTCCAGGTGCCGTCTGCACAAATGATGATTCTTTTCATATCGTTCGCATTAGATACTACTGGCTAAGCCTACTAACCATTGTCTACTAAAATACTTGAAAAATGTCCAAATCCTGGATTAGCCTTGTTAGTACCTACATTTTGGGTTGCCCATCCGCACAAGGCCTTGCGACTTAGCCCTGCGCTTAGCGGGGCCGGGCCGCGTAGGCAGTCGCCTCTGCACTAAGGTGCAGGCTGGGGAGGTGCTCCAGCAATCAATATCGGGTTACAAGTACGATCATCCGTTTCCGCTTCAAGATTGATTGGTCATGTCAATGGTTTCGTCATTCCCAGCGAAGCGTCGGGAATCTAAGATGCCATACGGCTAAAGCCTTGGCATGACACCCGGCAAGGGTTGGCTTGGAGTTAAATGATAGGAAGTAGCTTGTTGGTGACAACACCAACAAGGGCTGGAAAGTTCTCCTCATTTAAAGTGCCTTGTGAAACGCTTTTTAAGTTGGTTAGCGCATGATTTAGATTTTCTATTTTTTACACTTCGCTATCAGAATTTTCTCTAAGAAGTCTAAATGGTTTTGCCTATCCTTTTTGTATTGTTTCCTAGCAAGAAAGAAATTGAATAGAAATAGCAGAAATAAGAAAGGAATTGTCAACCAAGCTATAGAAATCCATACTTGGGAGAAAAAAATCAAAAGAAACATGCCATAGGCAGCGAATGGAATGATAAAGCGAAGAACTGAAGTTTGGAAGCGAATTTCTATTCTTCCTTCCATCACCGTCCCGTAAGCCGATATCTCAAAGGCTCTAATCCACCAATCTGTAATAATAGGCTTGACATTAAAAGTCAAATCGTTGAATCGAACTTCGCCGGTCACAAATTCCTTATCACCTGGACTGCTTCGAGAAGGTGCTTTAATAAAATATTCATTTATGGTGTCCAGCAATTCCTTTTGAGAAATCTTTCTTAATTCAAAAGCTCGCTTTTCAAAAGTAACTTTAGGGATTTTCAAGTAGTGACGGTATTAAGCTTTATTATCCACTAAAATACTTGAAAGTTACGTCGGAAAACATAGGTCCAAAGGGCTCTTAGATATCTTGTTTTGAATAGAGCGCAAGCGGACGCTTGCGCTAGTAGAGGCTAAATCTTAACAAAAGAAAAAACGTAACTATCTGAATCAATTGGGGTCGGCTTGCATTCGAAGCGATTTCTATATCTCCTTCCATCTTACACCGAGGCCGACATTCATTAGGTCAAATGTGAGTGAAGAGTATTTTGGGATATCTTCTTTCAGAATGTCTGTCCATATTGTTTTTAATGTATTCCCAGGTTTAGCATAGCAATTGGCTGATAGCATATTTCCAAGGATAATATTTGGTCTTTGGGCGTTGGAAATTTGCTTCTTTATAAGTCATAGGGTTAGGAGCGAAGCAATCGCTGCCAGAAAAGTCCCAATGTTCGCTAATGTTGGTAAAACATCCATATTTGTCTAAGGGCTAGATGTTCGATCACCAACTGTCTCCAGCTCTCTTCATCAAACACCATTATCTACTAAAATAATTGAAAATGCTTTCTTAAAAGTGTTGGCTGATCCTCCTGGATTAAGTTGGTAAGCCAAGAGATTCCCATGACTCAGCCTTCCTATCCGTCGGCTTCCCAAGGGAATGACGTTGGGTGTTTTTAAACATTGGATGAACGCTCAACACGCTCCATCTAGACCGGCTAGGGAGCGATCTTACTTGTAAGAAGCAGAAATTGCTCTGAGGAAGATGTCTCGTTCCTCGACATGATATTCTTGGTTAGGGGTGATCATCTTGCAAAATAGACCTGGCCGGTCGCACTGGATAGTGGGTAGCACGTTGGCCTTGCGCGGACAGCCTACGCGGCCCGGTCGGAATATCCTTAGCTCGAAGTGGCGCCTATGCTCTCCATAAAAGCGGCTTTCATCTCGGACTGCTCGAATGCTTCGTCGAAGCTTTCTTTGCCTACGGCGATCATCTCTTCGGCTTTGTGGAAATCGAATACGCCACAGGCGTCCCGGGAAACTTTGATGTAAAGGTCGGGATCATACTCATCGATGAGTAACTGCGCCAGCTTGTCCTGCATCAGGTGGATGGTCCTCGTGAGGAGGTCGAAATACCCCAGCTTACGGGTAGGCTTCTTGTCTGAAGCAGGCAGGAATCGCTCCCAGGCCTTGGCAAAAGTGGCTAGCTGCTTCTGATACACGTTTTGGTCGAGATCGGGCTTGCGCACCACATTTTGAGGGGGATGGAAGGGAACAGCGCCATTGACATCTGATATGACCAGGAGGTCTTTCTTCTTCTTTTTGATGAACTCCACGGGGATAGGGGTCATCACGCCACCATCGATGAGTTCGCGGCCCTTGTGCTGAGCTGGCCTGATCACCGTAGGGATGGAAGCGGAAGCCTTGATGGCCCGGTACATGCTGCCCTTTTTGAAAACGACTTCTTTGCCTTTTTGGATGTCGGTAGCTACCGCCACAAAAGGGATCTTCATGTCCTGGATCTTCATATCAGGAATGATTTTCTCCATCTCCTTGAAGACCTTCTCGCCTTTGATAAAGCCTTGTGAGCTGAGCGTGAAATCGATCAGGTTGAAAACATTCCACTGGTCCATGGTGAGGGCCCACTCTTTGTAGGCCTGGAGGTTGCCGGAAGCGTAGCAAGCGCCAATGATCGCACCGATGGAAGACCCTGCAATGGAGGTGATCTCATAGCCTCGCTCTTCTAATGACTCTATGACCCCTATGTGGGCCAGTCCGCGGGCGCCACCGCTGGATAGTACTAGTGCTACTCTTTTGGACATCTTAATTAGGCTAATGCGTCATGCAATATTTCCACAGGATGCAGTGCCTTTTTGCCGGTACCGTCTTTGATCTGGTGACGACAGCTGGTACCCGCCGCAGCGATGACCACATCCTCTTGCTGACTTCTTACGGTTGGGAACAAAACCAGTTCACCAATTTTCATAGAAAGATCGAAGTGCTCCTTCTCATAGCCGAAAGAACCGGCCATGCCACAGCACCCGGAGGGGATCATGTGCACTTCGGTATCGGGAATGAAGCTCAGGGCTTTTTTGGTAGGGGTCATGGAAGAGAGCGCTTTTTGATGGCAATGACCGTGTACCTTAATCAATTGTTTTTTGGACTTGAAAGCTTCCTTGGAAAGGTGCTTTTGGTCGATCTCTCTGGCGATGAACTCTTCTATGGTGAAAACATGGGCAGAAAGCTTCCGGGCGTCTTCCTGGCCTTGATCTCGCTGCAGCGAAATGTATTCGTCTCGGAACGAAAGGATGGTACTCGGCTCCACACCTACCAAAGGTGCATCCGCTGAAACCAGGTCTTTGAAAATTTCTACGTTGCGTTGGGCAAACTTCTTAGCGGGATCTAATAACCCTTTGGAAAGATGTGATCGGCCACTCTCCTCATGCTCAGGCATCAGTACTTCGTATCCCAGGCCGTCTAGTAGTTGGATGGCTTTTCTGCCGACTTCTACATCGTTGTAGTTCGTGAACTCATCGCAGAAAAAGTAGACCTTTTTGTCGCTGGCTTTGGGTTGGAAGGTTTTGAACCATTGGCGCAGGGTTTGGCCGGGTACCTCCGGCATGCTCCTTTTAGGCGCAAACCCGACCATACTTTTCAAAGCCGGCCCGATTAGTTTTTGGTTGAACGCCCACTTGTACAATCCCGGTGTGAGACTGGCCAGCTTCATGGCTTGCGAGAAGCCTGCAATCATTTTGGAACGAAATGGGACGCCTTTGCTCTGGTAGTATTGGTGCTGCCATTCTGCTTTGAGCTTGCCCATATCAACATTGGAGGGACACTCAGACTTACATCCTTTGCAGGAAAGGCAAAGGTCCAGTACTTCTTTGATCTCTTTTGAAACCATCGGTTTATCCGAATCGCTCCGGGTGATGACTTCTCTTAAGATGTTGGCACGAGCTCGGGTGGTGTCTTTTTCATTGCGTGTGGCCATGTAGCTGGGGCACATAGTACCACCAGAAAGCTCTGTCTTGCGGCAATCTCCGGATCCATTGCACATTTCCGCTGCTCGGAGGAAGCCTTGTGAATCAGAAAAATCGAAGGTGGTCTCGATCTCTTTGGTTTCCTGATCCTTTTCGAATCGCAGGAAAGTATCCATGGGAGGCGTATCCACAATTTTCCCGGGATTGAAGATGCCATTGGGGTCCCAAAGCTGCTTGACCTGCTTCAGCAGATCATAATTTTTTTCTCCGACCATCTGAGGAATGAACTCTCCTCTGAGGCGACCATCTCCATGTTCGCCAGAAAGTGAGCCCTTGTATTTCTTGACCAGCTTGGCAATCTCCTCTGCGATCTTACGATACATCGAGATGCCATCGGCTGTCTTGAGGTTCAGGATAGGTCGCAGGTGCAGCTCGCCACTGCCTGCGTGCGCATAATGGACGGAATACAATCCATATTGCTCCAGAATTTGGTTGAAATCACGAATGTAGGCCGGCAAGTCCTCCACCGATACTGCAGTATCTTCAATTACAGGTGCAGCCTTGGCGTCACCTGGCACATTGGAAAGCAGCCCGAGACCGGCTTTTCTCAACCCCCAGACACGTTTCATGTCTGACCCCTGAATCACGGGATAGGCATAGCCCAGCCCTTCTAGCTGGAGGTTCTCAATCAGCTTATTGGTTTCTCGCTCGACCTCCTCTTCAGTGTCCCTGATCAATTCCACTACCAAAATGGCTTGCGGGTCACCTTCTAGAAAGAAGCGGTTTTCCTTGTAAAGAATACTACGCTCCGTGGCTTCCAAAATGTAATGGTCCATCAGCTCGCATGCGCTTGGCTCATGCTTAAGGGCGACCAAATTCGCTTTCAACGATTCATCTACGTTCTCACAGTGGATGGCCACCAGTCTTTTATGAGAGGGAGGCAAATCTGAAAGCCTCACTTTGGCAGCCGTCACAAATGCCAGCGTGCCCTCAGAACCCGCTAGCAGCGAGCAGAAGTTGAAATCCGTTCCTTTTTTATCAAAGGGCTTATGCCGAATGAGCATGTCAAGCGCATAGCCGGTATTCCGACGAGGAATTTTTGAGTCCGGAAACTCTTTTTCTATTTCCTGGCGATTGGCTTCATTGGAAAGCATGGCCTTTGTACCAAAATAGAGGTGATTGTGAAGGTCCCCTGCTGTACCCAGTCCATTGCACCTGGCCAGGAAGGCGTTTTCATCCAAAGCACCAAACCAAGCCTTGGTACCATCCGACAAGATCGTCTGAACTTCTAGTAAATGTTCTCTTGTGCTACCATACACCACTGAATTGGCGCCGCAGCTGTTGTTGCCGATCATACCACCAATCATGGCGCGATTGGCTGTGGAAGTTTCAGGCGCGAAAAACAGCCCATGTTCGGCAAGGCTTCTGTTCAAGTCATCCCGTACAATGCCCGGCTGGACCCACGCCCACTTTTCTTCAGCATTTATTTCTATGATCTGATTGAAATGCTTGGAGACATCCACCACAATGCCTGCACCTACCACCTGGCCAGCCAAAGAGGTACCAGCAGTCCTTGGAATCAAGGACTTTTTATTCGCATTAGCATAGTCGACCAACCGAACGATATCTTCATCGGTCTTTGGGATGGCCACTGCCTCCGGAATTTCTCGGTAAGCAGAAGCATCTGTAGCATAGAGCTTCCTTGTTGTTTGGTCCGTGAGGAATTCCCCCTCAAAACCTTCAAGCTGCATTTATTCTCTGGGATTACACTTTTTGCAAAACTAGTCCTACCCGACTTGGCAGATAAACACTTAAGAAGTGCTCTCCAAATAAGGAAACGGTAGGATATGTCATACCATCATCCACTCTTCCAAAACCACCATACTCTGGGTTATCCGTATTGAGGATGATTTTATAGTCTCCTTTAGCTGGCACCTTGAATCGATAATCAGGTATAGAGTTATTGGGACTAAAGTTCAAAGCAAAAATCAAGTTGTTGCGCTCATAAACCAGTGTGTGATTGTCCTGGTCCATATTCATTTGCTGGGCAGGATTGGATGCCAGAAGATCGGTATCCGCTGCAAAGTGTACCATACCCGCACCAAACTTGTACAAGTGCTTATATCTTAAATCTTCGTGCTCCGCCAGGTTCCACTGTCTCCTTGCGTATTGGTAGCTCCAATCATTGCCTTCCCTTGGGAAGTCTACCCATTCAGGGTGGCCAAACTCATTCCCAATAAAGTTGAGCCAGCCTTCACCCCCAAGGCTGATGGTGATCAACCTGATCAGCTTATGCAAAGCAATTCCTCTGTCAATAATCGGACTATCGTGATTGACATGCATGTGATCATACATCTCCTTGTCCATCAACCAAAAAGCGAGCGATTTATCTCCTACGAGTGCCTGATCGTGGGATTCAGCATAGGCGATGGTTCTTTCCCCATAGCGTCTGTTGGAAAGTACATCCCATACTTCGTGGACGTTCCACTCTTGATCTGACTTATGCTTCAGTAGTTTGATCCAGTAATCGGGTATTCCCATACCCAGCCTAAAATCAAACCCTAAACCACCTTCTTTGACCGGTCGGCATATACCCGGCATGCCACTCATATCTTCTGCTATGGTAATAGCATGAGGCTTAATTTCTTTGATAAGGTCATTCGCAAGCTGCAGATACACCAGCACATCCCAGTCAACATCATTAAAGTACTTGTCGTAATGATCGAAAGAGACATGATCGCCGTGATGAAAATACAGCATGGAGGTGACGCCATCATATCGGTAGCCATCAAAGTGGAACTCCTCTATCCAGTATTGCACGTTGGAAAGTAGGAACCGCAATACTTCTTCCTTACCGTAATTGAAAAGCTTGGAATCCCACTGTGAATGCGTTCCCTTACCACCGGGGTGAAAATATTGATCGTCAGAACCATCAAACTCATTCAACCCTTCAGCCAAATTTTTTACTGCATGAGAATGCACAATGTCCATAATGACCGCAATACCCATGTTATGCGCGGTATTCACCAGATGTTTTAAGTCATCTGGGGTGCCAAAGCGGCTGCTTGGTGCAAAGAAGTTGCTAACGTGATAGCCGAAAGATCCATAGTAAGGGTGCTCCTGTACCGCCATCAATTGAATGGCATTGTAGCCTTGCTCTTTGATTTTGGGCAACACGATCTCAGTGAACTCCTGATAAGTCCCCACACCTTCCTTCTCAAGGCCCATGCCCACATGCGCCTCATAGATAAGGGGTTGCTTATAGGCATTATCAGGTTTGAATTTTTTGTCTGTCCAATTAAAGCCTTTTTCCGGGTGCCAGACTGAGGCACTAAAATCGTAGGTCTTTGGATCTTGAACTACATAGTCGGACCAGGCAGGCAGCCTGTCATGGTCTCCCTTATCTCCCTTTACATGGACTTTGAATTGGTCACCATGAGAAAGCGTAGCATCAGATTCTGCAATGAAAATCTCCCAAATGCCATCTTCTCTTTTCTCCAGTTGGTGAGTAGACCGATCCCAGTTATTAAAATCTCCTACAAGTGAGAGGCCTTGTGCTGCAGGTGCCCATTCCCGATAAGACCACCCTTTTCTTTTTTTATCATAATTGAGCCCAAGCTCTTTATATCCCAGAGCAAAATCCTTGAGAGTGCCATACTTTTTCTCTATGTCTTTTCTCCTGGATTTCATTCTCTCGATCCTGCTGGATATCTCTTCCGCATATGGCTCTAGCCAGGGATCATTTTTTACCAGAATTGGCAATTGCTTTTTCGACATAAGAAAATCGATTTTGGTGACTTGCAATTTACGAAAAGCTTAATCAGAGGCCAAAAAATTCAATTGAATTGCGCATTATTATGAATAAAACATCAGTAAAATAGGGATTTCATTGTGAAATTCTTAATTTCTGACATTTTGCTGTAACCACTCGCACTTACCTGGGTATACCCGCTGAAACCAATCGAAATTGGACTCAACTACTGACCGACATCTAATGCTCAAAATAAAGGAGGGAGACCTTGACAAGGCCGGTCTTCTGTACCAACGGTATAGCAGGCGGCTTTTCGGGTTCTTCTACCGAATGACAAATGATGGGAGTCAAAGTGAGGATTTGGTTCAAAATGTATTCATCCGATTAATCAAATACCGAAAGACCTACTGGGAAGACGGGAATTTCGAAACGTGGATATTCCAGTTAGCACGAAATGTTCACCACGATGCATACAGAAAATCAAAACGCTACAAATGGCAAGAAGACATGACAGACTGGGAAGGAAAATTAGCTGAAGAACAAAACGCAGAGTCGGAAACCATAAAAGATGAGGAGCAGAGCTTGCTTCTAAGAGCGCTGAATGCTTTGTCACCGGAAAAAAGAGAGATCATAGAGCTCACCAAGTTCCAGAAGCTGAAATACGAGGAAGTAGCCTCGCTTTTGGGTAAAACTGAAGGCGCTTTGAAGGTGCAGATTCATAGAATTCTGAAGGAACTGAAATTGAAATACTTTGAATTAGAAGCTGAATAACATGGAAAAGGAGAAGTTGATAGCGTTGTGGATAGATAGCCTTGAAAGAGAGCTTACCCCTTCTGAAAAGAAGCAGTTGGAGGATGGCCTTGCCCAATACCCAGAACTACAAGCTGAAATTCAAGGTGAGCACAGCATGTGGGATAAGCTGGAATCGGTTTCAACTCCCAATCCGTCTCAGGAAATGGATACCAGATTCCATGAAATGCTGGTGTCAGAAAAGAAAAAGATCAAAAGGCGACAGATACATCTATCAATTGGCTCATGGCTGGAACTGCACTGGAAAGCGGGATTGGCTTTTGGCATGATCGGCTTGGTAATAGGCTATCTGGCTTTTCCTAAAAATCAATCCGATGAGTTTCAGACCCTTGCTGGTGAAATGCAGGAAATGAAAAAAATGATGATGTTGACACTTATAGAGCAACCTCAGGCACAAGAGCGGATTAGGGCTGTCAGTATGGCGAAAGAATTTAGATCAGTAGATGACAAGGTGATTGAGGTATTAGGGCAGACACTCGCCGATGACGAAAACATCAACGTGCGACTAGCAGCTATCGAATCGCTCGTCAGCTATTGGGATGTGCCCAAGGCCCGAGAGACCCTAGTGGCCAATATTTCCAGTCAATCCTCGCCGATTATTCAGTCTGCCATAGCCGATGCAATGTTGGCTTTGGGTGAAAAGAATGCGATAGAAGCATTGGAGGAACTAGTAGCGGACGAAACCACTAACGCAGCAGTGAAAGAAAAAATAGAAATCACAGTCGACAGACTGAAATCTATATGATGAATTATAAACTCAAAATAGCAACAATGAAAAATGTATTGATTCTGGCTTGTGTACTGGCGGTCACCGGTGCACAGGCAACCGAAAGAGACAAGATCCTAATTAACAAGGAATACCCTATTTCTAAAAACGGATTTCTGTTGGAAGTGGAAAACATCTTTGGGAGTGTGGAAATAGAGGAAAGTGCTGGCAACACGATCCAACTTCAACTACAAATCGATATTTCAGCACGGAATACAGAACTCTTAGAAAGAGCTAAATCAGAGCTGTCTATTAGGGAACAGGAATTTGAAAATGAATTGATTCTCTCTATGAAGGCTCCTTTCATAGAAGAATACCGGGAAGGAGGCAGAATCGTCGGACGTGGCATACATCACGGTCCCAGGTATGATTTCAATTATGAGTGGAAGCTGAAGGTGCCGAAAGGAGTCGATGTAACAGCCTCCACCGTGAATGACGGAGATGTCCTGATTTCAGGGGCCTTTGGGTCGATTAGTGCTTCGAATGTAAACGGGGACGTTTTTATCGAAAAAGCTTCGGAAGTAGAGGAAGCCAGAACCGTCAATGGTCAGGTGGAAGTGTACTTCGCGGATAAACCAACCATAGAGGGCTCCTACAGCACCATCAATGGGGATATCACGCTTTACATGAACAACCCAAGGTTGACGCTATCCGCTAAAACGATGCATGGCGAAATGTACAGCGCATTCGACTTTGAGCAACTACCGGCCAGGCTGGTAACCAACAAAAGTCAAAGAAGCCGTGCAACAGAGTACAAAATAGAGGAAAAAGTACTTGCCAAAATAGGAAATGAAGAAGGGCCGGAACTCAGCTTTTCTACACTCAACGGAAATATTTATCTTAAGAAAATATAGAAGACAATGAAAAAAATAGTTGGATATATAGCTACCCTCTTTGTCATTGGCCACTTACTGGGCCAGGGACTGGAAAGAGAAATAGTAGTGCCACTCTCCGATCCTGGAGAACGAGGCAAACTAGATGTAAACCAGGTAAACGGAAGCATCACGGTTGATGGATACGGTGGATCTGAAGTTATCATCAAGGCCATCTACAAAGACTATAAAGAGAAGGACAAGGATAAGAACAAGCGAAATCCTCCTCCGGGGATGAAGCGCATTGCCTCCACACCGGCTCAGATCCGGGCTAGAGAAGAGGACAACCATGTCGAAGTGGAGACAGAATCCTGGAAACGGAAAATGGATCTGGAGATTAAAGTCCCTGAAAATTTTGATCTGCACCTACATACCGTACATGGAGATATCCTGGTGAACAATGTCGATGGCGAAATGGAAATTTCCGGAGTGAATGGTAAGATCAACATTGATGAACTTCAAGGTTCAGCCGTTTGCAACACCGTAAATGGAGACGTGGTAGTGCGATTCACAGATGTGGAGGAAAGGACACCCATGTCTTTCGTTACCCTGAATGGAAACGTCGATGTGACCCTTCCTTCAAAAGCTCAGGTATTGGCGAAAATGAAGTCGGACCGAGGTGAAATCTACAGTGACTTTGATATGGAGATCGTTGTGAAAGATGCGGAAGTACGCCGAGGCAATGACTGTGATTGTGAATATGAGGTATCTCTCAACTCTTGGACTTACGGAGAAATCAACGGAGGAAACACTGAGTTCACCTTCAAGAACATGAATGGCGACATCTTGATTAGAAAGGGTTCTTAATCATCTAACAAAATCACGCAAATAAATAGGCCCGAGTCCTGGACCCGGGCCATCTGCGTTTTTGTTTAGCCCTGACCTAAGTCAGGACCCTAATGACAATCGCCTATTAGAATACACTTACCCGTTCAACACCATTTTCTAAAAAATTTCAGAGTATGTCTTGCATTTGCTCTTCGGTCAGAAGAAGCTTATAATTAGGGGTTAATTTCCAGCAAGATGAATGAAATAGACGCAATCCAACTCAACTACAATAAAGACAATATTATGATTGTCAATATCAGTCTGGCCTTCATCATGTTTGGTGTTGCTTTGGGTCTGACGGTAGAGGATTTCAAAAATGTACTGAAGCAGAAAAAACCTGTCCTTGTTGGTCTGTTTTCACAATTTCTCCTGCTGCCAGCGCTTACTTTTTTATTGGTCTTAGTTTTCCAGCCTGTAGCTAGTGTCGCGCTTGGAATGATGATGGTAGCCGCTTGCCCGGGAGGGAACATCAGTAATTTTATTTCTTCTTTCGCCAAGGGAAATTCAGCCTTATCCGTAAGTCTTACAGCCGTATCCTCGATTTTGGCAGTATTTATGACGCCCCTCAACCTCTCGATCTGGGGATCACTTTACGGGCCGACCCAACAGATTCTACAGGAGGTGAGTCTGGATATTTTGGAAGTATTCAAAACTATAGTACTCATATTGGGTGTCCCCATTGTACTAGGCATGTTGGTGAGGCGATATTTTCCTAATACCACGCTCAAGTTGCAGATGCCCATGCAGATACTAAGCATCCTCATCTTTTCTGGCTTGGTGATTGGCGCATTTGCAGCCAATTTCGACCTGTTCCTCAACTACATCCACCTAATCCTCTTCATCGTATTTGTTCACAATGCTGTGGCTCTTATTTCTGGATATCAGGTAGCGAGGTTATTCGGACTATCTCAGCAAGACAGAAGATCGCTCTCCATTGAAACCGGAATTCAAAATTCCGGGTTGGGACTATTATTGATCTTCACATTCTTTGGTGGCTTAGGAGGAATGGCGATAATTGCAGGCTGGTGGGGAATCTGGCATATTGTCTCGGGTTTAACCTTAGGTAGCTGGTGGCACCGCCGTAAGATTGAACAGGCATGAAGGCGCTAAAACAATCAATACGCCAACAGTAGCGATTGTCCTTTGCGAATTCCATCGATCCGCCAAAGCGGTGGCAAATAAAAAAGGAGCAATTACATGAAAAGATTAGTCTACTTCATCGTAAAAAGAGTTACACGAATCAGTGTGGGTATGTTTTTCTCACGACTGGAGATCGTGGGAACAGAAAATATTCCGCGCAATAAGCCTTTGATTTTTGCTCCTAATCACCAGAATGCATTTCTGGATGCTTTCATGGTAGGCTCCATTTCACCGGTAGGCATTCACTATCTAACCAGAGCTGATGTTTTCAACAATCCATTCCGATGGTTTTTGGATGCATTGCAAATGATGCCTATCTACAGGATCCGGGATGGATTTGGTCAGTTATCTCAGAATGCAGGCGTTTTTGAAGCTTGTAGAATACTCTTCTCTCAAACCAAGTCAGTGCTAATATTTCCGGAAGGGAACCATGGAGAAAACTATTATTTGAGGCCCCTTACCAAAGGTATTTCCAGGCTGGCACTGGAGTCTCAGGAGGAATTAAAAGACAAGGAGCTTTGGATCCAGCCAGTGGGACTGAACTACTTCGACCTGCGAAGACCCAGACGAAAGGCATCTGTAGTATTTGGAAAGCCTATCCGAGTAAGTGATTACATGGCTACTTATCATGAGAAAAAGCCCAAAGCACTAAAGGATCTGAGAGATGATGTATTCACGCGTATGAAGGAGTGTATGTTTATCCCGGATAATGATGAAAAATATGAGATCAGAAAAAGCTGGCTCATACAGCGGAAGGAACATCTTGACTTCCAGGAAATGAAAACCTTCCTGAGTGAAGTAGAAGAAGCGGCCCCGGTCAAAAAGAAATACCCTGTCCTTGGCTACATCGGAAAGCTCCTGGGAGTCGTCAACTATCCTCCTCTGTTCTTAATGAAGTTCTTACTAGGAAAGAAAATCAAGGACATAGTGTTTACGGCTTCCATCAAATGGGGCGTGGCACTCTTTATGTACCCTCTATGGTGGATAATTATATTCGGTATCGTTACGACGATTTTCGGCATCAAGATTGGCTTGGTGAGCACAGCCACAGTCATCTCTTTGCTGTACTTGAGGCAAGAATTATTAAAACTGGCTTAGTTGATTTCCGCGAGGAATTTCTTACGGTCGTAAATAATCTGTCCTCGCTCATTCCACTCCTTCACAATGACGGGTGAGGTCTCAAAATCGAAGGGATCATCTGGATACCTGATTTCTCTTTTTGTGGATTTATTGGAGAAGAATTCTCTCCATAGGCCTACTCGATGATTGAACTTATACTCTCCCCGAGCCGCTACATTACCGTTTTCATGAAATGCATAGTAAGTACCACTTCTTTCACCGTAGTGGATGGGTATTACTTCTTTCACTTTCTCCCGATCAAAATCGTAAAAAGCGAGTAAAGACTCCTGAGGCCAGCCTTTCCAGTATTTTTTCTTGTCCTGAAGGATGTCGTAGCTGTTCAGTCGGACCCAACGACCATGTTTTTGGCCTCTGAAAAAATGTCCTTCTTCCAATATTTGATCTCCTTTTTTCTTGATGTAATGGCCATGCAGTACCACAGCATCTTTTTTCCGAACCCTCAGAGAGTTAATGATCTTACGCTTTTTGGTATCATACCAATAAAAATCCCTGGCGTATTCGGGAGGATCTTCATATTCCTTGAGATAATGGAATAGCTCGAAAACAACCCCACTTCCAAAGCCTGTTCTGGTGAATCCTTTTTTTGTCTTGATACCGAAGAAAACCTTCTTTTTCTTCTTCTTTTTCTTTTTTACCGGCTCTACTATTTCCGTTTCCAAATCCTCATCTTCTATATCTATAGTGAGGGGTGTCTCATAATCCACCTTAAACAAATCCTCCAGCGATTGCTCTTGCGCATAAGCACCAGAAGAAGAGCCTACTATTAAGAAAAAGAATAGGTATTTAGCTGTCTTCATCTTTAAAATAACGACAGCCCAAAACTAGTATTTCGTCACGAAAAGAAAAGTCCAGAAGCTAGCCAGCTCTGGCAATCCATTTTCGGTCTAATTAAAATAATAGGGCTAGCAGTAATAGTGAAATGATAATTTCCATAGCAGCTGTGTTTTAGTATCGTATTTAACTCCTACCTGAATTAGAAGTTTCAAGTAGCGTGTTAAGCATTTGTGAATTGGTATTAAGGGGCAGGATTGTAAATCAAAAACCTCCGATAGCTTGCTTATTTTCTAAGGGTTCTATTAAATTTGCAGTCCTTTTAAAAAAGGAACAAAAGCGAGAGTAGCTCAGCTGGTAGAGCACAACCTTGCCAAGGTTGGGGTCGCG
>CAZZHO010000099.1:0-15899 GCA_964653795.1 uncultured Roseivirgaceae bacterium | reverse complement strand
GACCGCCGATATTGATGGTTGAGAACAGCTTGTTTTTGAGCAGAATCCGTGACCCCACTAGGAAGTTGTGATTAATCATTGATAGTAAGTTTGAGTTTGACCTGAAATATTTAAATGCGAATGGTCGCATGTAATTAATGACCTGAAACCAGTAGTTGAGTTTGGCTCTTCTGTGAGAACCCTTAGCTAACATCACAAGGAATTTTTCGTCTAAGTCACCTAATACCTCTTCGGCAAAGTCGTCTCTGAGAAATAGCAAGAGAAGCTTTTCTGCATATTTCGGAGGGGTAGGTTGCATCTAGGCGAACTTGAGCTTGAATCCTGCAAAGGCCGGATATTGGCTCCAAAGTGAAACCTTCAAGTCTCGGGAGGCTTCTAACGCCTTATGTCCTTCAGCAGTAATTTCATAGATTCGTTTCCTTCTGCCACCTCTTTCGGAGGTAGGCTCTCCCATTTCAGACTTTAGGAATCCTTTCTTCCCGAGTCTTTCTAATGTAGAATGTACAGCCCCAATTGAAGTGGACTTCTTAGTTTGGACTTCATATTCTTCAGCAATCCTGAAAGCATATGCTTCCCTGGCCAGAATTCCGACTATCAGCAGCAGTGTCTCTTCAAAGTCCCCGAGTTTCGAATCCTTCATTTGTTACTAGATTATAGAACAAATATACGGGGCGATTCCATATATGTTCTATTTTTTAGTAAGTAATAGAGTTAATTACTTTCTAATGATCAGTTTTTGACTTTGGTAATCACCTACTTGCAGCAGATAGATTCCTGGTGGAATACCTGCAAGGTTCATTTGCCCTTCTTGTATTGGAATTGACTTCCATAATTTTCCTGATACAGAAATCAGGTCTCCGACTTCTATGGAATCAGGAGTTTCGATTTGTAGTAAGTCGGCGGTAGAAATTGGGTTTGGAAAGAAACCAAAAGTGCGTCGTGTACTTACAGAATCTTTTGGAGAGCAATCCAACAAAGCTGAAACTTCCATGGAGATATCAGCTAGGAGTGGATAAAGATTTTCTCCAGGGCACAACGTGGAGCAACCATCTCGGTGGCCAGCTATATGTCCGAGTGGGCTTCCACGATGATCACTTTCTTCCAAAACAGCAATGTTGAAATTATCGGCGGCTGATGCCAAAACATTTTGTAAGCTGACAATGGCATTGTCAGAAGGGGTTGAAGATTCATAGTTTCCCAGCATGGCCACGCCCATGGTGCCAGTGTTTTTTCCACAAAAGTGAGCTCCCACCACTTCAAATTCTGTCAAGTCATCACCTGGATCCCTCCCCTCGAAAATGGTACCGTCTTGAGCGACTAGAAAATTGTATCCTATGTCCGACCACCTGTTGACCTCTGTATGAAATAGATATATGTCGCGCACCACTTGGGTGAAGTTAGTATTGGTATTTGATCCAGCTGTGTGGTGGACGATCAGGTGAGTAACTTCATTTTGGATTCTATCGAAGTTTGGAGCGGGCAGACCTTCTCTCCAGGAAGACTGGGGTACAGACTGGAAAGCAAAGCAATTATTGTCATAGGAACGGAGTGACTTATTCTCAAAAATTTCAACGTGTCCACTATTGATGAGAAAAACTGCCCCTTTAAAATCTGGATCGATTTCGAAAGATTTCCCAGAGGGAGCTAGTGACTTGAAAAAAGTAATTTCTTCCGTATCTGGGTCAAGCGGAATCTCAACCTTTTCGCCATTGATGATGACCGGATAGATGACATCATCAATATAGTTTGAAGGTTTTATGGCAATAGCACTAAAGTCCTCGACTGCTTCAAATCGTTTTTGAGCATCGCCTTCAAAAATGATCTTAGTAACCTTTTGGCCTGAACTGCTCACGTAAGTGAAGGCCATTAAAAGGTAAATAGGAAACCTAGGCGCTGACAGGCATAGTTTCAGCAAGTTTTTCAACAGCATAATCAACTTCCTCTTCAGTATTGTATTTGCTAAATGAAAAACGTATTGCACCGCGATTAGGATCTCTTTTTAATTCTGCCAATACATGTGATCCAACGTTGGATCCGCTGCTACAGGCGCTACCTCCAGATACGGATACCCCGTTAATATCAAGGTTAAACAGTAGCATATCATTATCCTCAGAAGCCGGCATGCATACATTGAGTACAGTAAAGAGACTGTTTTCAAGATCTGCAGAGGTACCATTGAAGTGGACATCTGGAATAATCTCTTTTAGCTTGCCTATCATTCTGGCTTTGAGTGCGGTGATATGTCGTTTATGCTCATCCTGATGTTCATAGGCAATCT
This sequence comes from uncultured Roseivirgaceae bacterium, assembly GCA_964653795.1. GTDB lineage: Bacteria > Bacteroidota > Bacteroidia > Cytophagales > Cyclobacteriaceae > JAWPMT01. Next base: position 13,621 of record CAZZHO010000099.1, on the reverse strand, counting down.
CTAGTGCCTTGGCCAGCCCGACAATGCCGGTCACATTTTCCGTCCCACCACGCATGTTACGTTCTTGCGCTCCGCCATGTATGAATGGCTTCAATTGGTGATCGTGTCTTTTGTAAAGGAACCCTATGCCTTTTGGTCCATGCAATTTATGAGCTGACCCAACGATGCAGTGTGCTTCGAGCTTTTGCAAATCATGTTGGAAGTGGCCCATGGTTTGTACCGTATCAGAATGGAATGTGGCTCCATATTCTTTGCACATTTCACCTATCCTATGGATATCAGATACATTACCAATTTCGTTGTTGGCATGCATCAGGCTTACCATTACGTCCTTGTTGGACTTGACAAGATGTTCCAGATGATCATAATCTACCTGGCCATCATCCTGCAAGTTGACAAAATGTGTTTTAGTCCATCCTTCTTGCTCAATATGATCCAAAGTATGGAGTACGGCATGGTGTTCAATTCTGGAAGAAATAATGTTTTTTATTCCTTTCGATTTCACAGAATTGATAATGGCGGTGTTGTCTGCCTCTGTCCCTCCTGAGGTAAAGAATAATTCAGAAGGGCTGGTGTTCAGAATATCTGCTATTTTTTTTCTTGCTCGCTCCACAGCTGATCGAACCTCTCTACCGTGTGAATGTATAGAAGAAGGGTTACCGTAGAAGTTTTCGAAGAAAGGTCTCATTTCTTCAAATACAGCCGGATCTAAGGGGGTGGTGCCTGCATTATCGAAAAATACTTTCATGTGATAGAACAATTAAGGTTTAGCTAGACATAAATTCTTTGATATCAGCAATGATTTTGTTGGCCAAATGTTCAGCAGTGGCTGCACTTTCGGACTCGGCAAAAATACGAATTATTGGCTCGGTGTTGGACTTGCGCAACTGAACCCATTCTTTATCAAATTCGATCTTTACGCCATCAATAGTATTGATAGGCTGTTTCTGATATTTCTGCTTCAGCGCTTCCAGGATGGCATCCACATCGATATCGGGGGTCAACTCGATCTTATTTTTTGAAATATGATAGTTGGGATAAGTGGATCTTAGCATCGATGCACTCTTACCAAACTTAGCTAGGTGCGTAAGAAATAAAGCAATACCAGCCAGTGCATCCCGGCCATAGTGCAATTCAGGTACGATCACACCACCATTTCCTTCCCCACCAATTACAGCACTGACCTCTTTCATCTTAGCAACTACATTCACTTCGCCTACAGCAGCTGCAAAGTATTCGCCACCTCGCTTTTCAGTCACGTCTCTAAGTGCTCTTGTGCTGGAAAGGTTGGACACTGTGTTACCTTTTTTCTGACTTAATACGTAATCAGAGACCGCTACTAAGGTGTATTCCTCGCCGAAGGGCTCACCATCTTCACAAACCAGTACTAGCCGATCCACATCAGGGTCTACTACTATACCCAGGTGAAATTCACCTGATTTTAGCTCACTCGTGATTTGCTGAATGTTTTCAGGTAGTGGCTCCGGATTGTGTGGGAAATTACCATTGGGTTCGCAGAAAAGTTCTGTGGTTTCAACGCCCATTTTCTCCAAAAGCCGTGGCACCGAAATGCCTCCAGTACTATTTACGGCATCAAGAATTACCTTGAATTTCTTTTCCTTAACTGCAGCTACATCCACAAGATTATGCTTGAGCACTTCGTCTATATGCTTCTCAATGTAGTCGTCATTATGTGAAATGTTCCCAAACTTCTTCGGCTCAACGAAGGCCAATTCAGGGCTTTCCGCCCAATCTAAGATAGCTTTTCCGTCTGCGGCGGAAACGAACTCTCCTTTATCATTCAGTAGCTTCAGGGCATTCCAGCCTGCCGGATTATGACTGGCGGTAATAATGATACCTCCTTGCGCTTTCTCCATCATCACTGCCATTTCTACAGTGGGAGTAGTACTCAATCCAAGATCCAGAACATTGATACCCTGGCTGATTAAGGTGTTGGCGACTAATTGAGCTATCATGGGGCCGGAAGGACGTGCATCCCTACCGATCACAACGGTCATATTATCCCCATGAGACGACTTTAGCCACATACCATATGCAGCTGCATATTTAGCGATATCAATGGGTGTGAGGGTATCACCAACGTTGCCGCCGAGTGTTCCTCTTATCCCTGAAATAGATTTAATTAAGGTCAATTCTATTTAATTTTTTTAGCGGTGCGCAAAGATAGAATTTATTCCAAGCTGTGTAAGAGAAAAGTGCGGAAGGAAATAATCTGTGCTAACCCCTCAACCTGAGTATTGCTCAGAAGCGCCAGTCCCGCAAGCGGAGGACTAGGCGCAAGGACTTTGGGAGGGGCGTCCCTAAATGGACAACCAACTTAGAACTTAGCTAGCACCTTATTTACTTCAGAGTCAGGATTGGCACAAGCGTCGCCTTCTTTTACTGTTTTGCCACAGAACCCGCATTGAGCGCCTTCCTTGTTTAGAAAAGGAGACTGAGAAGCACAAGTGCCTTTGAACTCACCATTTTTCACGAAAATCAAACGTACTGACATGAGTATGAAAAACGTTGCGATAATTCCTATTCCAAGTAATACAGTAGTCATATCTCCTTCACTTTATTGTTCACAAAATTAAGCAATATTGTGCCTGTCCTTGTAACACTGTTAAGGCTATAAAAGATTCAATCAATGTCACTTTCTAAACCAGACCCTTCAAGAAAAGAGAAGCTTGAGGCTTTTGATCGTTTGCTGACGATAATGGACGAGTTGCGTGAAAACTGCCCGTGGGATAAAAAGCAGACCATGGAGACGTTGAGGCATTTGACGATAGAGGAAACTTATGAGCTATCTGATGCTATCCTGGAGAATGACCTGGAGGAAGTAAAAAAAGAGCTCGGCGATTTGATGCTTCATATGGTGTTCTATTCCAGAATTGGGAGTGAAAAAAAGGAATTTGACATAGCCGATGTACTGAATGGTGTCTGTGAGAAGCTTATCAGACGGCATCCTCATATATATGGAGATGTAAATGCTGAAGATGAAGAGGCAGTGAAGACCAACTGGGAAAAAATCAAGCTTCAAGAAAAGGGTAATAAATCTGTATTGGGAGGAGTGCCTACATCTTTACCGGCTCTGGTGAAGGCTATGAGAATCCAGGAGAAGGCAAGAGGAGTTGGATTTGACTGGGAGGACAAGTCGCAAGTTTGGGAGAAAGTGGAGGAGGAAATGAATGAGTTCAAATCCGAATTTGATATCACCCAAGGGGAAATCGATAAAGAGAAGGCCTCCGGGGAGTTCGGGGACATGTTGTTTTCATTGGTGAACTACTCCCGTTTTGTAGACATCAATCCCGAAGAGGCATTGGAGCGAACCAATAAGAAGTTTATCAAACGGTTTCAATACTTGGAGTCTGAGTCGAAGAAGGATGGAAAGAGTTTGGCGGAGATGTCTTTGTCGGAGATGGATGAATACTGGGAGCGGGCGAAAAATTTGTAGTAACAAGCTCCCCTTTATCACAGTTGTCATGCTGTGAGAATCAAAGTAAAAACCAAGGTCAGCGCATCGCTTTCGCAGGTAAAAGAAGGCTTCAATCAAGATTTATTTCTTCAGCTAAGCCCCCCATTCCCAAAAGTGGAGTTACAGTTTTTCGAAGGATCGAGCAAAGGAGATTTGGTGTCGCTTGAGTTGAATTTTGGGTTCTTCAAGCAAACCTGGACCAGTAAGATTATGGAAGATGGCGAGGAGGATGGAAAATGGTTCTTTGTTGATGAAGGAACAGAATTGCCATTTTTCTTAAAATCCTGGACCCATCGACACGTAGTGGAAAGCGCCACCGCAGGGAGTGTGATAATCGATGATATCACTTACACTACCGGGACGATTTTTACAGACTTAGTAATGTATTTGCCCATGCTGGGTCAGTTTCTATACCGAAAGCCCATCTATAAAAGGGTTTTTCTTGCCAAAATCAAACATTAGTGAGACTCCAAAAAAAAGGTGATATAACTTAGGGAGCCATTAACCTTTCAGTATGACCCCTGATGTTTCAACTGCTCTGACCTTGCTGGTAATAGGTATGGTCACGGTATTTCTGGTATTGCTTCTAGTGGTGACTACAGGCAATTTACTAATTGCCTTCGTCAATAGGTTTGTCGGCGAAGAAGTGCCAAAAAACAGTGGCAATATTTCAGATATTTCCCCCAATAAGGTAGCAGCCATTACGGCAGCTGTTGAAGCATTCACGGAAGGGAAAGGTCATATCACTAAAATTCAAAAAGCTTAATCTCCAAATTTTATGGGAAGAGAAATAGGTCTTAGCCTGATTTATAGGGACATGTGGCAATCTTCAGGCAAGTACATGCCTCGGGTTGATCAGCTTGTACGCGTTGCCGAGCCAATTGTAGAAATGGGCTGCTTTCGAAGGGTAGAGACCAATGGTGGTGGGTTTGAACAAATCAACCTCCTCTACGGCGAAAACCCGAACAAGTCCGTGCGGGAGTGGACCCAGCCTTTCAATGAGGCAGGCATTCAAACCCATATGCTGGAGAGGGGCCTCAATGGGTTGAGAATGTATCCAGTGCCCAAGGATGTGAGAAAGCTCATGTTCAAATTGAAGAAGATCCAGGGAACAGATATCTCCAGGTCTTTTGATGGCCTGAATGACACACGAAACCTCAAACTCTCTATCGAATACGCCAAGGAAGGAGGTATGATAGCACAGGCTGCATTGTGTATTACCCACTCCAAGCTGCACACTGTGGAGTACTATGTGAACATGGCCAAGACACTCATGGAAATGGGCGCCGAGGAGATTTGTATCAAGGATATGGCAGGTATAGGCAGGCCTGCTTCTATGGGTAAGCTTGTCGAAGGTATCAAAAAGCTAAATCCAGATATGCTAGTCACCTACCACGGTCACTCTGGCCCTGGGTTTTCAGTGACCTCTTCATTGGAGGCAGCCAGAGGAGGTGCAGACTTCATAGATGTGGGAATGGAGCCTTTGTCATTTGGTACTGGTCATGCAGACCTTCTGACAGTGCATGAAGTACTGAGAGACGCTGGGTTTAGCGTACCAGACATCAATATGAAAGCCTATATGCAGGCGCGCTCCCTTACGCAGGAGTTTATCGATGACTTTCTGGGCTACTACATCAATCCCAGGAACAGGATGATGAATGCGCTTCTAATCGGCCCTGGTCTTCCGGGAGGAATGATGGGCAGCTTGATGTCTGACCTTGAGAACAACCTCAAGAGTTTGAACAAGTGGAAAGAAAAGAACAATCAACCGACCCTATCTCAGGATGACTTATTGATAAAGCTATTTGACGAGGTAGAAGAGATATGGCCGAAATTAGGTTATCCGCCATTGGTAACACCTTATAGCCAGTATGTGAAAAATGCCGCGCTTGTCAATGTCATGCAGATGGAAAAAGGTAAAGAACGCTGGTCTCTGCTCGATGACAACACCTGGGACATGATTTTAGGTAAGTCTGGCAAAGTACCCGGCGAAGTGGCAGATGAACTACAAGCACTGGCCAGTGAGCAGAGTAGAGAGTTCTTTGATGGGGATCCGCAAGACCTTTACCCAGATGTGTTGGATGACCTCAGGAAGGAAATGGCCGAGAAAGGTTGGGAAACCGGTCAGGATGACGAGGAGCTGTTCGAATACGCCATGCACCCTCAGCAGTACGAAGCTTACAAAAGTGGTAAGGCCAAAGCTGATTTTGAAAAAGACCTGGCGACAAAGAAAGCGCCGAAGGCATCAGAAGCCCCTGCAGCCGCCGCTACAGCTCCTGCTCAGCCTAAGCAATTGCAAATAGATGTAAATGGCGAGAAATTCAATGTTTCTATCTCCTATGATGGTTCGCAAGCAACTAATAATTCTACCCCTCATGAGGCTAGTCCCGCCTCGACTACATCTGGCAATCTGAAAGAAGTATTAGCACCCCTTGAGGGCAAAGTCTACCTAACAAAAGACAGTGGCGAAAAAGGGCTAAAAGTTGGCGATAAGGTGAATGTGGGTGATGTCATCCTCTACATTGAGGCGATGAAAGTCACCAACGCCGTGAAGTCGGACCAAGCGGGCACTGTACAAGAGATAGTAGTGAAGGATGGTGAGGATGTGTTGGATGATGATGTATTGATCAGACTATCTTGATGGATTTGCTGCAGCGATTATACGAGATGACCGCTATCCAGGATTTGGTGAGTAATCCCCAGATCCTGCTTATGATTTTGATAGCTTTCTTTTTGCTGTATCTCGGCATAAAAAAGCAATATGAACCCTTGTTGCTGGTGCCAATAGCTTTCGGGATGCTGCTGGCCAACTTCCCAGGAGGGCAGATGGGCGTGGTGAAAATTGATGAGTCGCTCACACTCTATCAGATTGCCAATCAGCATGGCATCATGAATTTTGTCTACTACAGCTTGATTAAGACAGGATTTCTGCCACCCATTATCTTTTTAGGTGTTGGTGCGCTCACGGATTTTGGGCCTATGCTACGAAACTTGCGTCTGGCCTTTTTTGGTGCAGCTGCGCAGATCGGCATTTTCACTGTCGTGATTTCTGCTGTTTTTTTCGGGTTTACACTCAAGGAATCAGCAGCATTGGGCATCATCGGTGGAGCGGACGGACCCACCGCTATTTACACGACCATCAAGTTAGCACCACATTTACTGGGGCCTATTGCGATCGCTGCCTATAGTTATATGGCGCTGGTTCCGGTGATCATACCATTCGTAGTGAAGCTCACGACTTCCGATAAGGAACTAAAAATCAATATGAAGGAGCAAGACCGCCTTTTCCCTTCCAAGCGGCCCATCAAGAACCTCCAGACCCTCAAAATCCTTTTCCCCATCGGGGTAGCAACAGTGGTGGCCCTATTGGTGCCCTCATCTGTTCCCTTGCTTGGTCTGCTGATGTTCGGTAATCTTGTGAAAGAGATAGGCGCCAGCACTGGCCGCCTTTACAAAGCAGCCTCTGATACCATCATCAATGTGGCTACTATTTTCCTCGGACTATCGGTAGGAGCGACCATGACGGCCAAGGCATTCTTGAATCTCGAGACCATTCTCATCATAGTAGGTGGATTCATCGCGTTTGCCATTTCCATAGCTGGGGGCATTTTCGCGGTGAAAGTCTACAACCTGTTCGCGAAGAAGAAGATTAATCCTTTGATCGGCGCCACGGGATTGAGTGCAGTGCCGATGGCCTCCAGGGTGGCCAACGAGATTGCTATCAAGCACGACCCTAACAACCACCTTTTGCAATATGCCATGGCCAGCAATATCTCAGGAGTCATTGGCTCTGCGGTAGCTGCGGGCGTCTTAATTTCTTTTTTGAGTTAGGAGAGATAGGGTAGCTTTTCACCCTACTGATATTCCCGCCATCCGAGCCAGACCTTGGCACTACCCACTGTCGGGCCTGCCTGCCGGTAGACAGGTCTATTTGCCAGGTAATTGGCTTCGGGCTACTACCGCTCCACCCTTAGAAATTGATAATCGTTGAGATCCCAATCGATTACCAGACCCTTGCCAACATTTTTAGCGATTTGATCACCATATAGATGGTGCACCAGATATAATGCCACATCATATGACTTAGCTCCTCCGGCAGAAGTCATTAGTGAACCATCATGAACAAAAGACAAGTCTTTTCTGACATCTAGCTCAGGAAAGGTCGTTTTATACCTTTCAATGTCTGAGGGAAAGGTTGTGGAGATTTTATTGTTGGCTAGGCCAGCCTTTGCTAAAATGAAAGCCCCGTCGCAAAGCGACATTTGATAATCAGCTTTCGATCCTACCGACTGGACAAAGTTGATAAGCACTTCGTCCTCCAGGTCACTGCTCATATTGTGCTCGGCGCTCGGTACTACCAGGATGTCGATTTCAGGAAAGTCATCTTCAAACCCATAGTCTGGCAAGATTCTCAATCCCTCAAAGGTTGTCACGGTATCTTTGGTTTTGCTAATAGTGAAGACTTTGATCCCGCCATCTGTATGAAAGATGGTATGCTGGAATATATCGTAGGGAGCCATCAATTCGGAATTGTACACACCATCGATGATGAGGAAACCAGCGTTAAATGATTGACCGGTAGCTACAGGGTCTATAGTAATCTGGCGAGGTGTCTTTTCGTTACAGCTCGCCAGAATAAATAAGAAAATGAGGATTTTAAAGGCTGAACGCACCTTTTACCTTATCTACATAATCAAGCTTTTCCCAGGTAAAGGTCTCGATCTCTTTTTCCACCGATTGATTTCCAGACTTGAAAGTAACTGTCTTTACTTCTGGCTCTCTACCCATGTGTCCGTAGGCTGCAGTTTCAGAATAGATAGGCTCTCTGAGCTTCAATCTTCTTTCGATCGCAACCGGTCTCATGTCGAATACTTCGGTCACTTTAGCAGCAATCTCGCCATCGGTCATATCCACTTTGGCAGTTCCGTAGGTGTTGATATAGATGCCCATAGGCTCAACTACACCGATAGCATATGATACCTGAACAAGCACCTCATCTGCTACACCAGCAGCTACAAGGTTCTTCGCAATGTGTCTTGTGGCGTAAGCAGCCGACCTATCCACTTTTGAAGGATCTTTTCCAGAGAAAGCCCCACCACCGTGAGCACCTTTACCTCCGTAAGTATCCACTATAATCTTTCTACCCGTGAGACCCGTGTCTCCGTGAGGACCGCCAATCACAAACTTTCCAGTTGGGTTGATATGATATTTAATATCATCGTTGAAAAGCTTCTGAAGCTCGGGCTTCAACTGTGCTTTTACCCTTGGGATCAAAATCTCAATGATGTCAGATTTGATTTTAGCCAACATCTTGTTATCATCCGCATCGAAATCATCATGCTGCGTACTTACTACAATAGCATCGATCCTTACCGGTTGATTATTATTATCATACTCTATGGTTACCTGCGACTTTGCATCAGGACGTAGGTAAGTAATGTCTTTATTTTCTCTTCTGAGGTCAGCTAATTCCCTCAAAATTCTGTGAGAAAGATCCAGTGCCAAAGGCATATAGTTTTCTGTCTCTTTGGTGGCATAGCCAAACATCATTCCCTGGTCTCCGGCACCCTGCTCTTCAGGGTTATCTCTGTCTACTCCTCTATTGATGTCCTCAGATTGCTCATGGATAGCAGATATCACTGCACATGATTTAGCGTCAAATTGATACTCACTTTTGGTGTAGCCGATTTTGGCAATAACAGACCTTGTGATGTCTTGTACATCTAGATATGCGTTAGACTTAACTTCTCCAGCAAGTGTAACCAAGCCTGTAGTTACAAGCGTTTCGCAGGCAACTTTCGATTCAGGATCGAATGCCATAAAGTGGTCGATGAGGGCGTCTGAAATTTGGTCTGCAACTTTATCAGGATGTCCTTCTGAAACTGATTCAGAGGTAAATAGATATGACATGTGTACGTATTTAGGGGCGCAAATTTATGAGATTTTCCTAATCTTTTCTAAGTCAAGCTTTACTGAGGAATGCCAATAGAAAAGATTGCAGGTATTTTCTCAATATCCATTTTTTCCTTCCTCCATTTTTCAATGGAAGTAGTGTAGATAAATTCTTCTTTAGAAGTAATGCCACTTGCGATAGATAAATAAGTATTAGACCTGAGTGTGGATTTCAAACTCTCCAATAGCGCCTTATTTCTATATGGGGTTTCCATGAAGATTTGCGTGTAGCCGGTCTTTTGTACTTCTTTTTCCAGATTGAGTATGGCAGCTCTTCGTTTCTGCTTATCGATAGGAAGATAACCATGAAAAGTAAATTTTTGGCCATCGAATCCTGAGGCTATCAAGGCCTGAATTATAGAGGAAGGCCCGGGAAGGGGAACCACAGAAATACCAAGCTGATGTGCCATGGATACTGCCATTTGGCCCGGATCAGCTATTGCCGGCAGTCCAGCCTCGGACATTAAGCCCATGTCGATTCCTTGAGTTGCGGGAAGTAACCAATTATATAGTTCTGTGGTATCTGTTTCTTTATTCAATACCTGCAATTGAAGGCTTTCTATTTCAATACCAAGTCCCAATGATGAAATGAATCTTCTGCTTGTTCGAGCATTTTCGACCAAATAAGATTTGATATGCTTGATTAACTCAGTGACCATAGGAGCGAGTATGTCCGATGTGTTATCAGCAGACAAATACGTGGGTATTAAAAACAGTTTTCCGGCTTTTGACATTCTATATAATAGATCAATAGGTGAATCTTAATGTTTTTTAAGAAAGTGCAAAGATGGAATCACCTATTTTTGACAAAACCGTTTAGAATACGGAAGCGGAGGAAATGAAAAAATATCTACTGGGAATTGCGATCCTGTTGCTAGGATCTTCACTGTTGCCGGTCTTGGCTCAAGACCAGGAGGAGCGGCATGTAGTGCAATTAACAGGAGTAGTCTTTGGTCAAGATAGTACGAAAGTCGTACCTGGAGTCCACGTATATGTGCCTAAAGGAGGAAGAGGTACTACCACCAACCCGTACGGGTTTTTCTCCTTACCTGTACTTGAGGGTGACAGTGTGGTTTTTAGCTCTGTAAGCTTCAAGAAGACTCATTACGTAGTTCCAGAGCATCGAGAGGACAACAGCATTCAATTGATAGTCAATCTGCAAGAGGACATTACCTATTTGGAAGAGCTGGAAGTATTTCCATACCCTTCCGAGGCAGTTTTTAAGGCGGCGGTCCTTGCTGTAGAGCTTCCGGACCAAAGAAGTTACGACAATCTTCAGCGGTTCTTAAGTAGCGAGGTAATGAGGGAAGCGTATTGGACCCTACCTGCAAGTGCCAATATGAATCATAGATTTTTCATGCAGCAACAACAAGCTGCGATTGCATCAAGATTTCAACCAGTTTCCAACCCTCTCTTAAATCCTTTTGCCTGGAGGGACTTTATCCGGTCTCTTAAAAAGAAGAAGAACTAGCTTTCTTCCCAGTTTTCAGCTATTTCTTGAACTTTATTCCAGACTCTGTAGGTGTTTTGATAGCAGATTTTTTCGATATCCTCTCTAGAATATCCCCTGTCTAGCAACTCTTTAATAAGATTAGGGTACGTAGAGACATCTTTCAATCCAGTAGGTAGACTATCCCCGACTCCATCATAGTCAGATCCAAAACCTACATGATCTATTCCCACAAGGTTTACAATGTGATCGATGTGATCTGCTACTTTTTGCACATCCTCAAACATGTTGTTCTCTTTCACATACTTTTCTTCGTAGGCCTTATAGGTAGAATCTTCTGAGGTTAAATTATTTTCTGCTCTATAGTTGATCAGGTGCTCCCGAATTCTTGTTCTATTGTCCCTGATTTTCTTTGATAAGAAGCTAGAGCCGAAATTAATGTGGATTACGCCTCCATTGTCTGCTAAAGCTTTGATCATCTCATCGTTCATGTTTCTTTCAAAACCTGGAGTGAAATGTCTGGCAGAGGAGTGCGATGCGATGGCAGGAGCTTTGGTGATTTTCATGACATCATAAAAGGCACTATCTGACACATGAGATATGTCGACCATTATACCGTACTTATTCATTTCGAGGACCACCTGCTCGCCAAATGGGCTCAATCCATTCCAGGTATCCTCATCCGTATCATATGACGAATCGCAAATTTGATTGTCCTTGCCGTGCGTTAGGGTGATATATCTTATACCACGATCGAAAAAGTACTTGACATTATTGAGATCATCCATAATAGGAGCCCCATTTTCCATGCCCATTGGAAGGGATACTAACCCTTTTTCAAAATTGGCTGAAATATCTTGTGGTGAATTAGCCAATGCAAAAAGGCTTGGAAACTCCACTGGTAGCTGGCTGACCATTGTAATTAACGAATCAGCAAACTCTTTGGCACCCCCTATTTTTTGATAATCTGAAGGGACATAGATTGACATGAAAGGTGCATCCAGTCCACCCGCTTTCGCTTTCGGATAATCAAAGTTCCCTTCTGTCTCTATAGACACATCTTCTACAGCCTTTCGAAGCATAAACCCTTTTACCTCCATTCTATATGGCAAATCCACATGACCATCCAAGATGATTGTTTCTTTTGCGATTTCTAAAGCTAGGGGTCCATTATCTACAGTAGGAGTGTCACTTGACTCTTTCGTGGTGCCGCAGGCAATAAAAAGGACGATTAAAGAAGTGAGCGAAAGGAGATTCTTCATTGTTAGGACATTTTCAGCTGGTGAAAATACTTCAGACCGAGAGTAAATAAAAAAGCCCCGCGGATTGGCGGGGCTTTGATTAGAAATGTTTTTTCTAATTATTGATTGGGAGTTTCGTACTTTACATCGAAAGTGATAGTTCTGTTAGATGGTCCATCGCCCCCTGTTTCAGTTACTTTCACTACACCTTGGATACCATCTCTGGCAGCATCAAGCTGGAATCCAAAAACAGTTCCTTCCATTAGACTAGAAGCAAGAGAAGCGTCAGGCGCTACTTCACCAATAGCATCCGCTAGGTCAGCTTCAGTTTCGATAGCATCGAAATCTACGTCAGTCAACGCCTTGAACTTTGTAGAGTTAAATAAACTAGCGTCAAACACACCATCGATGGCTACCCCAGCAGCGCTGAAGGCAGTTTGTACATTGCTATCATCGATAGCTCCGATTGCGTAGCCACTAGTAGACCCGTAGAAGAATACGAAATCAACGTTAGCTGTTTCATCATCACGAGCGGCTGCATAACCGTAAACCTCGCCATTTACTAAATCAAAGAAGCTACCTCCGTCAGGATTAGACTGTCCGAACAATGTAGTAGTAGCTAGTAAAGCATCAGGAGAAAGCTCTGCTACTGTGTAAGAGAAAGTAGTAGTATCAGCCTGATCTAGATCATCAACCACTACGAAGGACCAGTCAACAGTAGTTCCTGCAACACCTTCAGTAATTGGAACATTCAAAGAGGTAGTAGCTGAAGTTGCTCCCATCTCTAATTCCAAGTCAGTTCTTGAAACTTCTGTAGTACTTGAGCCAGTGATAGCTCTGAATACGTTGAATCCACCAGGAGTAGTTCCTGCAAGTGTCACAACAAGTGTATCACCTACTTCCACAGTAGCACCGCCACTGACTGCTGAACCATCAAGGGTTGCGCTTACTGAAATAGATGGTGCTGCTGCCGTTGGTGTAGGCTCCTCATCATCACTACAGCTGTAAATGAATACTAATGACAACATCATTAGCATTAATTGCTTTGTTAGATTTTTCATAAGAATAAAATTTAGATAGTTAATTAATTGAGTTATTTATACGTGTAATCAATTCTCGTTTTGAAAACAGCCCCGCCTTTTTCCATGATATTTTTCCTTTCTGAAAAAGAACCAGAGTGGGGATGCTTCTTATACCAAATTTCTGTGCCAGCGCTTTATTCTTGTCCACATTGATTTTTATCACCTTAAGACTAGAACCAAAATCTTTAGCGACTGATTGGACTACAGGACTGAGGGTCTGACAAGGACCACACCAGTCTGCGTAGAAGTCAACTAGCACCGGAACTTCAGATTGGCTAAGAAGCTGATTAAAGGGCGGTTTTTTCATATTTGTTCAAAGAATTAGTTGATTCTTTGATAGGAAAATAATTTTCCCAGGTTCTTTAATACAAAAATGGCTATATATATTCATTTATAACAGAGTTATTTCGAAACATTA
>CAZZHO010000098.1:0-16139 GCA_964653795.1 uncultured Roseivirgaceae bacterium | reverse complement strand
TTTCCTGAAAAACCTTATCACGAGCCGATTGATCATGATTTATTTTTTTCAAGTAAAAAGCCTTGTGTGAATTCCTTAATTTTCCGCTCTTTTCAATATGAGCGTAGCTAAGTCGAATTTTAAGAAGATCACAACGCATAGGCTGAAGGAAATGAAAGCCAATGGAGAGAAAATTGCCATGCTTACGGCCTATGATTTCTCCATGGCCAAAATTTTGGACGGGGCAGGAGTAGATGTCTTGTTAGTTGGGGATTCTGCAAGTAATGTGATGGCTGGGAATGAAACGACATTGCCTATCACATTGGATCATATGATTTGGCATGCCTCTTCTGTGGTGAAAGCTGTAGATAGGGCATTGGTGGTTGTAGATGTTCCATTTGGTAGTTATCAAGGAAACTCTTCGGAGGCTTTGAGGTCTTCAATACGGATTATGAAGGAATCAGGAGCCCATGCTGTGAAAATGGAAGGTGGAAAAGAGGTAACTGAGAGCATTGAACGTGTCCTAACTGCTGGTATTCCAGTGATGGGACATTTGGGTCTTACTCCACAATCTATCTACAAATTTGGAACTTATACTGTGCGAGCCAAAGAGGAAGAAGAGGCGGAGAAATTGATAGAGGACGCCAAGCTTCTTCAGAAAATCGGTTGTTTCTCAATCGTCTTAGAAAAGATTCCAGCGGAATTAGGTAAGGTAGTCGCGAAGGAACTGGATATTCCGCTTATCGGTATAGGTGCAGGGCCTCATGTTGATGGGCAAGTACTGGTCATGCATGATATGCTGGGGATAACTCAGGATTTCAAGCCTCGGTTTTTGAGGGCTTATGCCGACTTAAATAAGACCATACACGATGCTGTGGGGGGGTATATCAAGGACGTTAAAAGTCAAGATTTCCCAAATGAAAGCGAAAGTTATTAATAGTTAATTCATACAAATCAGATGTCAGGATCATCCAAAATAATTTATACCAAAACTGACGAAGCACCAGCTTTAGCTACCTACTCATTTCTGCCAATTGTACAGGCTTTTACAAAGTCAGCTGGCGTTACGGTTGAGACGCGAGACATATCTCTTGCGGGAAGAATTGTTTCTCAATTTCCAGAAGTTCTAAGTGATGATCAGAAGATAGCGGATCATTTAGCTGAATTGGGAGATCTTGCAAAGCAACCGGAAGCTAATATCATTAAGCTACCTAATATTTCAGCTTCAATCCCTCAGTTGGTTGGAACCATTAAAGAACTCCAAAGTAAAGGGTATAATCTTCCTGACTATCCAACCGATCCTCGAAATGAAGAAGAAGTAGCGATTAAAGCAAAATATGATGCTGTAAAAGGTAGCGCCGTAAATCCAGTCTTAAGAGAAGGAAACTCTGATCGGCGAGCTCCGAAGGCTGTAAAGAATTATGCAAAGAAGCATCCCCACTCTATGGGAGCATGGTCTTCAGGTTCTAAAAGTCATGTAGCCAGCATGTCAGGGGGGGATTTTTTCGGAAATGAAAAGTCTGTAACCATTTCTGGGCCTACAAACGCATCCATCGTCTTTACGTCATCGAAGGGTGATAAGAATGTACTGAAGGAAGGAATAAGTCTCCAGGATAAGGAGGTTATTGATTGCTCTGTCATGAATATGGAGGAATTGGAAAGCTTTTTATCGAAAGAGGTTCAAGATGCTAAGGATAAAGGGATTCTTTTCTCTCTGCACATGAAAGCGACAATGATGAAGGTTTCTGATCCTATCATTTTTGGAGCTGCGGTGCGTGTATTCTACAAAGAAATTTTTGCTAAGTATGCTGATCTTTTTGAGGAGCTCGGAGTAAATCCTAACAATGGTGTTGGTGATGTTTATTCTAAGTTAGAAGGTCATGCTCTTGAAGGTGAGGTCAAATCAGCAATAGAGGCCTTATATGCCTCTAAGCCGGCAATGGCCATGGTTAACTCTGATAAAGGAATTACCAATTTACATGTTCCTTCAGATGTCATTATAGATGCTTCTATGCCTGCCATGATCAGGACATCAGGTCAGATGTGGAATGCAGAAGGGAATCAGCAAGACACCAAAGCTGTAATTCCAGATCGCAGCTATGCAGGGGTTTACCAGGAGGTGATAGACTTCTGTAAAAAGAATGGAGCTCTAGACCCAGCAACTATGGGGAGCGTGCCGAATGTGGGCCTCATGGCTCAAAAAGCTGAAGAATACGGCTCTCATGACAAGACTTTTCAATTGAGTGAGACAGGAAAGGTAGACGTGGTTGATGCCATTGGTAATGTGCTAATGACTCAGGAAGTTGGTTCCGGTGATATCTTCAGGATGTGCCAAGTGAAAGATGCTCCAATTCAAGACTGGGTGAAGCTTGCAGTCGGTAGGGCAAGAGCGACTGGAGTACCAGCTGTATTTTGGCTAAATTCTGAAAGAGCTCATGATGCTGAATTAATCAAGAAAGTAAATACCTACTTGAAAGATCACGATACCGCGGGACTGGAAATTAAGATCATGGCTCCGATCGAAGCCACTAGGTATTCTTTGGAGAGAATAGTCAAAGGGGAAGATACTATTTCGGTTACTGGAAATGTGTTGAGAGATTATTTGACGGATCTGTTTCCTATACTGGAAGTAGGTACAAGCGCCAAGATGCTTTCAATTGTTCCTCTAATGAATGGAGGGGGGCTTTTTGAGACAGGTGCCGGCGGATCTGCTCCCAAGCACGTTCAGCAGTTTCAATCTGAAGGATATTTACGATGGGATTCTTTAGGAGAGTTTCTTGCCCTCGCTGTTTCTTTGGAGCATCTGGGTAATGTCTTTGACAATGAAAAGGCTAAAGTACTAGGAGCTGCTTTGGATCGGGCTACCGGTAAATTTTTGGAGGAGAACAAGTCACCAGCTAGAAGGCTTGGTCAAATTGATAATAGAGGTAGCCATTTCTATTTGGGCTTGTACTGGGCTCAAGAGTTAGCCAATCAGAATGAAGATTCTGATCTTAAAACTGAGTTTTCAAGTGTTGCCGAAGACTTGGAGAACAATGTTGAGAAGATCGACAAGGAATTGATCGATGCTCAGGGTTCACCTCAAGAAATTGGCGGATATTTCATGCCTGATGATGCCTTGGCGGCAAAAGCTATGCGTCCAAGTACAACTTTGAATGAAATAATTGATAATATCTAGTGTTTTAGTCAGACGTTACAGATTTCAATAGCCCTTTTCAGTGATGAAAGGGGCTTTTTTGTACTCGGTATAAATTCCTGCGCTACATGCCCTTTAAATCCAGTTTCGACGATCGCTCTCATGATGGCCGGATAATATAATTCTTGTGATTCATCAATCTCATTGCGTCCGGGGACTCCTCCGGTGTGATAATGGCCGATATAGGGATGATATTGTTTAATGGTCGCGATAATGTCTCCTTCCATTATTTGCATGTGGTAGATATCATAGAGTAGTTTGAAGTTTTCGCTGCCAGTCTTTTCACATAACTCAACTCCCCAAGTAGTATGATCACACTGATAGTCTTTGTGGTCCACTTTGGAGTTTAGTAATTCCATGCAAATGGTAATGTTGTGTTTCTGTGCCACCTTTAGTACAGGTTCCAGACCGATAGCGCAATTTTCAAGACCTTTTTCATCTGATAGACCATTTCTATTTCCTGAAAAGCAAATTACATTCTGCAGACCAGCCTCAGCAGCTTTGGGAATAATCTCCTGATAGTCTTTTAGTAATTGATTGTGGTATTGCGGATCATTAAAGCCCTTAGTTATATGTAAAGGACTCCCATTTCCCATTGCACATTTTAGTCCATATTTTTCGACTATTGCCCATTGATCAGGATCGAGCAATTCTACTGATTGAATGCCGTAATTTTGAGCGGCTTCACACATCTCTTCCAGGGTTTGATCTGGGTAGGGCCACTTGCAAACAGAATGATTGATTTTCGTTGATTGCCGCATCTTTTCAGGGGCAATGATTGTGGCAGGTGTCACAAATGGGAGAGCTGATGCAGCTATTATTTTTTTAATGGCATTTTTTCGAGATATCATAAGTCTAAATCAGTGTTAGTGGTGATTTTATTTTCATTTTTCTCAATCCAGTTCCGACTGCAAACGATTTCAAAATCACTTTTAAAAAAATAGGTCCAGTTGATTACCAATAATTTTATAGATTGAAAGATGGATGTACTTGGCTTCAGAGATCAAAGTACCTGATGAAATTAAACAATTTAGTGAATGAATTTAAATACTAAGGCTAAGGCGCAACAGACTTATGATGCTATAGTGGTGGGTACAGGCATAAGTGGCGGTTGGGCTGCGAAAGAGCTTACGGAAAAGGGTTTAAAAACGCTTGTACTGGATCGAGGTAGAATGGTTGAGCACAGAAAGGATTACCCTACCATGAATACCCCGCCATGGGAGCTACCTAATGGTGATAGAGTATCGGCGGAAGAAGCCAAGCATTATGAAAAACAAATGCGTACTGGATACACCATCAGGGAGTCTACTAAGCACTGGTGGGTAAAGGATACCGAGCATCCATATCAAGAAGAAAAAAGATTCGATTGGATTAGAGGCTACCATGTAGGTGGAAGGTCTCTTCTTTGGGGTCGTCAGAGCTACCGGCTGAGCGAAATGGATTTTGAGGCTAATGCTAAGGAAGGAGTTGCTGTTGATTGGCCTATCCGATATTCAGATATGGCACCATGGTATGATTATGTAGAGTCTTACATCGGTGTAAGTGGTCAAAATGAAGGATTACCTCAACTTCCTGATGGGAAGTTTCTACCTCCGATGGATTTCACTTGTATAGAAAAGCATGTGAAGGATAAGATAGCTGAAAACTACAATGACAGGATTATGACTATCGGTCGGGTGGCTAATATCACCCAAGATCATAATGGTAGACAGAGGTGTCATTACAGGAATATGTGTATGAGAGGGTGTCCTTTTGGTGGATACTTCAGCTCTCAATCTTCCACATTACCGGCGGCAGTTGCTACTGGTAATATGACATTGAGACCGAATTCAATAGTAACTGAGGTTATTTACGACCCTGAGACAAGGAAAGCAACAGGAGTCAGAGTACAAGATGCAGAGACGGGAGAAACGCAAGAGTTCTTTGCTAAGATCGTCTTTCTAAATGCTTCGGCATTGGCCTCTACCTGGATTCTTATGAATTCGAAGAGTGAATATCATCCAAATGGTATGGGTAATGGCAGCGGGGAACTAGGTCATAATCTTATGGATCACCATTTCAGAGTAGGTGCTTCAGGAGAATACGACGGTTTCGAAGATCAATACTATTATGGTAGAAGACCTAATGGAATCTACATCCCAAGATTCAGGAATATTGGAAAACAAGATCAGAACTATTTAAGAGGTTATGGCTATCAAGGCGGCGGTGGTCGCGAGGGATGGCAATCAGCAGTCGCAGAACTTGGTGTGGGTAAAGAGCTCAAAGAGCAAATCACTACTCCGGGAGCATGGCGAATGGGTCTTACAGGGTTTGGAGAGTGCCTCCCTTACCATGAAAATAAAGTAGAAATGGATGATTCAGTTCTTGATAAGCATGGTCTTCCTACTTTGAAATTTGACTGTGAGTTCAAAGAGAATGAAATGGAGATGAGGAAAGACATGAAGGAGCAGGCAGCTGAAATGTTGGAAGTTGCTGGATTTAAAAATATTGGCACCTATGATGATAAAGGTGGTCCAGGTTTGGGTATTCATGAAATGGGTACTGCCCGAATGGGTAGGGACCCTAAGACTTCCGTTTTGAACAAGTGGAATCAACTTCATGAAGTAAAAAACGTCTTTGTTACCGATGGGGCAGCTATGACTTCTGCAGGATGTCAAAACCCATCTCTTACTTACATGGCATTGACTGCCAGAGCAGCTAATTATGCTGTGGATCAATTGAAAAAGAATAATCTTTAATACTTCTAAAATGGCAATTAATAGAAGAGAAGCAATAAAGAAAGCAGCCTATTTCATGGGAGGAACAATTTCCGCCCCGGCTATTTTGGGAGTACTTAATGGTTGTGCACCTAGTGCTAAGCCAAACTGGACTCCAAGTTTTTTTACAGAAGAGCAGGCTTTGACGGTTATGGAGCTTTCAGAGGCAATTTTCCCTGCTACTGATACTCTTGGAGCAAAAGACCTGGGAGTACCGAAGTTCATTGAATCTATGGTGAGTACTGTCTATAAAGAAAAAGATCAAAAACTCTTTATGGATAAGTTGGCGTCCTTCCAAGAAGCTATTAAGTCAGAAAGTGGAGATGCATTTCATGCTTTGGAGACTGAAAAGAAGAACGAGATAGCTAAAAGAGAGAATGATGCCATAGCTGGTAAAAGTTTCGGTAGATATAATGCCGAAGAGAGACCATTTTTCTGGATGGTCAAGGAACTCACTCTTTTAGGAGTATTTACAACTGAATATGGTGCTACACAGATTCTACAGTATCAGCTTGTTCCAGCTCAGTGGGAAGCATGCGTCCCTCTCTCTGAAGCGGGAGAAGGCAGAACCTATGCGGTTTAGGTTTTAATTGAAATATCTTTTTGAAAAGGCCGGATTTAATCCGGCTTTTTATTTTATCGGGATTTGAAGCTTTTTCGAAATGGGAGCTAAGGCTTTTCTCAAATCTTCCTCATTTTCTCCTTTAAAAAGATAGAGTTCATTTTCTGCATTTATCAAGTAGGCTGCAAGAATTTCTTCGTCAGCTTTGATAGTCAGATTCAATAGTCGCATAGGTCCGACTATTCTTAAGTTCCATTTTCTGCCCATCGTCCATGTGTATCTTTTGATGGTGCCATCAGGTTCGATTTCCAAGATCCTTCTGGCTGTCCAAATCGCGGGCATACAGGATGCGCAGGCCATTCCTGGTAGGAAATACCAATCTCCAAGCTCACTTTGGTATTCAAGTGTTAAGGCAAATAGACCAAGAACAACAACGGTGAGGACCAATCTCCAATGAAGGGCTAATGATCTGCCCTGGCCAATTCTAACTATTTGAGGTTTTTCCTTCAAAATTCAACTTTTTCTAAACTGAACAATGATAGTTGAGTTTATAATAAATCATGGAAAAAGAAATACCTCTTTTCCCCCTTAACATAGTTGTTTTTCCCGGCGAGGAAGTGAACCTTCACATCTTTGAACCTCGATATAAGCAATTGATAAATGATGTTCTCGCTGGAGATGAGCAGTTCGGCATCCCATCTTATGTATTGAATAAGATCGAGATGGGTACCGTTGTAGAGGTAGTAGAAGTTACCAAAAAATACAGTGATGGTAGAATGGATATCAAGACTGTAGGTAAAGAGCTTTTTGAGGTCATTGACTTTCAAAATCCATGGAAGGACAGGCTATATGCCGGGGGCAGTGTCAGGTACGTGTATGTGGACAGTAGAGAAGATGCAGAACTAAAGCTAAGGATGAAAGACTTGTGTTCAGAGCTTTTCTCTTGGCTAAGACTTGAGGACCAAATAGCTGTGGACGAAAATCTTAGTGTATTCAATATTGCTCATAAAGTAGGATTGAAGTTGGAGGAGGAGTACGAACTACTGAAGCTTGAAACGGAAAAGGAACGTCAGCAGTATTTGGTGAATCATTTGAAAAATATTCTTCCCGCACTTGAAAGAGCAGAGCAGGCCAAAGAACGCATCAAACTCAATGGTCATTTCAAACATCTGGATCCACTGAAGTTCTAATAAGACTTTAACTTCGAGCTTACATGCTCAATATCTCTGGTTACGGTACAATTCTCCTCTTTTTAATTGGTGGTCTAGGCTTTATCCTTTTGACCCTCTTTACTGGCTGGGTTTTGAGGCCTACAAGACCAAACCAAGAAAAGCTTAGTACTTATGAATCTGGAGAGGAGCCCTTAGGTTCTGCTTGGAAGAATTTCAATGTTAGATTTTACATAATTGGGATAATCTTTCTGCTTTTTGAGGTAGAATTGATCTTTTTATTTCCATGGGCTGTTGTATTTGCAGACAAGGAATTGAATGAAATGACTAAGGGTTTGTGGGGGAATTTTGCCTTGATTGAAACTTTTATTTTTATTGGCTTACTGGCTGTTGGGTTGATCTACGTGTGGAAGAAGGGTATGCTTGATTGGGTGAAGCCAGGACTGAAGAAATCAGATTATCAATCACAAATTCCTGCTGAGGCATACAAACATCTTTTAGAGAAATAATTAATGGGTCTTCTTGATCAACAGTTTGAAAATGGGGGTGTGATTGTCACGAAGGTTGATGATGTGATCAACTGGGCAAGGCTTTCGAGTTTGTGGCCTATGGGTTTTGGGCTCGCTTGTTGCGCTATAGAGATGATGTCCACTATGACCAGTGGCTATGATTTGGATAGACTGGGCGTTTTTCCCAGAGCTTCACCAAGGCAATCAGATGTGATGATTGTGGCGGGTACCGTCACTTTTAAAATGGCTGACAGGGTAAGACGTCTGTATGAGCAAATGGCTGAGCCGAGATACGTTATATCCATGGGGTCATGTTCGAACTGTGGCGGCCCTTACTGGGAGCATGGATACCATGTGGTTAAGGGTGTGGATAGAATAATACCCGTTGATGTATACGTGCCTGGATGCCCTCCTCGCCCAGAAGCATTGATTGGTGGGATTATGAAACTGCAAGAGAAAATTAGAGGTGAGTCCTTGATGAAGCCAACTGCTATTGAAAAGTTATTAGAAACTTCGAACGCTTGATTGCTATTATGGAAGCAGGAGATATTGTGGAAATATTGAACGAGCAGTTGAAGGGCTCGCAAAATCTGATAATTTCTGAAAACTCTACTCCAGCTACAATTCAAGTTCAAAAAGAAGATCTTTTAGAAGTCGCAAGCTTTTTACATGGTGATTCCAGGTTTTACTTTGATGTGCTTGCGAACCTGACAGCCATTGACAATGGTCCGGAGGATGGTACTATGGAGATTATTTACCATTTGAATTCCATTCCCAAGTCAATGCAGTTTGGTTTGAAAGTGGTGGTTGAAAGAGCTAAGCCTGAGGTTGACTCACTAACTTCAATTTGGCGAGCAGCAAACTGGCTGGAGAGGGAGGCATTCGATTTAGTTGGGGTCCAATTTATAGGCCATCCAGATCTAAGGCGGATTCTACTTCCAAACGACTGGGAAGGACATCCTTTGCAAAAAGATTACACCGAGCAAGAGTATTATCACGGAATCAAAGTGAAGTATTAATTGAGCACTGTTCAGTATAAATATCATCCAGATCATCTTAAGAACTCTGAACCTCTGATCTATTCAGAATCTGGTCTGAAGACAGGAGAGATGATTGTCAATATAGGGCCTCAGCATCCTTCTACTCATGGTGTACTTAGGCTTGAAGTTGTAACGGACGGTGAGATAGTGGTGGATGTGGTACCCCACATGGGCTATCTGCACAGGTGCTTCGAGAAGCACGCGGAGGCCCTCCCATACAATCAGATAATACCTTACGTGGATAGGCTGGATTATGTAGCTGCCATGAATAGCGAACATGCCTATGTAATGGGTGTGGAGCGCATGCTAGGTATTGAAGAGGCTATTCCTAAGAGAATTGAATATGTCAGGGTGCTGGTGGCGGAGCTAAATAGGATTGCTTCACATTTTGTAGCTATTGGTACCTACGGCTTGGATATTGGCGCATTTACCCCTTTTCTATGGATGATGCGTGATAGAGAACATCTTATGAGGTTGCTCGAATGGACTTGCGGCGCCCGTATGCTCTATAATTATTTGTGGGTAGGTGGACTTTTTTATGATTTGCCTGTAGGTTTTGAAGAGCGGTGTGGTGAATTTATTAATTACCTGAAGCCTAAGTTGGATCATCTGGAGGATTTGTTAATCTCCAACGAAATTTTCATACAGAGGACTGGCAATGTGGGCGTATTACCAATGGACCTTGCCGTTAATTATGGTGTTTCTGGTCCTATACTGAGGGCCTCGGGCCTTAAATATGATCTTAGAAAGGTCGATGGCTATGGTGCTTATCCAGACTTAGAATTTGATATACCTGTAGGTAGCGGGCAAGCTGGTAAGACTGGCGATTGCTGGGATAGGACTTGGGTAAGGATGGAAGAATGTCGTCAATCTGTGAGAATCATCGAGCAATGTCTGGTCCAACTTAAGGGAGACTTGAAGAGAAGTCGTGATTTTGACCCTAGAGCTCTAGTTCCTAAAAAGATTAGGCCCAAAGCTCAGGATTTCTATGTTCGGGCAGAGAATCCAAAAGGTGAGCTGGGCTTCTTTTTTAGAGCTGATGGAAAATCAGATATTCCTTTCAGGTGTAAAGTGAGGGCGCCCAGCTTCGTTAATTTATCTGTGTTGCCAGAGATAAGCCGAGGCGTTATGTTTTCTGACTTAATAGCCATTATCGGTTCTATTGATTTTGTCATGGGGGAGGTAGATCGATAGTCAAATGATTGTCGTATGAAAATCCTCTCGGCCCAGCAAATACGGGAAGCAGACCGTCACACAATTGAGAAAGAACCAATTTCCTCAATCGATTTAATGGAGAGAGCTTCTAAGGCCTTTGTTCAGGCTTTCATGGGCTATTACTCAAATAAATTCTCGGTTTCTGTTTTTTGTGGAGTTGGTAATAATGGAGGAGATGGCTTAGCAATTTCCCGGCTACTTCAAAATCAAGGGTATGAAGTTGATGTCTATGTGATTGGCGAAATCTCTAGTGCTTCTCCCGACTTCAAAGTGAATTTTGAGAGATTACCTGATTCGGCAATTGTTCTAAACGATTCGGTCGCTTTGCCTTTGTTTCATGAGGATACTGTAATCATTGATGCTCTTTTTGGTTCTGGCCTGAATAGGCCTCTTGAGGGATTCGTTGCAAAGATTGTTGGTTACCTGAATAGCGTTTCCAATGATATAGTATCTGTTGATATTGCCTCAGGTCTTTATTCCGAATTACCAGTTAATTCCAATATTATAATTCAGCCTGCACTCACCATTTCTTTCCAGTTCCCTAAGCTCAGTTTCTTACAACCAGAACTGGCAAAATATGTAGGGGAATGGCAGACTGTAGACATAGGTCTTGATAGCGCTTTTATAGAAGAAGTGAATACGGACTTCCACTACACGGAGGAGCATCATATTCGATCCATCTATAAGCCAAGAGATAAATATGCCCATAAGGGCAGTGCAGGAAAGGTACAATTATGGGTAGGAAGTAAAGGGTCCATAGGGGCGGCACAACTTGCTGCCACTGCTTGCTTGAGGGCAGGGGTGGGACTGCTATTTGTAAAAACACCCCAATGTGGTGAGGTCATTATGCAAATAGGGGTACCTGAGGCAATGATAGAAGCCGATCTTGGTGAGTTTGAAATTCAGAGTGCAGAAGTCAAAACAAAAGTTGATGTAATAGGAATTGGCCCTGGAATTGGAACATCAGCAAGAACCAGCTATGCCCTGAAGGAATTTCTCAAGAATTATGATGGTCCACCACTGGTCCTTGATGCAGATGGAATCAATATTTTGGCAGCTAAACGAGATCTCTTAGAGCTTCTACCAGAGGGATCAATTCTGACTCCTCATCCGGGAGAATTTAAGAGGTTGGTTGGAGCTTGGGAAAATGACTATCAGAAACTTGATTTCCTTAAGGCTTTTTGTGCCAAGTACCGATTAAATGTGGTACTAAAAGGAGCTCATTCAGCAGTATGTGATGTAGAGGGAAAAGTGTATTTCAATTCGACTGGCAATCCAGGAATGGCGACCGCAGGTAGTGGTGATGTGTTGTTTGGAGTAATATGTGGGTTACTGGCGGGTGGAATGAAACCGTTTGATGCCTTAAGGTTTGGTGTTTTTATTCATGGTAGAGCTGGAGATCTTGCAAAAAACAAATTGGGCGAAGAAAGTTTGATAGCCAGAGATATCATTGACTTTCTCTCAAAGTCATTTCTAAGTATAAGAACTTAACTTCCTAAAAATCAATTCACTATTTGAATAGTGCAAAGGGTTTTTTGATTCCTAGTTGTTTTAACAAGTAATTGTGTTAACTCCTTTTAACGTTTCTATAGCATGAAAATTTTAGTTGATGGCGTAAACTTTGGCAAAAAAATTGCGTAATTTGTATTATTAGTGAACCGCCCTATTACCATATCACTTCTTCTTTGTTTCTTCTTTGGGTCTTTAATGGCGCAAGTAGAACAGACTATCCCTCTTCAGGGAGAGAAAGAAATCACTGTGGTTACCCAAATCGGTGGTCAAAACGAAATCGAATTATATCCGAATCCAACAGTAGATTTTCTAATCGTTGAGATCAAGAACTCGGAAATGAAAAATGTCGAGTTTGAAATTAGAAGTCTGTTAGGGAATGAGATGATAGTTAACCCTGAGCAAGTTGGTTTTGACCGCTATCGTTTTCAGGTGAAGGATTTCAATACTGGTTACTATTTCATCATTGTAAAAGATGAAGAGACCAGATTCAAAAAGGCTTTTCGTTTCTTAAAGTCCAATTAAGAAAACAGTATTTACTTAAAGCAAAAAATCACTCAATGAAATTGAGTGATTTAAGTAGATTCTTTGTTTCTGAAAGGCTATTGGCTAACCGCCATAGTAGGTATTTAAGACCTCTGCATATTTAGCTGCCATTTCATTCTCTCCATACTGCCTTAGAGATCTACTAATTTCACTTAGAGACAACAGTCGTCGTTGCATTTCAAATTGATCATTTGAAGGATTATCGGCGTTGTATTCTAGCCATTCGCTGGCTCTATCTCCGACATTGGTACTAATATCCATTGCTAAATCTCTTTCACCAACTTCCATGAGTAGACCCACCATCTGTACAGAAAAGAAATCATAAGGGATCACTTCATTAGGCATGACCTCAAGGGATTTGAGCATTACTTCCTTAGCCCTGTCGGCTTGTCCTCTTCCTAGTAGCGCTATCGCTAAGGAATTAAAAGATGATCTATGATTTAGGCAGAAGTTCCTGTAGTCTTCTGTGTTGTATGTGGATGGATCGGACAATCCTCTCCAGTGAAACTTGTTCATGAGATTATCATACATCAAATCTACGTTGACAAGGAATTCTCCATTTTGAGGAGGATATTCAATTGGCATCAAACGATATGTAAGCCCTTCTTGCACCACGTGCTTGTTTAGATCCATGCTGATACTTCTCAGGGAAGTTGTATTGAAGTATACAGGTCTCTCCCAATTGTTGTTGGCAATAAGATCAATGATGGCAAGATCTTTCTTCTCCAACCCTCTGCCTTTTACTCTCCATGTTAATCTATTGGTCAGATATCTTGAAAGATCTGAAGTTTGAGAAGGAACTGAGGAGAGTTCTGTACTAGTTCTACTCAACGTAGTATCCACGTTCAGGAACATCGTTCTGGACGGGATAGAGTTATAGGCGCTGATTGAAGTAGGTACTTTCAACCCAGGATGCTCTCGCTTAATCAAGTCAAGGTATAATCTAGTATTAATGGCTTGCCCTTGAATATTGGGGTCTTCAACAACTGGTAAGTAGTCATTTAGGCCACCTTGCTGATAGTGCTTCAGTGTAAGACTAAAAGGAAGTGGTTCCGACTCATATGCCGGTCGCATCATTTGCTCTATGTACCAGTCAGTATTAAAGTATGATAGTACGACAACTCGGACATCAGTTCTGTACCCCTCCACTTCTTGGACATACCAAAGGGGGAATGTGTCATTGTCTCCACCAGTAAATAGTATGGCATTTGGAGCGCAACTATCCAGATAATTTTTTGCTGCGTCTACAGAAAAGTATCTCCCGGATCTGTCGTGATCATCCCAGTTTTCAGCGGCCATTAATGTTGGTATAATCAATCCAATCAAGGTGGCTGCAATGCCGGCTATTTTGGCGTTCTTGGACAGACTATTTAGCCATTCGAAAATCATCAAAACACCAAATCCTATCCATATTGTAAACACATAATATGATCCAGCATATATGTAATCCCGCTCCCTCGGTTCGATAGGTGGTGAGTTTAGATATAATACCAAAGCAGCTCCTGTGAGGAAGAAGAGAAGCGCCGTAACACCGAAATATTCTTTACTCTTTCTGTATTGAAAGAACATGCCAATTAGACCTAATAGGAGAGGTATTCCAAAGTAGATGTTTCTACCCCTATTACTTTCCAGTTCAGGCGGCAACTTTTCAAAAGCGCCATTCAATCCAATCCATGGAGCGTTCTGAACATCTGATGCCCGACCTGAAAAATTCCACATAAAGTATCGGAAATACATATGACCAAGCTGATGTTTGAACATGTATGTCAGATTGTCTGTGAACTTGGGCTTTTCATTTTCACGCAACCCAGTAATCTCTCGATACCTTCTTTGATGCCCACCATCAGGGCTTTTACTATACATTCTTGGCAAGACGGTGGAATGCTTAGGGTCATACTCGTACTCTACTTTGTAGTCTTTGATTACGTACTCTTCCTCACCTTTCATATAGACAGGATCACCCTTCTTTTGGCTGATAAGGTCAGCTGTAAAGTATTGCCCCTTCAAAAGAGGTCTGTTACCGTATTGCTCCCTTTTTAGATATGAAACATAATTAATGAGATCTTCTGGGTTGTTTTCATCTATTGGGGTATCATAGTTAGATCTTATCAACACTACAGTGTAAGAGGAATATCCAATTAGGATAAAAGTAATAGCTAAAAGGGTGGTGTTTAATATGAGCTTCTGGCTCCTCTCAGAGTAAACAATTCCAAAAATTAACCCTCCGATAAGCAACACCAGGAAAGTGATTAAGCCTGAATTAAACGGCAACCCAAGGCTATTTACGAAGTAGATTTCAAAGCTGCCGGCCATAGATGGCAGGCCTGGTATAACAATGTTGTTAATTAGGATAATAAAGGCACCACCGACCCCTAAAGCTGCGATAAGACCGGGCACAGTAACGTTCTTATACTTTTTGAAGTAGTAGATTAAGGCTAGTGCCGGAATAGTGACGAGATTCAAAAGGTGAACGCCGATGGATAAACCCATCATGTAGGCAATCATAATCAACCATCTATTGCTGTAATTCTCATCCTCTATGTTTTCCCATTTTAGCATGGCCCAGAACACAAAAGCCGTGAAAAAAGAGGACATAGCATAGACTTCCGCTTCTACTGCTGAGAACCAAAAAGAATCGGAGAAAGTGCAGGTAATGGCACCAACGAAACCAGCGCCCATAATTGCAATGATTTGACCAGTAGTTTCTTTTCCTTCCTCGATGTTGAGCATTTTCTTAGCCAAGTGGGTGATCGACCAGAAAAGGAAGAGAATAGTGAAAGAGGCGCTTAATACGCTAAGGAAATTAACCCAATATGCTACTTGGGTTACGTCACCAAGTGCCAGCATACTGAACATTCTGCCGACAAGTAAAAAGAAAGGGGCTCCAGGAGGGTGTGGAACTTCCAGTTTGTAAGACGTGGCAATAAATTCCCCACAATCCCAAAAACTTGCAGTATCCTCGATAGTAATCAAATAAACTACAAGGGAAAATAAAAAAGCGGCCCAACCCGCAATTACATTAATCTTCTGATAACCCATTATTTCAGTTCTGTCAACAAGGCGAAATTAGACAATTACTAAGAATTTGGGTTCTGCATTAGAACATGCAATTTTCAATTAACAATTATTTACATGAGCACTTTTCTTTCAATCTGTCTTTGGATTAACAGTTTTCTGATTTGACTGGAATGCGCATTCTCTATATTTAAAATCAAACCGTATTCAATATGAATGTTAGACCCGCTTTTTTTCTCATTTCCTTCCTCTCAATTACCACCCTATCGCTCTTGTCATTCTTCGTTACGCCTCTTTGGTGGTTGCTGGGGGTAGTACTTTTTCTTTTCTTGATCGGATTATCAGATGTCTTGCAAAAGAAGCAGGCCATTAGGAGAAATTTTCCTGTAATCGGGCATGGTAGATATCTATTGGAATCTATCAGACCGGAGATCATGCAGTATTTTGTGGAGACTGATACGGAAGGCAGGCCTATTAACAGGATTTTTAGATCATTGGTTTATCAGAGGGCTAAATCTGTAACTGATACCACTCC
This sequence comes from uncultured Roseivirgaceae bacterium, assembly GCA_964653795.1. Classification (GTDB taxonomy): domain Bacteria; phylum Bacteroidota; class Bacteroidia; order Cytophagales; family Cyclobacteriaceae; genus JAWPMT01. The sequence continues at coordinate 108 of CAZZHO010000098.1, read as the reverse complement.
ATTTGGAACTCAAATGGATGTCTACAATGCCGGCTATGAGTGGATGGAGCACTCTATGTACCCCAAACATTTTGATAAACTGAATCATGATCCCAGGGTGACTATAGG
>CAZZHO010000097.1:0-16162 GCA_964653795.1 uncultured Roseivirgaceae bacterium | reverse complement strand
TAATCAAAATTTTAATTACCGCCTTTTTAGCCGTGCTATCATTTGGCGCAGCTGCTCAAAAGTTTATTAGTGCTGAGAGCAAAATACATTTCTTTTCTGATGCTCCTTTAGAAGATATTGAGGCTACAAATACAGAAGCTCGCAGTGTTTTTGATGCTGAGTCTGGTAAGCTGGTCTTCACAGTTCCAATAGAGTCTTTCGATTTTGAGAAGAAGTTGATGCAAGAACACTTCAACGAAAACTATATGGAAACTGAGAAGTACCCTAAATCCTCCTTTCAGGCAGCTATCAATGACTGGAATAAGCTATCAGGAGTACAAGATGTTGAAGTGACAGGTGATCTTACTTTGCACGGGGTAACAAAGAATATAACTATTCCGGGTAAAATTGATTTTTCTGATGATCGGGTAGTTGTAGATGCTGTGTTCACTGTGTTGTTGAAAGATTATAAAATCAAAATTCCTAAAGCTGTATTCATGAATATAGCTGAGGAGGTAGAAGTTACTGTTCACTTTGAATATGAGCCATATGAGAAAGGTTAGTGCTATTTTCCTATTACTTGCTGCATTTAGCAGCTACGCTCAGGATGACCTTATGGATATCCTGAACGACACTGCCGAGGAAGAGACCAGGTACACCATCGCGACTTTTAAAAGTACTCGCCTTATAAATGGTCAGTCTATTGAGACCAGAACTGTTGGTGTATTAGAGTTTCTGATCGAACATAGATTTGGACAAGTAAACTCAGGTTTTGATGAGCTTTTTGGCTTGGATAATGCTAATATCAGGTTCGGATTCGAATACGGGATTACCGATGATTTAAATGTCGGTATAGGACGCTCCTCTTTTAATAAGGTTTTCGATGGGTTCTTGAAATATAAGTTGATAAAGCAGTCTAATAGTGCTCCGGTGACCTTGGCTTTATTCTCCGCGGCGACTCTCAATACAAATGACTTTCCTTTGGAAAACGCTGGCTTTGAGGGTATTCATAGATATTCCTATACTCATCAGATTCTTTTAGCAAGGAAATTCAATCCTAGTATTTCTTTCCAGATAATGCCAACTTATATTCACCGCAACTTGGTGGCAACAGGAGAAGATGCCAATGACCTCATATCGTTGGGTATGGGTGGTAGAGTCAAGTTAAATACGAGGTTGGCTATCAATGCGGAATGGTATCCTCAGCTAACGGAAAAGAGTTCTTCTTTTAGAAATGCTTTTGCTATAGGCCTTGATATCGAAACAGGAGGACACGTCTTTCAACTGCACGTAACCAATGCTCAACAGATGAATGAGCCAGGGTTTATAGGAGAAACTACTGGCAACTTCCTTGATGGAGATATTCATTTTGGTTTTAATATCTCCAGGGTCTTCAATTTAAGAAGGCATGGCTAGAGACTGCCTCTAACTGAAAAATAGATATTTCTTCCGGGAGCACTAATCCCGGAAGAGTACGTTCTATAATGCGTGTCTAGAATATTTTCCACACCAGATTCAAAAGATACGGAGCTGGATGGAGCGTATCCGAACCTAAGGTTTATTGTGCTCCAGGCAGGAGACCCGTCATCGGTGTACAAATAATCCTTGTCTAGAATTTCACTGCTTGGAATATTATCCGCACTTTTCGAAGCGTGGTAATCAATAAAAAAGTCAGACTTAAAAGGTCCTTTTTGATAAGATACCGTACTTCTTCCAAATACGGGGGTAGCATGTCTTAATGGTTCGTCAGTTTCTATTTCATAGCCTTCATTTATATTCAATGTAGAGGATATGTCCAAAGACTCTGAGACTGAAACTTTAACCTGGGCTGAGCCACCATAGATTCTGGCTCTCCTTGCATTTACTTGAGATCGCAACTCTAGTCTTTGTCCTTCGAAAAGGAGTGATTCTGCTCCGTTGAAGTCAGTTTCTCCTCTGACAATAGCATTCGTTAAATAGGAGTGATAGCCAACGAGTCTGAATTGTACCCCGCTATCTGCAAATGATTGATCCCAACCAATTTCCTGATTGTATACATATTCAGGTTTAAGCTCGGTGTTGGGTATGACAATGGCGTCACTATTGATTTCGAATATTTTACCAACATCGTCGACATTCGGTGCGCGAAAACCTGATGAGATGACCCCACTTAACTTTGTGCCATTGGCGGGACTGAAGACTACTCCTAGACTACCTGTCAATGCTTGATTGAATAAGTCAACATCTTCGAGTAAAGCCTGATTAGAGTAATCAGCGTTTTCTGTTGATAGGTCTGATATGTCTTCATCCTGATTATTGGCGGTCAGGGCTACTGTGCTGTACCTGGAACCTATGTTGAGAATCCACTTTTTTGAAATATTCCATTTATAGCCACCATAAAGTGCCGCTGAATAAAATTGACTTCCGCCATTTGGGTATCGGGTATTGGCAGCCGTGATTTCACCAGTATTAATATTTCTCCTCCGAGCTTGTGAATTGACATTGTTGAAGAAACCATCTAGCCCGTAGAAAATAGAGCCATTGGTCACTGACTTCTCAAAGTCTACATTCAAGGTAAGGATCTCTACTTCTTCTTTTCGGTTTCTTAGTCTATCATCTCCGAATTGACGATCGTGTCTACTCTCTTCATAAAACTGGAAAGAAGAAGTGACCTGCATCTGATCATAGATGTTCGTTGGAGCGTAGGAATTGAACTTGATAGCATGCATTTGCCAGGTCTGAGGTCCATAGTACCATTCCGCATTTAACAAGGAATCGGAACCGACTGATAGGGGTTGAGTTAGCCTGTCATATCTTGGTATATCTGAGGTCGTGCTTATGAAGTAGCTGTAAGTGAGCTCCGTCCGGTCTGAAGTTCTCCATCTTAACTTTTGCAACGCATTGATGAGGTTATATCCGGATTCCCTTTGGATATGAGGCTCGTCATTTCTAACCAACACATCTCTTCCGTTTTCTCTTGCCGCTACAAAATTTCTTTCAAAGAATCCTTCATATGCCTCAGATCTGTTTTTGCCTGATTTTAGATCATCAAAGTCTGTATAAGTGAATGATCCAAAGTAGGTGATTTTTTCTTGTCCAACTGTCAAATCAAAGTGTCCGGTCTTTTCATTTGCTGCAGAGGAATACCTAAGCATGCCATTTGCTTTAAACTCAGTTCCTCCATCTAGATGCCAACGTGGGGTTTTGGTTTGAAAGTCCATTACTCCCCCTAATGCATCGCTTCCATAAATCACTGATCCCGGACCGAAGACAACTTCAGTTCTCTCGATAATATTTGGATCAATATTGATAACGTTTTGTAGGTTACCACTACGGTAAATGGCGTTATTCATCCTGATGCCATCTATTACCAAGAGTACAGCATTCGCAGCAAATCCTCTAAGGGTAGGACTTCCGCCTCCTAATTGGCTTTTTTGAAGGAAAACCTGACCACTATTTGAAAGTATGTCGGCTGAGGTGGGAGCATTGCTGAATGCTATATCCTCAGATTTAATGGGTAAAATATCATTGGGAACTTCCGAATTAGACTGTTGCCATTTATTGGCTGTAACTGTCACTTCATCAAATTCTTCAATGGTTTCTTTTAAATATACCACCAGATTCCTATTGGTTATTTCCTCCTTGGTAGTCTCAATATTGAGAAATGCTGGGTGTTGAAAGGTAATTTTTCCCTCATTTGGAAATTCAGAAATGTCTGCAATGCCTTTTGAATTGCTAAATCTGGCAAATTCCTGATTTGCGGACACAATAAAGACATCCGCGATGGGTCTTTGATTCGATTCGTCTAAAACCCTAATAGTTTGGGCGGTCAGCTGGCTACAAAAAAAATATAGCATAAGAGCCGATGTTGCTCTCCTAAAAATCATCCACATCATATTCCAACTTCAAAACTACCAAACACCTGCTACACTGCTTAACTTCACTTTTTTAAACGGTATTAACAAGCAAAAACACTGCCAATTCGTTACATCAATGCCCTTTATCGCCGAAGATAATTATCGTAAACCCTGGTACTATTTCAATGAGCATTTTGAAACAGCTATACCATCTATAAGGAATAAAGCTGAGCAAGTCGACTATGAACGGGAAAGATTGGAGCTAAACGACGGAGACTTTTTAGATCTTGATTGGTTGAAATCTGGGAGTCCAAAGCTAATGGTGATTACTCATGGCTTTGAAGGCAATTCTGGAAGACACTATATCCGCAGACCGGCATTTTACTTTAACCAGAAGTCCTGGGACGTATGTGCATGGAATTGTAGAAGTTGTAGTGGTGAAATGAACAGGCTAAAGCGATTTTATCACCATGGTGCTACAGAGGATTTGGCAGCTGTAATTGATCATGCTCTGAAATTAGGATATAAATCCATTGTGTTGATGGGACTATCAATGGGAGGTAGCATGTCACTCAAATACCTGGGAGAACAAGAAAGACCAAGTCAAGTGAAAGGAGCGGTGACTTTCTCTGTGCCTTGTAATCTTACGGATAGCGCAGTAGCGCTAAATAGACCGAAGAACAGGTTTTATGAGAAAAGATTTTTAGAGAAGCTGAAGAAGAAAATCTTGCTAAAATCCGAAGAACATGAAGATATCGATGTAACCAATTTGGGCGAAGTAACTCGATTCGAGCAGTTTCATGTGCGGTACAGTGTACCTCTCCACGGATTCAATAGCTTGGAAGAATTCTATAGAAAGGCCACTTGCGACCAATTTTTTGATGGGATCGAAGTGCCGGTACTAATTGGTAACGCATTAAATGATCCTTTACTGGAGGGAGGGTGTTTTCCTGTAGCGGCAGCTCAAAAATCCAAAAACCTCCATCTTAAAACCCCAAAATATGGCGGTCATGTAGGTTTTACCATTCCAAATAAGCCATACACGTGGATGGAATTAGAAGCGGAAAGATTTATCAAAAAAGAGTTAGGACTAGTTTGATTCGGTTGCCTCTTCTTCTTTAAAGCCCAGAGACACAGAGTTGATGCAATATCTAAGACCAGTGGGCTTTGGTCCATCTGGAAAAACGTGGCCTAAATGTCCATCACATCTTGCACACATTACTTCAGTTCGTGGATAACCTAGTAAGTAATCAGTATCTTCCGATATATATGCTTCTTTTATAGGTTCGTAGAAACTAGGCCAGCCAGTACCTGATCTGAATTTCGTTTTCGAGTCGAATAGCTCTAACCCACATGCAGCACAGGTATAAACTCCGGACTTTTTGTTGTCCCAATATTTCCCGCTAAAAGCCCGCTCAGTGCCTTTGTCCCTAATAACGTAATATTCAAAATCGGTTAATTGATCTTTCCATTCATCAGATGATAACTGCCACTTCTCTTTATCTGGTAAGTCAGCTGATGTATTGGCTTTTTCTTGAGCTTGGCAGGAAATTAGAAATGCAATGACAGGTAAAAATGAAAGGAGCTTTTTCATATTTTTTCTTTTTTCATCGATACGCACTTTATCAACTGCCAGTTGGCTCTACTTGTTGCTCTCTAAAGTATGTGTCTTAAGGAGAACACTTCTTAAGCTATCTTTTTGAGTGTGATATCAGCTATTCTTTGCCCAATGGCCAGACTAGAAGTGGCGGCAGGAGAGGGTGCATTTCCCACGTTAAGAATTCTTTCATCTTCCACAATCAAAAAATCATCAATGAGTCCGCCTTCTTTATCACAAGCCTGGGCCCTAACACCAGCTCCTCCTGGTACCAGGTCCTGTTTTTGAATGTCCGGCAATAGTTCCTGAAGAGCTTTGGTAAAAGCGGATTTGGAATACGATCTATAAAATTCACCAAGGCCCGTCTTCCAATATTTGGCAGCCACTTTTCTGAATCCTTTGTAAGTCAGACTTTCCATTAGCTCTTTAAGGTTAATATCCGATTTTGAATAACCCTCTCTTTTGTAAGCTAATACAGCATTTGGTCCCGCTTCAATTCCACCACCAATCATTCGGGTAAAATGAACTCCTAAGAAAGGGAAGTTTGGGTCAGGAACTGGGTAAATCAGGTTCTTTACAAGATGCTCCTTATTGGCTTTTAGCTTGTAATATTCTCCTCGGAAAGGAATGATTTTGTAATCTACTTTTATGCTACTGATTTTGGCCAGTTGGTCAGATTGTAGTCCACCACAATGAATAACGAAGCCAGTGACTAATCGCTCCTTATCCGTCAGAACCTGTAGGAGCTTACCATCAGATACTATCTTTTTTACTTTGTTTTGGGTGAAAATTTCACCACCAAAATGCCTGAACTTTTCAGCGTATTTCTCTGCTACTAATTTGTAATCTACAATTCCAGTTTGAGGAATGTAAAGACCTGCCACGCCATTGACATATGGTTCATATTCTTGCAGAGCTTCCTTTGACTCAAGACGGATGATGCCATCTAGTCCATTAGCTTTTCCTCTTTCTTCCAACGTGTTCAATGCTGGAAGTTGATCCTTGGAAGTAGCTACGACTATCTTACCGCAAAGCTCAAATGGAATTTCCTCTTCCTGACAGAACTGAACAAGGGACTTATATCCCTCAACACAATTTTTAGCTTTGTAACTTCCAGGTTTATAGTAAAGCCCTGAGTGAATTACGCCACTGTTGTGACCAGTTTGGTGCGTAGCGAGATGATCCTCCTTTTCTACGACTGCAATTTTCAGTTTAGGATTGGCCTCTTTCAATCTAAGGGCAGAGGCGAGTCCCACAATTCCACCACCAACTATAACAACACTGTACATTGATAATAATTTGACTGCAAGGATACAGAAGGTCCCTATCTAATTGAAATAAAAAAGCGGCCAGTACTACTAGCCGCTTTTATAAATAGTTCTTTCTGTTTTTTTAATCTTCCAACTGTACAGCTTTGAATGAGGTGGCTGCTACCTGGGAGTTGAATTCATCGATTCTACTTCCAAATAGATCTTCAAGCTTTTTAAGATAGCTATCTATTTCAGCTGTTACTTCAGTCATAAAGGCTTTAGCCTGCTCAGTAGGTTTGAAATCACCAATTCCTTCAAGAGAGGCCAGGTGCCCCAGTTTATTGTTGAGTTTAATCGGGAAGTTCAAAGGGTCTTGACGACTCTCATTTTTAGTCTGGTATAAAGCTTCCTCTATTTCTTTCATCTCTTCAAGGATTTTCTTCCCTGTTGCCTTCACATTTTCATCCTCCACTTTAGCCATAACCTCATTGATTTGTTTTCTAGCCTTGCGAATCTTAGAGATCGCTTCATTAGTTTCTGAAAGCTTCTTTTTTACGCTATTAAGGAATGCAAATTGTTCCTCAAGCTCAGACTGGGACGCACTTGATCTTGGGTCTTTCAGGAGCTGGAAATTGGTTTCCTGAGACTCTCCATTCACAGAAAGCTCCACTTTATACTCTCCTGGAACAACTTTGGGGCCATTGGTGGTTGCCCACCATAATATCATACCTGGGAAAGTGCTAGCTCCTGGATATCGCATGTCCCAATTCATCGTATTGAGACCTTGCTTCACTTTGAGCTGGCCTTCTTTCTCTTCCTTATCAGGATGAGAAGAAAATACTTTAATTACATCATTTCCTGTTGTCTTAAAGGTGACTCTAACTGTATCGCTGGAAGCAGTATCCTTCACAAAGTAGTGCACCAATACTCCGCCGGCATGATTAGTTCCTTGGGTTTTAGAGGTTCTATTGTTACCACCACTTAACCTGTAGGTATCCATCGGTTTGAATAGATGATATTCTTTCGATGCGACACTTGACTCCATTTGGTGTAGCACTGTCAAGTCATCTATCAACCAAAAGCTCCTTCCTTGAGTAGCCGCTATGAGGTTGTTGTTCTTAATAGCCAAATCAGTAATAGGCACTATCGGTAGATTCATTTGTAGGGATTGCCAACTGGATCCATCGTCGAACGAGACGTACATCCCGTTTTCAGTACCTGCGTAAAGAAGACCTTTTCTTTCAGGGTCAGCTCTTAAAACTCTTGTGAAGTGTTCAGGAGGAATTCCATTTGTGATTTTTTTCCAAGTCTTGCCATAATCCTCTGTTTTATACAGATAAGGTGCATAGTCACCGAGCTTGTATCTGGTGCCAGCAACATACAATCCTCCATCGTTAAAAGGATCAACTTCCACACTATTGATCATGGTCCACTCAGGCATGGATGGAGGGGTCACATTCTCCCAGTTTTCGCCTCCATCTTTTGTCACGTGAAGTAGGCCGTCATCAGAACCTGCCCAAATAAGGCCTTCTTCTTTTGGAGATTCTACAGCTGCAAAAATGGTACAGTAGTATTCAACACTGGTGTTATCCTTTGTGATCGGACCGCCAGAAGACTTCAGTTTACTCGGATCATTTCTGGTAAGATCTGGACTAATCACTTTCCAGGATTGGCCTTCGTCAGTACTTACGTGAACATGGTTAGAGGTTGTGTAGAGCTTTTTTGAGTCATGAGGAGAGAAGAATATTGGAAAATTCCATTGGAACCTATATTTCATATCTTCTGCACCATGTCCCATCGGGTTGTCAGGCCAAACATTCACAGCTCGAATTTCTCTGGTATCATGATTTACTCTCGTAAGGAATCCATCATAACTTCCTCCGTATACTATATTGTTGTTGGTCGGGTCAATGGCTATATGAGCACTTTCTCCACCTGCTGTTGGTTCCCAATCTCTTTCTCCTATGAAAGCACCGTCTGTTCTGTGCTTGATCCTCACAGTAGAGTTGTCCTGCTGTGCTCCGTAGATTCTGTACGGGAAAGCGTTATCAGTCGTAACTCTATAGAACTGGGCTGTTGGCTGGTTATGGTAAGTGGTCCAGTTTTCTCCTCCATCAAAGGACACCTGAGCACCACCATCATCACCTATAACCATTCTTTGATTGTCTTCCGGAGCAACCCAAAAATCATGATGATCACCGTGAGGGGCGTTGAAAGTTTCGAAAGTTTTACCTCCATCTTTTGATCGGTGATATCGCACGTTCATCACATAGACACGATCCTCATCCTGAGAATCAGCAAATATTTTGGTGTAGTACCATGCTCTTTGTCTGAGCTTTCTTTCCTTGTTTGTGAGCTTCCATGTCTTACCAGCATCATCGGATCTATAGACTCCACCGGCTTTGTTTTCGATAATAGCCCAAACCCGATTGGAATTAACAGGGGATACTGTTACCCCCGAAATTCCCCAAAGTCCCGTTGGTAGCCCTTCATTTGATGAGATGTTGGTCCAGGTTTCACCTGCATCGGTACTCTTCCATAATGCAGATCCTTCTCCGCCGCTTTCCAAGCTATAAGGTGTGCGTCTGATTCTCCAGGTAGAGGCGTATAAGATCCGTGGGTTGTTAGGGTCCATTTCTAATTCAACAGCTCCAGCGTCTTTGTTGGCAAAAAGCACTTTTCTCCAACTTTTACCACCGTCAGTACTTTTATATACTCCCCTTTCAGAGGTTGATTTATACAAATCTCCCATCACCGCTGCGTACACAATGTCTGGATTCGTAGGGTGTATTCTAATCCTGGGGATGTGTCTTGTTTTTTCTAGTCCAGCTCGCTGCCAGGTTGCTCCTGCGTCCACCGATTTCCACATGCCATCGCCTGATGAGACATTTCCACGAACGGTAACTTCTCCGCCTCCAACGTAGATTACGTTGTTGTCCCACGAGCTAACTGCTACGGCTCCAATAGATCCGCCAAAATAGCCATCGGTGATATTTTGCCATGTGTTACCAGCGTCAGTAGTTTTCCAAACTCCTCCGCCAGTCATACCAGCATAGTAGAGGTTAGGCTTGCCTGGCACACCTGTTACTGCAGCGGACCTACCCCCTCTAAACGGCCCTATGCTTCTCCATTGGAGGTTTTCATAGAGTTCGTAGGGGTAATTGGTTGTATTGGCTTGCGCCTTATTTCTACGCTGGCCTGATACGTACGTGATGGTCAAGACCATCGCCACCAATAGGGATGATTTTATCAAGATACTTTTCATAGGTTGTTTTTAAAGTTGTCAAGACTCTATGGAGTCCTCTTGTAATTCTGAATCTAAGTAATCAGAAAGAAATATCCAGATAAATACTTATGTTGATAAATTGCATTTAGAAATTCTATTGAAGTTCCCTTGGAGAATCAATCAGCCGAAAAAGATAAGCGGATATCCGATCTACTAGCAGAGAAGAAAGCATTCATGCGCGTAGTATCTCATGACCTGAGATCACCAATCAGTCGTATTATTGGCTTTGGAGATTTATTGCAAAAAGATCTAGCCGGAAATGAAGACTTGGAAGAGTTTGCCAAGATGGTAGTAGATGCGGGCTGGCAACTAAGCAACATGATTGCTCGAATCATGGAGGTTGAAGAGTTTGAGTCGGAGGAAAGGGAATTGATAAAAGCTCCAGCCGATCTGGGTCAAACCCTCTCTTCAATTGTTGAGGATCATCGAGATGCTTTTGACAAGAAAGAGATCACAATCAATTTGAACATTTCAAGGGAAGACCTTACCTACGAAACCGATAAGATTGATTTAGATCTTGTGATCAATAATCTCTTAAGCAATGCTTCAAAGTTTTCTTTGAAAGGATCTTCGGTAGATATTTCAATTGAAAAGGAAGATGAGTCAATCCTATTGAAAATCAAAGACCAGGGCCCAGGCTTCAAAGAAGGTGAAAAAGAAATAGCTTTCGATAAATTCTCTAAACTATCAGCTAAGCCGACTGGAGGAGAAACCGCTAGTGGGTTAGGTCTTTATGTTGTGAAAGTTTGCATTGATAGAATGGGAGCCAGTGAAATAGATATCTTAGATAATCAGCCTTCTGGGACTTCAGTTGAGGTGAGATTTAAATAATCCTCGTCTCCAATTTTTTACAATTCATCAGAATTACCCTACAGTTCGGTGATAATACCCCTATTCCGTTCATCAAAAAAAAGCCAGAAACGTAACAAAGATTGAAGAAATACAGTCAGTAACTGAAGATTTCTACACTAGCATTTTTTGACCTGACACCAAAACTCAAATGAAACTAAGACAAGTTATAATTAGCGCTGCAACTATAGTGGTGCTGGGTGGCTCTTTTGGCTTAAGCAGCTATTTCGCCAGCCAGAAAGAAGAAAAAGAGGAGAAAAAGCCTCCTGAGCTTAAAAAATATGTACAAACGGCATCAGTGAAGTATGAAGATATTGAAACTGAGGTCGTAGCATATGGAAGAGTTCAGACTGCTCAATCTCTGGATTTATTATCAGAAGTTGGAGGTCGCATGTTTGAGGGAAATATTCGCCTGAAGGAAGGTCAGAATTTCCGTAAAGGAACACTTCTCTTTTACATAGATGATGAGGAGGCTGAATTGAGCCTAAAAGCTCAAAAAAGTAATTTCCTGCGAGACCTGGCGGCCATCCTGCCAGATCTGAAAATTGATTTCAGTGATAATTACGCAGCGTGGCAAGCATACTTCTCGCAATTAAATATCGATAGAGACTTTCCAGGACTACCTGAGTCAAAGACGGAGAAGGAGAGAACTTTCTTAGCTACCAAGGGAATTTATTCTACCTACTATACTATAAAAGGTGCTGAAGTCAGACTCAAGAAACACAAGTACTATGCTCCATTTAATGGTAGTATATCCGAGGTGGCGATGGAGACAGGTGCTTTTGTGAATCCTGGAACACGCATCGGCAGGATCATGCGTGAAGGGCTTCATGAGTTAAAAGTAAGCGTTGAGACAAAAGACATTCCTTGGATTCAAGAGGGTGCCGAAGCGCGTATATACAGCGATGAAACTCAGCAGTATTGGTCTGGAGAAGTTTTGCGTATAAGTGATTTCGTCAATCAAAATACGCAATCTGTAGATGTCTTCGTTGCCATAGCTCCTACCAACCAGAAAATCTATGATGGACAATTTCTTCAAGCCGCCATTCCTGCGCGTGTCATAAAAGATGGTATGATGATGCCACGAAGCGCTATTTATAATGGTAGCGAAGTTTTCGTTTTACAGGATACTTTATTGAAGAAACGAAGTGTCAATGTGGTGAGGGTTGAAAAGGAGTCGGCTATTATCAATGGACTTCCTGAAGGGAACGATTTGGTGGTGGAGCCACTGATCAATGCGCACAATGATATGAAGGCTTACAAGCTTGAGAATAAGGATATAGATCTGGAGAGAAAAAATAGTTCTCAGAAAGATCTTGCTAAGGCGGTTTCAGGTTCTGCAGCTAACTGATTACAGCCATGAAAAAAGTAATAGAGCATTTTGTAAAGTTTCCTATTCTAGCCAATATCCTGATTGCCATCACGCTGTTAGGAGGAGTGTTGGCCCTGGTTAGTACAAACAAGTCCTTTTTCCCAACAAGACCGGATAAGTTTATCAATGTGACGGTAGCTTATTCAGGAGCTTCTCCGGAAGAAATGGAAGAGGGGGTTACACTGAAGATAGAAGAGTCTTTAAAGGCTATCGCGGGGATAGATGAGATTACCTCCACGTCATCGGAGAACTCTGCCAGTATTTCCATTGAGATTATTGAAAGCTTTGATATTGATGAGATTTATACGGAAGTGAAGAATGCCGTGGACGGTATTAGCTCATTTCCGGCTGGCGCCGAGAAACCGATCATTTTTAAGCAGCGTCAAATGTCTACTGCGCAGTGGTTGGCGCTTACAGGGAATGTTGACCTCAGGGCATTGAAATATTATGCTGAGGAAATCGAAGATGACTTACTAGCAACTGGGCAGATTAGTCAAGTTAGCTTAAATGGCTTCCCGCCTCTGGAAATATCAATTGAAGTTTCTGAAGAAACACTTAGAAGGTACAATCTAAACTTTGACGATGTAGCTAACGCTGTACGTGCGAATAACACAGATATATCTGCAGGCTCTGTGAAATCTCCTAACGAGGAGATTCTCATTCGGTCCAAATCGAAGAGGACCGACGCAGACCGAATCGCAGAAATCGTAGTGCGAAGTAATCCGGACGGAAGTGCGATTAGACTGCAGGATGTGGCCACTGTTTCAGAGCAGTTTGCAGATCAGCCTTTCAAAAGTTTCTTCAATGGACAGGAAGCAGCTTTCATAGAGGTGCGAAAACTTGAAACAGAGGACTTGAAGGTGATCTCCGATGCTGTCAATGAATATGTGGAAAAATTCAATGAAGAGCATAGCGCTGTGCAGATCGAAGTTGCCTGGAATTTCATGACCATTCTGAATCAAAGACTTGATTTGCTTACTAACAATGGGATCATCGGACTCATATTGGTTTTGGTCTCCTTGGGACTGTTTTTAAGTCTTCGTCTTTCGTTTTGGGTAGCATGGGGAATTCCATCTTCGTTTCTTGGAATGTTTATCCTAGGAACATTCGTAGGTCTTACCATAAATATGATCAGCCTCTTTGGGATGATTCTGGTAATTGGGATTTTGGTCGATGATGGTATCGTAATTGCTGAGAATATCTATACCCATTTTGAAAAGACAAAGAACCCGATTAAAGCGGCAGTCAATGGTACACTGGAAGTAATGCCCGCCGTTATCACCTCGGTGACCACTACCATCGTGGCATTTACACCTCTTTTATTATTAACAGGTGGTTTTGAGTTTCTCAAGGACATGGCGTACGTGGTGATTTTTAGTCTTGGTTTCTCTTTACTTGAAGCCTTTTTCGTATTGCCAGCGCACCTTGCTAGTAAGAAAGTGCTGAGTGTCAAAAAAGAGAATACAAGAAGTTATAAGATCAGGAAGGCGCTCACTGATTTTATCGATTACCTCCGCTATAGACTGTATGGAAGGGCTTTGGCTTTTACCATGAAGTATAGAATAGTCTCCTTAGCGGCTGTGATTGGTTTCTTAGTGATCATTGGCGGTATGCTGGGAGGTGGGCAAATTAAGGCTACTTTCTTCCCTCAGATTCCTTTCAATCAATTCAATGTGAACCTGGCTTTCAAGCCTGGCGAAAGAGAAGATAAAGTAGAAAAGTATTTACATCAGTTTGAAGATGCCATCTGGAGAGTCAATAATAAGATGAAGGAGGAGTTCGATACTGATAATGATATAGTTCAAAATGTCTTTGCGAATCTTGGGTTTGGTGCTGGTGAAAGCGGTACACATGCTGGACAAGTAAATGTGCTATATGGAGAATTGGATGAGTATGGACTGAACCAGTTTGACCTTATAGAAAGAGTACGAAAGGAGATTGGTCCCGTGAACGGCGCAGAAAAATTTAATATCGGTGGTGGCAATCGATTTGGCAAGCCTGTTTCTGTTCGGTTGATGGGCAAAAACTACGAAGAACTAACGCTGGCTACAGCCTTCCTGAAGAAAGAGCTGGCAGGTATTTCAGATCTGAAGGAAGTGGAAGATAATGTAGCTATCGGGAGACGCGAGATGTTATTCGACCTTCGTCCTGAGGCATTCTTCCTAGGGTTGGACCATAATGCTATTACAAGGCAAATAAGGCAAGGATTCTTTGGAGAGGAAGTGCAGCGGTTCATGAAGGGTAATGATGAGCTCCGAGTCTGGGTGAGATACCCTGAGGAAGGTAGACAAAGTGTTGGCCAACTAGAGGATGTGAAAGTGAAAACAGTCACAGGTCAGGAATATCCTATTCGCCAATTAGCTGATTATAAAGTGGAGCGAGGTGTTGCTGGTCTGAGACATTTCAATACAAGTCGGGCAGTTACTGTAGAGGCAGAGATGGTGGATCCATTCGGAGAGGTGCCCCCGGTTATTGAAAATGTAAAGGACAATGTGGTGCCAAAGCTCAAGGCGCAATTCCCTTCTGTGAAAGTGGACCTTGGTGGCCAGGCTGAAGAAAGCGCCAGAGCGGGGCAAGAGATAGGACTGTATTTTGGATCAGCTTTCATTGTCATTTTATTCATTTTAATGATCACTTTCAGATCGTTCTATCAGGCGTTATTGATTTTGATGATGGTGCCTTTAGGTTGGTTCTGTGCCATGTTAGGACACGGTATAGAGTCGTGGATCAATCCTGATGCTGATTTTCCGGTTTCTATTTTGTCGGCATGGGGGATGTTTGCTCTTTCAGGAGTCATTATTAACGATGCGGTGGTCTTCCTGGCGAAATTTAACTCGCTTGTAAAGGACGATGGACTATCAGTTTATCAAGCAGCTTATGAAGCTGGACTTGCCAGGTTCAGGGCTATTATGCTTACTTCTTTGACTACTGTCGCGGGTCTCTTTCCATTGATCAAGGAAACAAGTTTCCAAGCTCAGTTTTTGATTCCAATGGCCATATCAGTGGCATATGGAGTGCTATTCGGAACTTTCTTGATTCTACTTTTCTTCCCAGTATTCATATTGATTATGAATGACGTCAGAAGAACTTTTAAATGGCTCTGGACTGGTGAGAAACCTACTAGAGAGGATGTGGAACGGGTTCTTATTGATGAGAGAAGGCTTACCGAATACAAGGAATCAGCATAATCATCTATTTCATACTTTTTAAGACTACTAAAATGAAAAAGATATTTTTAACAGTAGCAATAGTAGCTGTTGCTCAGCTATCCTTTGCCCAAGAAGACCTATCTCTTAATGATGCGATTGTCAAAGGACTAGAGCAAAACTTTGATATCAAAGTAGAACGTCGAAACGTGGAAATAGCACAGATGAATAACAACTGGAGTGCTTTATTTCCTTCCTTGTCAGCCTCAATTCAAGGGAGTAGGACCACCTTTGATAACCGGGAAGCACTTAGCCCATTTGCGATTTTGGCTAAGACTAACACCTCACAAATCCAGCCCGGAGTTAATGTGAACTGGGATCTATTTAGTATCGCAAATATTACTATTGGAAAACGCCAGCTTGAGCAGATGCAAGCGGAATCTCAGGGTAATGCGGATATCGTTGTGGCTAATAGCATTCAAGCGATTATTCTGGGTTATTACGGAGCGGTCCTCCAACTAAGGAGGTTAGAGGAGTTCGAGAAGCAACTGGCCTTAAGCAGTGACAAGTATGAATTGCTTCAAGCCAGAGCTGACGTAGGTACAGCAGTGACTGCTGATCTCTTATTGGAAGAGGGTAATTATCTGACAGATAGTGTTAACTACGTAAATCAGCTTCTGGTTTTTCAAAATGCCGTCTCCAACCTGAATTTTTTGCTTGATGAGCCAAATCCTAATAAGCAATACAATTTCACTGATGATTTGGATGTGGATTATGAAGAACTAACGTTCCAGGATTTATATCAGCAAATAGAAGAACAGAATGTGGATTTGAGGAAGCAATACCT
>CAZZHO010000096.1:0-16340 GCA_964653795.1 uncultured Roseivirgaceae bacterium | reverse complement strand
AAATCTACTCTAGGCAATCGATCAATAGTGTAATTCCTCACATTTTGATCTGACTCGCCGATCATTCTCGCAAATTCTGATCGGTTACCTCCTGCAAATTCCTCAATAACGACTTTAAGTCGAGTATTAATCGTTTCTTCCACAGAAATTATCACAAACGTAAAAATAATACATATGTAAAAAATAATTGTACAAAATGTTTGTTATTATAAATGTATAAATATTACATTTGTACATATACAAACGATAAGTACAGAATATTATGTGCTCTACAACATTCGAAAATACAGAAAGACTTCAAGAAAAGGGTAGGAAAAAAGAAGGTGTGCTGCTAGTAAGTCACATAAAGGGCAAAAGTGATGATCAAAGCAGTGACCGTGTGATAAATGCGGACGGGGGTGTGGGTGAAGTTGTAGTTGGTGATGTATTGAGTAAGGGCACATCCCCCGTTTCCGCTGTTCTGATACGAAGTGAACCTGGCTTGGATAATATGCGCCACCACGTAAAAATGGTGGTCCAGGATGTAGAGTACAGAGTAATACTACAGCACTCCATCATAATTACGAATGAGGGAGAGGCTTTTATCCATTACATGAAGGATGGTGCCTTGCTGAATGTGAATGATGAGGACATGAAGTGGATGTCTGCCATCCTAAAAGCGAATGAAGAGGAAATCAGGAAGGCGTTGCTAGAGTTGCGAGTGGTGGTGCCCTCCATCGATGAGGTGAGACTACATTACCAAAAGCCGCTGGAATTCAAACTCAGAAAGACGTGGGATCATCAGAAGTCACCAATCGCAAAGCGTAGAACGCTAAAAGGTGACCGGATCGTAGTGGAGAATGATTATTAAGAAGGAGGAGAATGATGATAAAAGTTGGTCAAGTATTGAGTGATGAGATGGTGAGGTTTATAAAAAATCTCACAAGCACGAATGACAGAGCAGCATCACTGAATAACCTGTTGAGAGCCAAAAGGGAAGATAGGGTGCATGTAACTACAAATACTTACCCGAAAGTGATAGATGCATTGCGGATTGCGATTTCTAATCATGATGGCAATATGGATTTTATGCGATCTATAAAGGAGTCGGAACTGATAGAGAAGGTGAGGAGAGAAGAATTAGCAGCCTAAGAGTACAATTTGATTATCTAAGACGGTGAGTGGGCAAGTAGAGGCGATAGCGACACTAGCGAGGGGATTGAGTGAGGAGGACCGTGAAGCCTTGAAGCGGGAGTTGTTTGGTTTAGACCAGACAACTTCAGCACCTGCCTTATCACGTCCAAAGGAAATGGATGACTACCGGCAACAGGTAGAAAACTGGAAGGATGTGATCATGAAAGAAAAGAAGCTGTTTACGCCGGTCCGGCAAACGGACCTGTCTTTTAGACAGCAACATGATAGCAGGTACAGCCATAGACACTATGATAACCTGCCATTAGCAGAGTGAATTTTTAACTAAATGTTTTTTATAAGATGAGTAAGGAAGTTTTAGTAGCTGAAGAAGAGAATACTTCATTAGTTCAGAGTTTTGATTTGACTGGTGAATTACCAGATTTATCGGAAGCAAGGGAGGTGCCTGCTGATTTAGCAGGCTCGTATTGGACTCCTGCAGCGGTGGGAGAAAAGAAATTAGTGTTTTACCAGGGTGTTGAGGTAAAGACTTACTTGGATCAGAATAGTGATGACTTGGTGGAGCTCTCTACAGCTCTATTTATTGAGCAACGTGAAGACAAGTCGGTAGCACCCATATATAATGCTTCTACTCGATTGGTTGCAGCGATTGAAGATGCGGAAAAGAAGGGTCAGATCACAAAGGGCACACCTCTAAGCATCACTTATCTTGGAGAAAAGGAGAATAGCCGAAATTCGAAAAAATCTCATAGATGGCAAATTAGACCTCTTTCAGCATGAAAGGGCTTAATTCCATAAATAAGGAGGTCTTACCAGAAGTTGATTTATCTCAACTTCTGGAGGGTTCAGAACTCCAAGATCCAATAACCGTGTTGGAGGATGAATTCAAACAGAACCATTGCGGAAAGTTCACCGCTTCGGAGAATTGGAAGCTGGTAGAAGGGTGCGCAACGAATGAGGAAGAGTGGGTGGAGGTATTGGCCACTAAGAACAGGCTTTATCCGAAAAAGTGGCTGCTTGAAAAGGCTAAGGAACTGAAGTTGCAAGGAAAAGATATTCCTGAGTTCAATGACAAGAACAAGAACCGGGATATAGCTGAAGAAATCGGTAAATACCTGCCTATTGTCAATGGGTGGAGCGATACAGCAAAGTCCTACATACTTGAGAAGGCAGATGAGCGAGTGACTGGAGAACTATCCAAAACGAGCCTTGAACATTTAGATCATATCAAATGGGCTAGGGAGAATGAGGTGCAAGGAGTCATGGCTATAAGGGAGCATTTCAAAATACCTGGGCTGGCTCATACTGGAAATGATCAGAAGTTTCATCCTTTCTTCAATGCAAAAGGTGAAGTGATAGGGGGAGCTACCCCAGACGGGGATGGAGACTTTTTACCGATTGGATTTGAGGTGAAGTGTCCTGATACGAAAAATCATGATTTACTAAGGCTGGGAGAATTCACCATAATAGATGGTGAGAATGGGTTTGAATGGGAGCAAGGTGAAAGGCTAACTGCTGATAATTTTCAACAGTTAAAACCAGATTGGTACTGGCAGATTATTACTGGATTTGCGTGTCCCGATTGTGCTGATTGGCATTCGTGGTACTTCGGCACCTTTGACCCTCGACATCCTCATAGCTTGAATGCAATGGAGGTGGCACGAAAGGGTAAAGAGTCCCACGTAGATCTTATGAAGCAAAGGATGTTGCAAGCAGATATACTTTGTGAAATGATGGTGGAAATCAAGATGAAAACCGCATGATAGCCGAAACTCAACCCCTTTGGCATCACATAGTCGTAGTGGCAATGTTCATAGGTGGGTTGGTTGGTTGGAACCTGTACGATGATTGGAAAAAAGGAAAAAGTAGGGAGAGATGGAAACGATAACCAAAGCGAATAGGAACCAAGCCTACAAACAGAAGCAAACCACTATCACCAAAAACAGGCGTATCGTTCTGGATGTGATCAAGGTGCATGGACCTATCACCAATAAGGAAATAGCGGAATTCTTAGGGTGGAATATAAACCAGGTAACAGGAAGGACCAGTGAGCTGCAATTGATGGGTTATATCAAGGTGGGTGTGAATGGACTGAATGTGTCTACTGATTGCCGAAATGTGGCCTGGGTATGGGTGAGGGATGAAGCTGAAAGAAGAGAACTCAACGAACAGCACTATCGAGAGCTCAAAGAGTTTGAAGAGACGCTTGAAACAGATATTGCTGATCGACCAATGTACGAGATGACTAAGGACGTGTTGAGGAAAGAGTTGAAAAAGGTTCGCAACAAATTGAGGTTTGTGATGGGCGTAGACGTGCGGGAAGAATGAACTACAGGGGCCAAGTAGAGCGAAAGCGAAGTGATGGGAGTGACAAGGTATTTGTGCTGATAGCTTGGTATGAGGATGGCAAGAGGCAAACAAAAGAGATAAAGCTATCAGACAAGTTGCTGAAGGATCCTCAGAAGGTGAAGCAAATAAGGAAGGGCGGCCACTATGAGTTTGAGACCAAATGCAACTTCCAGGAAGTGAAGTTTGAAGGAATGAAGGGGCCAAAGCGATACAACAATGATTTGGTGGAGGATTTTAAAGTGTTAGAGGTGTGAGTAGCCAGAGTGTGGAT
Organism: uncultured Roseivirgaceae bacterium; assembly: GCA_964653795.1. Lineage (GTDB taxonomy): Bacteria > Bacteroidota > Bacteroidia > Cytophagales > Cyclobacteriaceae > JAWPMT01. Next base: position 12,589 of record CAZZHO010000096.1, on the reverse strand, counting down.
CTATTAGTGACAGACCTACCGATGGGTGAATATCTAAGCCTTAGAAAGGAACTGCAGCGGAGAGGCTACAGTGTGCAGGGCTACCAACCGAAATTCTGGAACAACACTAAAAAGGAATTGATAACTGATAACAAGGGGTAATATGAGTGCTATTGAAGCATTAATAACAACATGGACGCTAATAGGAGGCATATTTTACTTGTGTGACGATGGGGCGGCTGTTGATCACGTAATTCAGGAGAATTGGGGTGACATTGACCCTTTATTAAAAGAGGAGATAGTTTTGATTACCTACATCATATCGTGGCCATTACACATTATTGATAAAATCAGATCATTGATTAGTAAAAAATGAAATTCTAATATGAGTGCTATTGAAGAAAGATGGGAAGGTCTCAATGATGCGGAAGTGCAGGAGCAATTAGAAAACGAGTGTATACGTGTACGAAATGAAGTTTATCTCAATCCATTTACTGAGGAGGAAATCATAGACACTAAGAAGGAGCATGCGGAGAACGGTGTGAAGATTCAGGAAATATCAGATGAGATAGATGAATTGACCTCTAAACTGAAAGAAGAAAAGAAAAGCTTGAATGAGCGTCAAAAGGTGATCGTGAATGCTTTGATGGAGGGTGGATTTAGTACCACTGGGAAGATATACTATGTACCGGATGATGAAAATAGCATCGTAGTAAAATACAATGACAGGGGCGTGAAAGTTGGAGAGAGGCCCTTAACTGAAGAGGATAGCCAAATGACACTGAATGCTTCTGTGAGATCCTTGAAGAAGGTGATGGCGGAGCATGATGTGACGATAACTTCTGAATAGCGATACATGAGTGTACTGGAGACAATAGAGAAGCCGGAAACTGTACTGATAGCTGTATGTGTACTGGTACTGACGGTCAGTACACCACATATTGCGTTGACCGTTGCTGACCTGGTATCATTTGAAGAGGTACTAAAGAGTACAGTTTGGGACTTCCGTGTGAGTATAGCCCTTGGTGTGTTCTTCGCGGTTTTCCTCGAAATAAGCATGATGTACTTTGCGATGAAGAATAAGACATGGATAAGTGTACTTTTCGGTTCCGTCAGTTTTGTACTGTCATTGTACAACTATAAGCTGTCATTGGTGGAATGGAGTTGGAAGACATTACCAAGTATTTGTATTTGCGTCACGGTACCAGCTTTGATAATAATAGTATCGCACCATGTAGTAGTACAGGGTACCGGTACAGAAAAGAGTACAGTACAAGTTGGTACACAAAAGACAAGTGTACCAAGAATGACCAAGGAGGAGAAAGAGCGGAAGTATCGAGAGATTTGTGATTTGATCAATCAAGGTCTAACACACGGTCAGATTCTGGACTTTCGGGGTGGGGGCAGCAAATCAACCATATCGGAGGCTAAGAAATGGGGGATACAGAATGGGCTAATCAAACCAGAAAAGTCAAGCTAAATCATGGGAGAACCCAAAATGAAGGACATTAAGGCCCGTGTAATGGCTGTCAATGATGAGCTGGTGAAAGAAGGTTATTCATGGCCAGCAATTGCAGAATTCTGGAAAGAATGTATGAATGAGGCGAAGGGTGAAAGGGTTGACAGGGTGCTAAATGGAAAATACGGGGAAGCGGAAAGTTAAGCAGCTGAGTTTGCTGGAGAACGCAGGATTTAGCAAGCGCAAGTGTGACTGCTGGGTGCTGAAAGAAATCCTTTCTGTCTTCATTTTTACCGCTTGTTATTTTATCACAAAAGCATAATCCACCTATATACCAACGACTGACTTGAAGCCTAAGAAGGGTAATGCAGTATTGTATGAATTCGGAGCCAGAAGAGATCGGCACTATGCGAATATGGTCTTTGGGAAGAAGGAGGAGTTGAAAGCGGATAGGAATGTATAAAAAGAAGCCATTTGATTCGAATATCATGAATCAGAAATGGTTTAGATCCTTGCCTGGTCACTACAAGGCATTGTTTGTGTTTTATCACATGAATGATGACTTAATAGGGATATGGGAATGGGATTTAGACCGATTCTGCGATGAATGGTGGCCGGATAAATTGGTGACTGCTGATGACCTATCAATAGAGGAATTTGTACAAGAGCTGAATAAAGACGGAAAACAACGAGCTAGACTTATCGACAAAGGAAGGCGCTTTTGGCTCACTCCTTCCATACTCTTCAAGTATTGTAGCAGTAAAGGAAAGGTGCGCATGGTTGCCAATAAATTCTATCCTGTGATACTCCAGCTTATTGCTCTAAGGCCAGAAACAAGAGAATGGTTTTTGGAGGAAGTAACGGGTAATGAAGGATATATTACAATTGACACCCGTCTTATTGATTTGATGATTTTCAAGGGGATGGATCCGCAGCTGCAAAACTTTATAGAAGGAGTTGCTAAGGTGATAGGCTATGATGTAAGTGTGCGTCAAAAGTCGAAAGCCCAAGAAATGAAAGAGCGGTATGGCCACAAATGTCAATACTGCGGCGGCATCTTCGATGAGCATGAATTGGTGATAGATGAAATTGTACCCCAATCCAAAGGCGGTAAGAAAATAGAGCGTAACCAGGTGCCTGCATGTGAGACTTGCAACGGCAAAAAAGGAGGTAAGAACGTATTTGTTTTCATGCGTGAGGAGGGTTTTACCTTAACCACAGGACTGAAGGATAAACTAGATGGACTAGTCCAAAAAGGTGATATTTCTTACCCTAAGGGGTACCCTTTATTAAAGAAAAAAAGAAAAAAAGAAAGGTTGTATTCCTACGAGCAGGTCATGAAGATTCACAATGATGCTAGCAACCCATTGCAGCAGAAGGATTTCAAAATCACAGATGAAGATGATCCAAATAGTACGACTGGGAAGAAGCTTTGGAGGTTGAAAAAATAGAGGGGGGATGGAGAAAGAGGTAACGGAAGCATTCAAGCAACGACACGAATCACTGATGAATGATCTGATTGATACTGATACTTTAGAACAAAGGATTTTTCTACTAGGAAGACTTGAAGAGGTCAAGATTGGAATGGCTGATGCTATTCAGGTGATAAGGAAAAGCCTGAATAAAAGAGGTGGCACCAATTACGAAGACCATTGGAAAAAGTGACCAGTATTCTGTGAAGACAATTGCAAAGATTCATTCCATCAAGCAAAAGGAAGAGAGAAATGAACCCCTTACACAAGGAGAAATGGACTTTTTATTTTACACCGGGGCCTCTGTCTCAAAAACTAGTATCAATGGGGTTAGTCTTAAAAACTAGGAGGGAACCGATTAATGAGACTGGACAAACCAGAGAAGTAGGTATGCTCATCGGTTACGGTCGGGTCAGTACTAAAGATCAAGACCATGCATTGCAAGTGAATGCGTTGAAGGAATACGGATGTAAGAAGCTCTTTTACGAAAAGAAGTCAGCCTACAAAAAACTACCAGAGCGTGACAAGTTGCTAGCATATGCCAGAGAGGGGGATGTGATTGTGGTTTGGAGATTTGACAGGCTAGGAAGATCCATGAAAGATCTAGTGAACTTGGTCTGCTTGTTTGATGAACGAAATATTCATTTTGTCAGCATCACAGAGCAGATTGATACCAGGACACCACTAGGTAGAGTATTGTTTTACATAATAGCAGCTCTAGCAGAATTCGAAAGAAGCGTACTTGTTGAGAGAACTAATGCAGGTCTAGCAGCGGCGAGATTGAAGGGTCACTTCGGAGGAAGACCTAAAGGACCTACAAAAGAGAATCAGAAGAAAGCTTTTGTGCTGCTTAGGCTTCACTTGGATCGTGAGTTATCGGTCCCCTACATATTGGAAACGCACAACGTCACCAGGGCTACATACTACAGACTGGTGAATTGGGCCGCTAAAGAGACCTTCAGAAAGAATTTAGGTAAGAGAATCACCTTCGAATTCCACAATGGTATGGAATGGGTAAACAGGTCAATTGTAGTCACTGATGAAGTAGTTGAAGCCTACAGCTTATCGAGATTCAGGAATATACGAGTGATTGAGACTAAGACGGATAGACTTCCTATCACCCTTGCTCAAGCTCAAGCAGAAGGGAAAAGAAGAAAGAAGTATAGAGTAAAGATTAAATGATCATTTGAGCAATGGGAAATAAAGATGAAAAGAGGGTTTTGAGGATGGTGCTTAACATGTTTTTCGGAGTGCTCATCGGAATTGCATGCATGTCAATTCATCTGGTATTGGAATATGGCTACAGTGTCAGTTCGGGTATCGAGATAGAACAGCTTACTAAGGAGAAGCTGGAATTAGAAGTGAAAATATTAAAAGGCGATTGTGCCGGAAATTGATGGAATTAGAAATGGAAAGTGAATTCACAATAAACTTAGAAAATCCTATGACTGAAGAACAGTTCAGGGAAAAGTTGGCGCGCCTCGAACAGGAGAGAATAATAGCTATGAACGAGTTACATAGGGAGCGCACATATTCAATTCTCAAAGCTTATGGATCTTATCTCCACGAGGAATATGGCACTGATCTTATATCAGGTTCAGTAGATGCCTTCATCAATCATCATTTCCCAAAATTGGATGGTAATGCCTGATTGTAAGCACCACCCATTTGACCGAGACGAAGACGAAAATGAGAATATCATATGCACCAATTGTGGTGAAATTATTGAATACGCATGTGAGCGATTTGAGGAAGAACAATTCCAAGATGAGTGCCACATGTCAGGAAATGGAGACTGTGATTGGGCCGGCTCCGAGCATTGCTTATTCGATTGCCCAATGACTAATTAAATGATAATGGCACTTAGAGAAGAGCATATAGCATTGACTCCAGAGGCATTCAAAGTACTTAAGGAGTACAGTTCCAGCATACCAACAGGAACAACCATAGGAAAGCAATGGAAGAAAAATACACATGCCTTTACGGGCAAAGAAGCTGAGTGGTATTTGTGTGAGTACGTGCCTCATGAGAATCCTGACTTAGTAGGAATTGACTATAAAAAAATTGTAATCAGGGAAGCCGGACTTAAGGTCTCAGATCTTAATGAGCAGGCATTCTTTTAAATCGATCATATATCATGAAGATAATTTGTAGTTCAAAACTAGCACTTGAGGTCCTAAACGGATTACTCAGCAATGAAAATGAATCTTTAGACGCAGAGGTTTCCATGTATTGGAATGAACATGGAATGCTGCTTGATGACGAACATGAACTTGGAGGTACTGTGCAAACCGGAGAAATGGTTAGCCAGATAGATACCTACAAGTTTAGGAAGCTCGTTGTGGTGCTCGAGCAATTAGTAGAGCAACCAATTGTGCTGGACTTTGAAAATGAAGATATAGGCATTAAGGCCGTTTTGTAAATCGATCATTATGCATGATTTGAAAGCTATATATCTGTGTAACAAATGCGGTGAAGTTGATGGTGAAGCTGTCGAAATGATTGATGCCGAAAGAGATGAAGTTGAAGTACATGTAGTGTGCACCAAATGCCGCAATTCTGTGCGGCCTAAGTTGATAGATGGTGTTCAGTGTTACCGCCAGATGAGTGAGGCAGAGGTCATGTGGGAAATGGGGTACTTCGATGATCATGAGGATGACTACGATGGCGATGATTGGGAGGATGAATACCAGGAAGCTATTGACAACTGTGGTCAGGGCCAAGGATATGAAGGGTGCATGAATGTTGGCACAGAGTACTGTGATTGGGACTGTCCCTTCGCAAGCGAATTATATCAAGAATCTAATTAATCGATCGGTAAAATGGAAACAATAGTATTTGGAATATTTCTCGTCTTCTGCTTTTTGGCAGGATATGGATTTGGAGCAATAACCAGAAAATGATCATTTAGGCACATGAGGACGGACATACTTTTCATACATGTTTATCAATCCAATCAGGGCATTAGTGAGCTTCTTGTTAGGCTGACTCATATTCTTTACCGAGTTCTCCGTACTCTCCAAGAGCTCCGCTATTTCGGCATTGTTTCCAGCGCCGCCGAGCTTCTTAAGCCCTTTCTTCATCTCCTTCAGTCGTTCATGTCCGTTTTCCATGCAACAAATATAGAAAAAGTAACAAATAAGTTACTATTTATTTGTTGTATAGTAATCTATATGTTACCTTTACATCGTAATCAATTAAACAATACGACGATGACAAGCTTTGAAACCGGAAAAACTTACAACATGGGATGGATCACAGATGCAGATATGAAAACATCATGTAAGGTGGTGAAAAGAACTGCTAAGACTGTCACCTTGAAAGTGGATGGTCAAAAAGAAACCAAGACATGTAGAATATTCATCTTCAGCAATGAGGAAAGAGTGAACCCTCTTGGTAAGTATTCTATGTGTCCAGTATTGAGAGCTTCAAAAGTTGCGTGATTATGAATTGGGATAAGGTAAAAGAGAAGTTTCCGAATTGCTACCTGGGCTTGAAGGAAATGCATGAAAAGACAGGAGCAGATAAGGGAATTCTGCTCCGAAATTTCTGTGCAGCTCACGGTGAAACATCGGGTATTTCCCCAATGCCAGGGCTAAAAAGAATTGAAGAGAAACTAAATGAGGCTAGTTCCTCAAAATGATCATTTGAATGCTGACTAGGTTAGGAAATAAATCATCGATCGCAATGGAGCTGTGGGGCTACTTTCCCCAACACAAGATGCGCATTGAATTATTCTTTGGAGCTGGAGGAGCTTTCTTTAATATGCCCAGATCCAGGTATCATATCCTGAACGACTTTGATGATGATGTCACTAACCTATACGAAGTAGTCTGCAGCGATCGTCACACGCTTTCGAAAGCAATAGAGATGATGCCTATTTCCTCAAGTCTAGTGAAGAAATGGAAGAATCAGACTTTCCAAGATCCTATCAAAAAAGCTCTTAGATTCTTACTACTCTCAAACTTCACCTATTTAGGTAAGGGTGACACTTTAAGATTGTCTATTGACAACACAAAAGAGCTTCTACTAGGCAATATTGAGAAGACATTCGAAGCATTGAAAAATGAGAAGATTACCAACCTAGACTTCCGTGAGGTAATACCGAAAATATCTTTCAGCAAAAAGCTGATTCCAGAGAGAGATGCTTTTGTCTATTTGGATCCGATCTACCTAGACACTGACCACTACTACAGAGTACCAAAGTGGACCGCAGATGACACCATTGATTGCTTGGACATAATGAGCAATTCGGGATTGAACTGTGCAATGAGCGAATTTAACCATCCTCTGATAATGGAGGAATCAGCAAAGAGGGGATTTGAAGTGATCCCAATTAAGGAAAGACAGAATATTAAAAACCGGAAGATGGAAGTGCTGATCGTGAATTACGATCGCCTTAACCTCTTCTCAAAAATTGATCCAATAACCAAAAAACTGAAATCATGACAGGAATAGAATTAATCGCTAAAGAGCGAAAAGAACAATTAGAAAAGCACTCTAGGACAGTCGTTGAGGATGCCAATATGAACTGCAATGATCAACTTTCATTCGCTGCAAGTTGTCTTGCCTTTAAGAATATTGAAGAGTGGGACCCTACAGCATGTACCCCTACAGGATGGGATCAGAAGGTATGGGAAAAGATGGTGGGAAAGCCACATGAAGAGCGGTTGAAGATTGCTGGCGCGCTCATCGCTGCCGAGCTAGACCGCATAAGTTTTTTGAAGGCGCACGGTATCCGTAAATGATCGATAATCATGGCATTCATTGAAGTAAACGAAACCAAAACCAGACGTCTCAAAGTCACTCCATGTATCAAATGTGGATGTGATGACATCAACCTTGTCAACTGCGGATATTCATCATTCAATGTCGCCTTTGGTGAATGTAAAAATTGCAATCATCGAGTCGATGTCGGTGCGTCTTGGAATGATGGTGATGAAGTGATCTTGAAAGGCTGGAACCACGAGAATGATCCAGTTAGGACTATCAAGGAATTAGAGAATCGAAAGTCTGAAATAGAACTGGAGATTCAACGAATACAAAAGCTTACCTCAAAATTGGATCCAATAACCAAATAACGATATGAGATACTACACACAAAAATTCAAAGGCAACATTGGTCAAGCTGCATGGTTTGGCGACGATTTCGAGGTAACTCCAGAGCTGGCCAAGAAGCTTCTTGAGAAAAGAATGAGGGCCATGAGTGAGGAAGCTTTTTCAGAGGAGAAGCTTGAAGAAATATGGAAGACCATTAATGACAGAAAAGCTGCAATCTCTGTAGGTGATTGGAACCTAAAGGTGAAGGCAGGAACAACCCCTAAAAGGGTTTACGCTCAAGAGGAAGCGTCAGAAAGATTGGCTCAGGAGGAAATCATTTAAGGATCGATAGAATGAAGAATATCAGAATATCAATAACACTACTTACACTAGTCTATTTGGTGGAGTATTTGATCTACGAATACCTCGATCCAAATAATGGCCAAGATTGGGTTCTCACAATTGTACTGATGGTAGCGACCGTCGGAACATTTATGTATTGCATGGCCGAATACCCAGAATCAAAATCAAATTAGGATCGTAATGGCGAATGATATAACAAACAAGATAACCTTCCAGATTACGGTTGAATCTGGGAAAAGGAAGGAACTAAAGGGTTCATGGATACTCAAGAACTGACAAGAGTATTTACATCCTGAACCATAAAATACAAGCTCATCATCTAGCGGATTTTATCTGTAGTCAGGCAGAAGATGGGCTTAAAGAGAGACTCAAATTTTGATCATATATGAAAGAGCATCTACTATATCTAATCAATAAGTATGGCAAGCAATTAGCGGAAGATCGAGCTTGCTACGCACACACAGAAGAAGAGATGGTCAAAGATCAATTGGCTATTCAGATCACCGAAAGAATGATCTTCCTCAAGGACTTAAAATCACTTTTAGAAAATGATCATTTTGATCACGGCTAACTTTAAGAGAAAAAAGAATATGAACAAGATAGCATTACAAATAATAAGAGCAGTTGCATTTGGACTTTCTAACTACGGAGCTGTGCAATTGGCTAACACAGCCGGTGATACTGGTAATCAGGAGTTAATCGGATTCTCTTGGGTACTGGCAATTGCAAGTATCTACTTTCTAATTGAGCTGATTAAGAACTGGGGTTCCGAAAATTGATTATATAAGCAATTAACGATATGCAAGTAGAATTGACAGTAACCAAAGAATTTGACATAAAAACACTCAAGGTAGAAGCGGGTGTGAGGTATTGGGAGGATACCACGGTCAACGGAGAAGAAGATACGGAGGGGCTATTTATTCCATGCCGTTCAGGGAGTCTTTGGAAGCCAGAGATTGATGTTGAAAGTGGTGTAATAATCAACTGGAAGGAAGGAGAAGAAGCAGATGTTCACTACAAAGTATGTGATAGCGGCTGCTACCATTTGTATGACGACCAAGGTCAATGCGTGGTGAGCCTGGAGAACGAATATGTGCCTACCATGCTTGCACCTGGAGGCGATGGATTTGGTGACTATATCATCATGAAAATTGATGCATCGGGCAAAATAGAAAACTGGTCACCAGAATTTGAAGAGTTTGACTTAGCCTCAATTTAGGATCGTATCTGATGCAAGATTTTAGCTACATCCAAAAACACTACGGAGTGCCAGCAGAGAGAGGCAGGCGAATCCGATATAAAGGAGAGAAAGAAGGAGTAATCGTTGCTTCAACTGGTGGGTACATTATGGTGGTACTGGACGGGGAAAAGGCAACACATCGACGCCCCTATCATCCTACTGATCAGATTGAATATCTCGGGATGGGTACAGTGCCGAGATTGACTGCAAGCCAGCGAAGGTATCAACAGTATTTAGATGCGGATTCCGGCCTTTCCTTCATGGAGTGGCTGAAGTGGAACCAGAAAAGCAAGATGTATAACTAATCGATCAATTATGAGCAAACCGTTCAAAGCCTTCCTTTTTGGAATTATCCTGGGAACCATATTGGGCTACTCAATAGCGAAGTTGATGGAGCGGAAGGCTGTTCCTGCCAGAGTTGCAAGTTATTTAGTAAATTACGTTACATGAGATTCCTAGTACTAGCATTGTTTATGTTCTTTGGTTTTGTTGCCCTAGGAAATAGTGAAGGAGAGACTAACGGAGGAACAGGGACAGCCGCACCACCAATATACACTGGGGGTGAAGATAACGGTGACAACCCTGACAATAAGCCGCCAAAAGTGACTATGACCGATGATGACGATGAAGCTCCTTCAAAAGAGCCAGGTTTCACAGATGACGAAGACCCACCTTCTAAGCCCCCTAGGATGTTTGTATACACTGGAGATGATGATGATCCACCAACAAAACCACCATATCTAACTGGGGATGAAAACGATCCGCCAAAGCCGCCAAATGGTTATGCTTTTCTAAATGGTACAGGAGGAGATGATGGAAATGTACCGCCGCCACCGCCATCAAGTTTCACTGGCGAGGACGATGATCCCCCAAAGCCACCGAACTATACAGGTGATGATGAAGAACCCCCTAAACCTCCCAACCAATATTTCAATGTAGCGTAACAAATAGCTATCTTTGGATTAAGTTTTTGCTGGTTCGAAGCGTCTTTCGAACATACCTTTTCAAAATATATTGTTGGTACCTCAGTGAGGTAAAAGTGTAGTTGGAAAATGGAAGAGGTTGTACCATTCTATGAGTTGGAATCTGAAACAGCGAAGGAGGCTAAAAGACTAGGCCGACCTTTAGCTTATGATAAGGAAAAGCCCGAAGTACTGTGGGCTGATGTATTAGCATACTTCAAGGCTACAAGAGAAAGAAAATGGCACAAGCAAGAAGTGCATGGTAAAGAACCTAAAATTTTTGCGCTACCCCAAGAGACTCCATTCTCTCAAATTGGTCTCTGTAATTTCTTAGGCATTTCTGAGCAAACATGGAGAAACATGCGGAAGGATTCAGAGAAGGGGATTACCCTGCTTTTTTTGAGGTCATTACACGCGCGGACCAAATTATAGATCAACATCAATTTGAAGGGGCCAGTGTTGGGGCATTTAATGCCAACATCATAGCAAGAAAATTAGGACTGGCTGATAAGAAGATACTGCAGGGGGATAAAGAACAGCCACTTTTCCCTGATCAGAATCCAGAAGAAAATCATTAATCTAACATATCATAAAAATGCTAATTGAGGGGAAGGTAGAGCACAAGAGTGTGGCCAAGACTGGGAAAGGTAGGAACCAGGTGAATCTGATTGTGGAGAACGAGCAGGGTAGATGGTTTGTACAGGTGAGGCCAAAACAGAAGGACATGGTAATGACCATTGAAAAGGGAAATATGGTGTGTCTTACTGTAAGGAACGAAATGAAAACCAGTACCCGGAAAGATGGGCAGGAATGGCACTACAATAATCTGGTATTGGAAAAGGTGGCGTGATGAGAATTGTTAGGAAGTTATTGAAAGGGGTATGTACTCCACTGGTTTTGTTGGTCGCTAGTTTATTAGGCTTCGTAGTGGGTCCGGTAATGTTTGTTTCTAGTTGCTGGAAGTTTTTGTGGGGTAGGTAGGTGGAGTTCAAAAGAACCACTGCGATTAATAAGATCCTGAAGATGCGGCCGCCGAGAGTGACTATGGATGAAGGTGGTCGTGAACTAATTCATAAGAAAATCAATATCATCCCAGGAGGTACCAGTGCGGGTAAGACATTCGGGATTTTACCTGTATTGATTGATAAAGCTGCACGTACTGAAGGGTTGGAAATCAGTGTGGTTTCTGAAAGTATACCTCATTTGAGGAAAGGAGCTATTAAGGATTTTCTGAAAATCATGAAAGCAACGGGAAGGTATGTAGATGCTCACTGGAACCGGACTTTACTGACTTACACGTTTTCAAATGGCTCTTACATCGAGTTTTTCAGTGTGGACCAGGAAGATAAAGTAAGAGGCCCTAGGAGGCATATTCTTTATGTTAACGAAGCGAATAGAATTGATTTCGAGACTTACTATCAGTTGAGTATTAGAACAAGCTTAATGGAGTATATAGACTTCAATCCTACACATGAATTTTGGAGTCATACAGAATTAGGTGAAGAGGACCCAGATATTGAATGGCTGACCCTTACATACAAAGACAATGAAGGACTGCCTGATGGTGTAAAACTCCAAATAGAAAAGGTACTTGATAAGGCTTACCATGATCCTAAAAAGCATAAAACAGGTGTTCCTGATACTGATGAGAATATCAAAAGTAAGTATTGGGCGAACTGGTGGGTGGTATACGGTGAAGGTCAAAAAGGGAACCTTGAAGGACTGGTTTTTACTAATTGGCAGATCTTGGATGAATTACCGAAGGAAGCCTTACGACTCGGCTATGGTTTGGATTTTGGCTTTACCAATGACCCCAGTGCGGCAGTGGCGCTATACAGGCATAATGGTAGAAGAATATTTGATGAGTTGTTTTATAAAAAGGGACTTACAAATAGAATGCTTGCTGATGCCTTAGTCGAACGAGGGATTTTTCCCGCCTTTGATGAGGGCTGGGCGGATAGTGCGGAGCCAAAGAGCATTAGAGAAATACAGGAAGAGGGCTTTGAAATAAGGGGTTGGCAAAAAGGGCCGGACTACATACGTCACAGTCTGGGGATTTTGTTAGACGAGCCGT
>CAZZHO010000095.1:7708-16394 GCA_964653795.1 uncultured Roseivirgaceae bacterium | reverse complement strand
GAAGAAGAAACAGCAAAGATTACTAAGAAGATCGCTGACCATTTTCTCATTTGGTACCATCTGTCTGTCCCACCCTCGATATCTTCTTTCATTGCCAATCCTCTCAACTTGTTGAAGAGGAAGTACCATATACCAAAGAAGATGACCATTCTTGCTAAGAAGAAAACCGGAACAGAAGGATGATCCTCCATTGGCCAGAAAAAGAAAGCCTTCTTACCATTGATAATTGAATCAAATTCAGGATTTCTAGATCCGTCTTCCAAAAACTCCAAATATAGTGAGTGATGCGTCCAGTGGAAAATGTCATGCCCCATTATGAAAAATGAAACAAACATTAAAATACCAGCAATAGGTAACCAAGAACCAAATGAAAAAGCAATTCTTTTCAGACCTACAGACCAACCTGCCTGTGCTGCATATTGGATAGCAAAAAATGCTACGCCTATGATTGAAATACCAGCAAAGAAGACATTGTTAATCCAAATATTGGCATAAAGTCTTTGATACCAATGAAAAGCATGGCCGCCATGTGCCGCCTCTTCACCATGGTGACCGCCCATGTTCATGGAAATGATTCCAATGACCGTTAATAAGATACCTACTCCAATAAAGATGAATAGGTTCTTTTTGGTCTTTGCGGTAAAATCGTATTTTTCTTCTACTATCTCCACAGTGTTAGATTATTGTTTTTGTAAAGTCTGAACATAACTCACGATCTTCCATCGATCTTCAACACTGATTTGAGAAGCATGAGCACCCATTCTCCCCTTTCCGTGAGTAATAACATGAAAAATATGACCTGCTTTCTTGTCCTTTACGGCAGCAGATGTATAGGAGGTAACCCCTTTGTAAACTTTCCCTACTGAACCATCGCCTTGGCCTTTGCCGCCATGACAATGTTCACAAAATCTCTCATATAAGATTTTACCATCTTTTAATACGGTAGCATCAGCAGAATCCAGAGGGCTAGTCAAAAGGGCTTCAGCCGTTTCATAATCCTCTTTAGCAATATGATTAGGAAGATACTTCGATCTGGCAATGGTATTCGCTACAGGCTCTCGCATATTCATGCGATGAGGATTATAAGGATTACTATTATAAAACTCTCCATGGGTTTCAGCTTCTGTAGAAGACAACCAAGATCCCTGAGACTCATCTGTGATTTGCGTCAAGGGCTCATATGGAGTGGAGTGATACATTTGTGGAGCATACTCCAAACCAGGATTATCACCTGATGCAGCACAACCGACAATGATAGTCGACAATGCAATTGCCGCAACGAGATTGTAAAAAGTAGGCTTGATCTTATTCATCGAAATTTTTCTCGTTTACTTCTGAAGCACCATTTGTTTCTAACAAAGACTTAATAGATGACTGATCCATCGCGTTAGCATCCAAATCAATGGCCATTACGTGCTTATCATCTGTAATTCTTAGGTCAAATATTCTTGGCTTACCCCAAGGCTTTAGGTTACTTGAGACCATAAATGTCCCAACCATCCCAAATGAAGCTAATAGCACCGTAAGCTCGAAGGTCACAGGAACGAATGAGGGAAAAGGGATATAATCTTTACCACCGATGATCATCGGCCAATCCACACCCATCATACCAATCTGCATCGTCAATGCCAGTGAGGTTCCTAATAAGCCAAATAGGAAGGCCGCAATAGACATGTTAGATCTCTTATATCCTAAAGCATGCTCTAGACCATGTACAGGATAAGGAGAATAAACTTCGTCAATCTTAACCCCAGCTTCTCTTATATTCTTGATTGCGGACATAAGCACATCTTCGTCCTCATATACACCGCACAGATATTTTTCGCCTGCTGACATAATTATGCTAATTCTTTTTCAGTGGTACCAGATGTTACTCCTGCTGGCTTATTCACATTTTCACCGGTCGCCTTCACGATACTCTTCACTTCAGCCATGTTAATCACAGGGAAGAACTTGGCGAATAAGAAGAACGCAGTAAAGAACAATCCGAAAGTGAAGATGTACACTCCAATGTCATAAATCGTCGGGTAGAACATCGCCCAGCTTGATGGTAGGAAATCTCTGTGCAATGAGGTAACGATAATTACGAATCGCTCAAACCACATCCCGATGTTTACCACAATTGACAACACAAATGTCGCTGCCAGGTTAGTTCTAATTTTCTTAAACCAGAATAGCTGGGGAGAGATCACATTACAAGTCATCATAGACCAATATGCCCACCAGTAAGGTCCACTCACTCTATTCAAGAATGCATACTGCTCTGCTTCAACCCCAGAGTACCAAGCTATGAAAAGCTCAGTGATGTAGGCTATACCAACTATTGATCCTGTGATGATTATGACGATATTCATCAACTCTATGTGTTGAATAGTAATGTAATCTTCCAGTTTATAAACCTTCCTCGTTACCAAAAGGAGCGTCAATACCATCGCAAAACCTGAGAAAATCGCCCCTGCCACGAAATAAGGTGGGAAAATTGTCGTATGCCATCCAGGTATTACTGAAGTAGCAAAGTCAAACGATACGATGGTATGTACCGAAAGTACAAGTGGCGTTGCCAAACCAGCCAATACCAGGGCCACTGTTTCATAGTGGTTCCATGTTCTGGCTGCTCCAGTCCATCCAAAACTTAGTGCGCCGTAAATCGCTTTTGCAATTTTATTTGTCGCTCGGTCTCTAATCGTAGCAAAATCAGGAATAAGACCGATGTACCAGAATACCAGTGATACTGAGAAGTAAGTACTGATCGCAAACACATCCCACAAAAGCGGTGAGTTGAAATTCACCCAAAGTGATCCGAATGTATTAGGTAATGGCAATGCCCAGTAGAATCCTAACCAAGGACGTCCCATGTGAAGAACAGGAAACATTGCCGCACAGATTACAGCGAAGATTGTCATGGCTTCAGAGGCTCTGTTAATTGACATTCTCCATCTCTGACGGAACAACAATAATACAGCGGAGATAAGTGTACCAGCGTGACCGATACCAACCCACCATACGAAGTTGGTGATGTCCCAAGCCCATCCTACCGTTTTGTTCAGACCCCAAACGCCAATTCCTTCCCATAAAAGGGTAGCAACTGCCAGAAAGCCAACAAATAGTAATGACAATGAAACAGCCATGGCCAAAAGCCATGTTTTGTGAGGTTTTTCCTCTACTCTGCCCGCAATATCTTCGGTGACATCATGGAGTGTCTTACCGTTGGTAATTAGGGGGTCTCGTATTACAGATTCTGACGTCATAAAATTCTATTTTTCTTCTATGCGTGAGAGTCAGCTGTTTCAGCCTTCTTCACCTCATCTTTATTTCTAACCTTAGTCAAATACCAAATATTTGGCATGACTCTTAATTCCTCAAGTACGTGATAAGCTCTTGGCTCCTGTGCCTCAACCCCTTTATCCATTGACTTGATTTTCAATACTTTAGAGATTTTGCTTTCAGGATCCTTCATATCACCGAATACTAAAGCTTCTGAAGGACAAGCACTTGCACAGGCGGTAGTCACTTCACCATCTACTGGTCTTCTCTTCTCTTTCTTCGCTTCGAGCTTTCCTGCCTGGATTCTTTGTACACAGAAAGTACATTTCTCCATAACACCTCTCGCTCTTACCGTAACATCAGGGTTCAATACCATCTTGCCTAGATCGTTATTCATGGCAAGGTTGGAATCAAACTTATCATTGTCATGATACTTGAACCAGTTGAACCTTCTGACTTTGTAAGGACAGTTATTAGCACAATATCTTGTACCAATACACCTGTTGTAAGTCATTTGATTAAGTCCTTCAGAACTATGTGTTGTAGCAGCAACAGGACATACCGTCTCGCAAGGTGCGTTGTTACACTGCTGGCACATCATTGGCTGGAAGGTAACCTCAGGGTTCTCAACCGCCGCAAATTCTGGTTTTGTGAATGATCGCGCGTTCTTTTGGTTATCAGTAAGGTCTTCAGGGTTGTGGCTGTAGTACCGATCAATTCTGATCCAGTGCATCTCCCTCCTATTTAATACCTCCTGCTTACCTACAACTGGAATATTGTTTTCAGTTTGGCAAGCTACCGTACAAGTACCGCAACCAGTGCAAGCATTAAGGTCGATAGCCATACCCCAATGGTGGTTAGCATATTCGTGTCCTTTCCACAGTGAAACAGCTTGTGGCTTCTTAAATCCTTCCGAGGTAGCAATTTTAGGGAAATTACGACCTGCTTGAGGATCTTCTTGATAGCTCTTTAGAACAGTTTCCTGAATCACAGTTTCTCTTCCCATGTAAGTCTGAGAAGTCTGCGTTTGAGCTATTCGGTATTCAGTTCCTACAGGCTCAACACTTACGCCAGAAACAATTTTATTGGTGATGGTCTCACCATCATAAGCCAATAGAGGATAAGCATTTACTCCTACTCCATCAGCTACCTTTCCAGCTTTCGTTCTTCCATAACCCAAAGCCAATCCAACTGTATTATAAGCTTGGCCTGGCTGAGCCATAACCGGAACTTCTACCGTCTTTCCGCCTACTTTTAGGTTTACGGTTTGAGTGGCCATGTCACCAAAAACAATCCCCCACTCTTCTGCTTGTTGAGGAGAAACTGTTAAGTAGTTATCCCAACATGCCTTTGTAATAGGATCTGGCATCTCTTGCAACCAAGGGTTATTGGCTTGAGCTCCATTTCCTAAAGCTGCATTTTGATAAATCACCAACTCCAAACCACTTCCTGACTTTTTGCTAGCTACAGCAGCTTTGGCTCCTGCGGAAGTGTCTGTGAATGCCACTTCGTTTGCTTCAGTAGAGCTCGCGAATACACCATTGTGTAAGCACTCATCCCAGAACAAATCGAAATCTGAAGCCTCTGAAGACAAAGGCATTATGTCAGATTCCCAGTTGGTTCTGATAAAATCGTAATAAGACACATTTTCTCCTGCCCAACTCAAGAATGAATCTTGCAACTGTCTGGTGTCAAAGATTCTAGAGATAGTAGGTTGAGAAAGTGAGTAATGCTTTGAAGTCAATTGGAAATCATTCCATGATTCCAAATAATGATTATCTGGTGCGATGTATTGAACACCAGCATTTGTTTCATCAGGTCTGTCAGCTGTAGATAGCGTGAACTTAGCTTTTGAAAGAGAAGAAGCTAATTCACCACCCAACGCATGATCATAGACGGGATTACAGTTAATGAAGAATACTGCATCGATGCTCCCGGCTTTCAGGTCAGCGACGAAAGTTCTAAAATCCTGATCACTGCCAAACTTGGTCATATCCGCCACGGACATATCAATGGTAGTACCATAGTTACCTAAAGTGGAATTGATGGCATTAACAAGGAGTTGAACATTCTTGTCATTGCTACCTGATAGTACCAAGGAACTGCCAGACTTTTTCAGGTCTGCAACTACCTTCTTCAAGTTTTCATTCTTTGGAGAAGCTCCTTCTACTATTGCTTCATAGAGGGCGAGGACGAATTTGTCCTGCTCTGAAGCAGAAACTGGCATTCTATAATCAGCATTCGCTCCTGTCAGGGAAAGATTACTCTCAAAGACATAGAGCCTTGACATTGTCTTCTTGCCATCTCCTAGTCTTCTTGAAGCTGCAAATTGCTTGTTATTAGATACACTAGACGATGAAGCGCCAAGGAAGTCAGCTCCGAAGGAAACGATTGTCTCCGCCTTGCTGAAATCATATGTTGGCAACGCTCTTACACCGAAACTCTCGGTATTGGCATCAAGTGAACCACTAAAAGAGGCTTGATCGTAAGCAACATGCCTACTTGCTGCAAACTTCGCTTTAAAGAGGTCTAATGCTTTTAAAGTACTAGGACTTGCGATAGAGTTGGAAACTATCGCTATTCTACTTGAAGCAGGCAAGGCTTTTACCGCCTTGTCTATTTCATCCCAAGTAGTCGCCGCACCATCTTTTTGCGGACTTGTAAATCTTTGCTTGTCATAAAGCGAAAGTACTGAAGCTTCAGACTGAGGTGTAGTTCCTCCACCACTGATTTCAGACATAGTATTGCCTTCCACCTTGATAGGTCTACCCTCACGTGTTTTTACTACCACACTTTGGTAATCGCTTCCACTCACGAAAGTGGTGGCGTAGTAGTTAGGAACACCTGGATCAATGACCTCAGGCTTTTTCACCCAAGGAATGGCTTTTCTCACAGGAGCCTCACAAGCTGCTAGAGAAACAGCACCGATTCCAAAGCCCGTTAACTTAAGGAAATCCCTCCTATTGGTTCCTTCACCTGCTTCGTTCTCTAGAGGCAAATGCTCTGGAAATTCTTTATTAGCTCTTTCAGCAAATTCAGGTGTATTCTGAAGCTGCTCTAACCCTTTCCAGTATTTCTTATTTGAATTCATAGATCGTTCCAAGTGCAAGGATTAATAATGACATTTTGAGCATTCCAAACCTCCATTATCTTCAACCTTCATCGGCTGCTTGGAGGTTTCACTATGCAACTCCACCAACTTGGTGTAGTAGTCATTTCCTTTAGTATTTAGATTAGTTTCTCTGTGGCAATTGATACACCAGCCCATGGTAAGTTCTGAATGTTGATACACCACTTCCATTTCTTCAATAGGTCCGTGGCAAGTTTGACATTCCAGTCCACCGACCTGCACGTGCTGTGAGTGGTTGAAATAAGCCAAATCAGGTAGGTTGTGTACCCGAACCCATTCTATAGGCTGCGTGTTGTTACCATATTCGCCAGTACCAGGATCATAATCGATCGCTGCATAGATTTTTTGAATCTCAGGAGATTCTGTTTTAATCGCTGTATGGCAATTCATACAGATGTTTGCTGAAGGAATATTAGCTGATTTCGACTTTCTCACACCTGTATGACAGTATTGACAATCAATCTCGTACTGACCAGCGTGAATTTTATGTGAGAAAGCGATAGGCTGTGTTGGTTGATATCCTTGCTGCACACCTACAGTGAAAGCCCCGTCAATAGCTGTTTTCAAAACTACCGCTGTAAAGATGAAGACCACCAAGCCGATGAATGAGTCGCTTTTCGCAAATGCTAGAAGATCGAACTTTTGTCCTACCAACTCAGCGTCAGCTTCACTTAGTTCTTTGTTTCCTGAAGCGTATTTCTTTAATACATTAATTACTAAGACTAATGTCACGAGGATTAACAGTAGTACTACTATCAAAATGACCACTACTGCAGTAAGGTATTGCTCTGAAACGCCGCCTGATGCTGCGACAGCTTCTCCACCTTCGCCGCCTTCCGCAACCACTGCCTGAACGGGAGCTTTGTTAGATTCTACTTTGATATAGCTTAAAATAGATTTAATCTCATCGTCGGAGAAAGGATAAGCGGTCATTACCGTCTTATTATACTCTTCATAAAGCGCAACAGCGTACTCATCTCCGCTTTGAATGACTTTTTGCGAGTTTCTGATCCAGGGAATCAACCACTCCACTGGTCTACGCTCATGAACGTTTTTCAAAGCTGGACCAATCACCACTTCGTTGATAGCGTGGCATTGCGTACAGTTATTCTTGTACAACTTCTCCCCAGCAGAAACAATAGCTTCATCAGTAGAAAGTCCATCGTCTGACGCTTCGTCTTGAGCTTGTAAGAAATGAGAGGAGATAAAGAGACCAGCGACTAGAAGTAAGTTCAGCTGATTTTTGAGGTTAGGAAGAAAATGTTTTACCATCTATTTTTTACCACTAATTGGCTTCAATGGCCACAAAACTAACATTGGCCTACAGGATTTCAAACAGTTTAAGAAACCTTATTGTTTGGCGCCCGTAGCAGGTAGTTTAATTAATTTATTATCAGGAGCTTAGGTGGTGTAAACAGGGTTTTTCAATACTTATTTAGAATGATTCTAAATAATTTTCATGAAGCCTATGATCGTTCTGCATTCAGACATCAAAGTCCAACCTGCTAATTCAATAGGAATACTTCATAATAGCAATGTAAAGCTGTCCTTAAAACGAATAGAATCTATTAGTAATCTCTACTTGCCGATCAACACGAAAGGCGACCAATAATACGGGTGAGCGTATTCACCGTCTTCAATCATCTGAAGCTTAGATTGCCTCAAATACCTGGAATAATTGAGTGTCTGAAATTTATCAGTGGGAACTTCGGTGCGGGCAAGCTGATCATACAAACCGACCATTAAGTTTCTGGTTGAAGCGTCTGAAACTTTCCAAAGGGACACATTTACATTCTTAGTACCGGCATATATCAGGGCCCTTGTTAAACCAATGATCCCCTCTCCTTCCGAAATCTTACCCAGACCAGTCTCGCAAGCAGATAGCGTCACCAATTCCGCGTTAAGGTTTAAATCGTAGACTTCACCCGAAAAAAGAATTCCATCTTCTAAGGTATCGGCTGGGTCAAGGCGAAGGAAAATGCCTGAAAACTCAGGTTCTTCCTGGTTCACAAACCCATGGCTGGCAATATGTACATATTGATACTCCCCTATCTCCCCACTCTTAATTACCGACTCCTCTGCCAGGGTATCAATAAAAATGGCCGATTCCTTCTGGCTTAAAACGAATGTTGAGTCGATCGTTAGTACTTCATCTTTAGATCCTGGAAGCGGTTGGATTTCTGCATTGCTAATAGAAATCCCTTTTCGCAACGCATCCGCGACACCATTCTCATTGTAAGAGTCCTTTCTTTGCTTACGTAAAACATCAAAATATGGGCCATCAAAATTCAC
>CAZZHO010000095.1:0-7608 GCA_964653795.1 uncultured Roseivirgaceae bacterium | reverse complement strand
AAGAGTCCTTTCTTTGCTTACGTAAAACATCAAAATATGGGCCATCAAAATTCACGGGGGCTACTGTCAACAGATCTTTTGAAGGTTTAGGTCTAACTGTTTTTTCATTCAAAAAAGTCTTGTAAAGTAAGTTGGCTGAGAATGTATAAGACAAACTATAGTCTTTGACTAAGTAGGGCAAAGAATCATAAGAAACATCGCTATCAAAGTCTTCCGTCAGCAGCGCTTCGAATGGGATAGTGCTCATAAGTCCATCCAGCGCTATGATGATGTTATTGACTCCTTCTGGTATCTCAGCTGGAAACAATTGATTGTACAACTCTCTACCATATCGGTAATAAACCCTGTCGTACTTGTAAATGATGCTTTTCCTGAAAGCATTGATCTTTTTGCCGTAGTTGGCATCTTTAACGGACTTGTTAATATCAAAATTGTCCTTAGTGATGTAAGTACTATAGAGGCTATCATCCGTCAAGAAATAGCTCAATAGCATAGTGGAATCAGGGAGGAAATTTTGCAGGTCTTCAATGTCCACTACACTAACATCATACTTAAGGTCATAATACTTCGGAAAGTCATTCTCAAGTTTTAAGATCAAGGCGTCGTAAGCTTGATTGGCTTTGAAAAGTTGATCCTGATAATATACCCTTTGAGCACTGTCTGGATTAGCCGAAAGCTCTTGTGTTATTTGGTTAATGGTTTTCTTCAGCTCCGTCTCTTTTGAAACCAACGTGTCTGGTATTCCTCCAAAGGATTTGGCATTTGACTTGGCCAATGATGAAAATAGGATCGAGCCTTTATCCTTTTCAGTGAAGTAGAAGAAGCGATTCCTGTATTCCTTTAATTTTTCTTCATAAGTCACCTCCTTAGAAATGATTTTTACATTTTCAGGAGTCAACCTATTAATAATGGAATACGAACCATTTACAGCTGACTCATAAATCTTGGTGGATTGCTTAGCTAGCACTGCCTGATCCGCTCTATCAGTATAAGATTCTCTTATCTTGTCTACCAAACTATCACTCAGCACGAAGCTCTGAAGCGACACATCCAATCCTTTGACATTACCACTCCTACTGAAGCCAGACTCAAGCAACTCTCCTTTGAACTGAAGAAACCACAGCAGATCCCGACTATCGAAGAAATTCACCAAAGAAGGATTCACGAAAATATTCTCCTCATTGAAATCCATGATGCTGGAATTTATCGCCAACTGAACATTGGTCAATGCATCTCTGGTTTGACCCATTTCCCCATAGACCCGAGCAATATTGTAGTAGGCGTTGGCAATATTGGGATGCTTATCTCCATGTATTTTGCGATCTATCTTCAAGGCCTTTTGGAAATAGGTGATGGCTAGTTCGAAATCTCCTGCGAAATAATAAAGACTTCCAAGGTTGTTGTAGGCCGCTGAAGTATTGACATGATCCTCCCCTACCAGATTGAAATTAATTTCCAGCACCTCTCCGTAATATTCCAGTGCTTCCAAAAACTTCTCTTGGTATATATAGGTGTTGGCGATTCCTAGTCGGGACCTAATCGAGCTTTGGTGGTTCTCTCCGACTGTATTAGAAAAGATTTCCAATGCCTGTTGATAATAAGCGATAGCTGCACTATAGTCTCCTTTGTTTTTGGCCACATCAGCAAACCCGAGATAAATAGCACCAAACTTTGGATTTCGCTTATCCAGAAATTTAGAATAGATGATAAGCGCTTGATTATAATATTGAAGGGCCTTTTCCAACCCGCCACTGCTCTTATATATATCTGCTATACCTACATAAGTAGTTGCCACATCCGGGTGATCTGTACCAAATACCCCCAGGTTGATATCTAAAGCGGTATTATAATTCTCCTTGGCCAGGTTATAGCTTCCCTTATTACGATACAGGTTTCCAAGACTTAAATAGGAATTCGCCACATAGGGATGACCTTGACCCAGAATTCGCTGATTAGTTTCCAAAGCGTTCTTGAAGTATCTGAAAGCCTCCTCGTATTGAAGCTTCCCATAATAGACATTACCTATACCAAGGTTGGTAGGTGCCGAATAAAGATGTTCATCATCATGCGGAACGGACTCAGTAATACGTAGGGCATCATTGTACAATTCCAGCGCCCTTTCATGTTGCCCAGTTAAATAATAGACGTTGCCGATATTACTCAGCGCGTTAGCTCTTTCCAGATGGAATTCTCCCAGTTGGTCACTGGCGATTTGTAAGGCCTCCTCTGCAACGACCAAAGCCTCTTGCAATTCGAATACAGCGCACAAATTCTCGGAAATTTTGTTTTTAGAACTTACGACTCCTTCCCAATCTCCAAGATCATTGTACAACTCAAAAGCCTGCTCAAATAGGAAAATGGAGCTATCATGTCGATTAAAAAGTAGAAATGTATCAGCCCTGTGAAATAATGCATCAGCTCTCAGGGAATCTGATGGGTTCCCCAGACTAAGAAAAGAAAAAAGGGTAAAAACCCCGATTAATACCTGTCTATGCTGCATGGTGGTCAAAAAAATGCCGGTTCATCTCCAAATTAATTCCAAGTCTTAGCAAATGGAATTAATTTTCAAGAGCAATTAGCCGTAGACAAAGAAATCAAAATGCGAATCAACCACACAGTGTCCGCGATATTAATTTCGGTATCCATCGCAACCTTTGGTCAAGATCAGCCAAAGCATGTGAAAAAATACCATGTTGATGAAGAGGGAAAACTTTATTGGCAAGCGGATAAACCCGTGTATCTCTTCGTATCCGAAAAAGCCGATGGTTCCGGCGCAAAACGTCTTGAAAGCGAAACTACTCCCGAATACGCCAACCCATTTTATCTGGACACTGAAGGCGTCAATTTTATAAGATCCAGATGGGCTGTAGATCCCGAAACAAAAGAGCCCGTTTCTCCTCAAAGAGAAATAGAGTTTGAACTGTATAGAGATGGCACCGCTCCGGTCACGAATATCAACTTCTTAAGTCCAAATCGATTTAGCAACTCTGATGCCATGTATTACGGCGCGTCTACAGAGACAGTTATAAGTGGAAAAGATGGTCTATCAGGGTTAAATCAGACATTGTACTCCTTGAACAATTCGGATTTTAAGGACGTATCAGGGAACCTGACTTACCCTGATGATGGTACATACTCATTGAAAGTGTATTCTGTAGACCAGGTAGGGAATGTTGAAAATCCACAAATCTTCGATTTTATCATGGACTTGACCAATCCCAATACCAGCTACAGTGTGTTGGGTGATAAATCTAAAGAGAACCTGTCACCTAGAACTACCATCAAACTCCAGGGAAATGATGGATCATCGGGTGTAAAAAAAACCTATTATAAAATCGATGATGAGGACTTCAAGGCCTTTTCCAATGAAATCAAACTTTCAAGTCTATCAGAAGGAAGTCACACCCTTACCTACTACAGCCAGGACAATGTGAACAACGACGAGGATCAAAAAAAGTATGAGTTCTACCTGGACCGAACGGCACCAGAGGTCATAGCAAGTGTAGTTGGTGATCAGTACCAAAACAGAGGCAGGGTTTTTATTTCCACCAGAACGAAAGTAAAGTTGGCGGCCAGTGATAACAAGGCTGGTTTGAATAAGGTCTGGTACAAAATTGATGGAGGTCAAGAGATACCCTACACAGAACCATTTGATATGCCTCGAACTCCTGGAAAACACACCATAGAGTACTACGCTTCAGATAATGTAAACAATGATTTCAGGAGTCTTTTGGATGAAAGCCTAATGGGTAGAGAGTCTTTAGACATTGATATTGAAGCGCCCAAGATCGATTATGCTTATACTGGAAATCAATACTTTTCTCGGGATACGGCTTTTATCACGAGTAGAACAGATATCGGACTGAGCGCGGAAGACGCAGAATCAGGAGTAAAAGGAATTGGTTACAAAATCAATGGAGGTAAAGGTGAAGAGTATTCCGGGCCCATTCGACTGCCTGAAGAAGGAACTTATACCATAGATTTCTATGGAACTGACCAGGTCAATAACCGGAATAGTAAAGAGTTCTTCTTTACTGTGGACAATACCGGGCCAGAAATAGAGCATATTCTCAGTATGGAGGCTGTAGGTAGCCTCTCTCTAAATGACCGTGACGAGCCACTGCAGGTGTATTCTAAAGGAGTAAAACTTTACTTAGCGGCAACTGACAATGTGGTCGATACAGAAGCGATATACTTTAGCATCAACGGAGAAGAAGAGAAGCTCTATCAGCGACCAATTGTATTGAATACAGTCGGAATTGTTTCCTACTCCATTCGCGCGACAGACAAATTAGGTAACGAAACCTCTACTGAGCTTTTCGAGATTTTTCTGAAGTAGCCCTCACCGCTTCATAAAGCCATTGATGAATGGTCGGCCGCAAATTCATCTCATAAAGCATTCTTTGATTTCTTGTGGGATAGACCCTATTGCAAAGGAAAATGAATAGTAAATCATGTTCAGGGTCAGCCCAAACTATTGGTCCCGTATAACCTGTGTGACCAAAGCTTCTAAAACTTGCATCCTTCCCGACACTACTCCTAACCTCATCATACTCCAATAAAGGCTTATCAAACCCAAGCCCTCTCCTATTATTATTATTCGGATATTGAGCGGATGTAAAGAGTTGGATAGTCTCTGGTCTCAGCAAGGTAGTATCAACGGCTTTACCCTCATTTAACAACATACTCCATACACTCGCCACTCCTTCAGCATTTCCGAATAAACCAGCGTTTCCGGAAACTCCTCGCATCATAATAGCGCCTTCATCATGTACCCAGCCATGAATGGGCTCTTCCCTGAAAAAGGTATCAATCTCAGTTGGCAAAATAATCGAATCGGCAAAAGACGATATTGGATTAAAGACAAGGCTATTAGCCCCGAGTGGCTCGTAAAAATGGTGATTCAAAAATTCCTGAAAAGTACGTCCAGAAAGGTTTTGCACCATCTCTGGCACTAAATAAAAGAACAACCCCGAGTAGACATATCCCCGTTCCGGATCAAAATCATTCTTCTTTATGAATTTTTTGATTTTAACATAAAAGTCAGACCTCAGGTATTTGCCTTCCGCCAATTTGAAATCAAATCGATCACTCTGGCTTGACGCAACATATTTCTTTTTGAGCCTACCGTTCTTATCCCTGATTTTCTGATGGTATGCTATCCAACTTTGCCAACCAGACTGGTGACCTAGTAATTCTCTGAGTGTCACTTTTCCTCGTTTACCTTTTATCTCCGGGAAATACTTGGAAATAGGCTCATCCAATTGAAATAAACCCATCTCATAAAGCTTCATCAATGCCAAAGTAGCTGCTGTAACTTTTGTCACGGAGGCCAAATCAAATAAATGATGAGTTTCCACTTTTCGCAGGCTATCATAAGTATGAAAACCATACGATTTGTGAATCAGCACACTATCCCCAATTTCAGCATAGAGCACTGCTCCAGGAAATGCCATTTTCTCAATTCCCAATGTGATTAGGCTGTCTATTTTATAAAATTTTGAATCTAAGGAGTCATTTACCTGTGAGATGGAAAAGAAGAATTGCCCTAGCAGATATAAGGTCGGTAAGATTGATTTCAAATACACCAGAAGATTAGTTTTGTGGCCTCTTTTCCTCTAAACCTATGAAAAAAACCAAATATTTTATAATTGATTTTGATAGCACATTCACGCAAGTTGAAGCCTTGGACGTACTTTGCGAAATAGCGCTAGAGGGAAAATCAGATAAAGACGAGGCCCTTAAGAAGATCCAAGACATTACTGACGCTGGAATGGAAGGTAGTCTCTCTCTCAGTGAATCTCTTGAACAGAGAATCGAAATTCTAAAAGCACACCGAGACCATCTGCCACCTCTCATCTCCAGACTTTCTAAGCAGGTCTCAAAGTCATTTAAGAGGAACAAAGAATTTCTAAAGAACTATGCGGCTAATATTTTCATTCTTAGCAATGGATTTAAAGACTTCATAGTGCCTATTGTGGCCAAATATGGCATACCAGAGAAAAATATATTTGCTAACGACTTTGTATACGATGAGCAAGGAAACATAGTAGATTTCAACCGTAGTAATCCACTATCCAGAAACGGTGGAAAGCCCAATCAAATCAAAGAATTGAATCTTAGCGGGGAAGTTTTCGTTTTGGGTGATGGGTATACTGACTATGAGATAAAAAAGGCTGGATTGGCTAACAAATTCTACGCCTTTACGGAAAATGTTCGTCGAGAAAGTGTACTCAGTAACGCAGATCACGTGGCACCTAACCTGGATGAGGTTTTATTTGTAAACAAAATGGAAAGAGCATTATCATACCCCAAAAGCAGAATGAAAGTTCTGCTTCTAGAAAACATACATCCAGATGGTATACAGAAGCTGGAAGAGGAAGGTTACCAAGTAGAAGTGCATCCAGCCGGAATGACCGAAGATCAGCTTTGCGAAGCGATAAAGGATGTTTCCATCCTGGGGATCCGGTCAAAGACCCAGGTAACAGCTAAGGTATTGGCTCATGCTAAAAGGCTGCACGCTATCGGAGCATTTTGCATCGGTACTAACCAAATCAATTTGGATGAAGCCCTATCGAAAGGTATTGCCGTATTTAATGCTCCCTTTAGCAATACGCGCTCAGTAGTGGAATTGGCTATTGCTGAAATGATCCTGCTTAACCGAAATATTCCAGATAAGACGGTCGCTATGCATCAGGGGCAATGGGATAAATCGGCTAAGAACAGTTTTGAAATTCGTGGTAAAACACTAGGAATCATAGGCTACGGCAATATTGGATCACAGCTCTCAGTTCTCGCTGAGGCGCTGGGCATGAACGTTAGATACTTCGATATTGAAGAAAAGTTGGCTTTAGGTAATGCCACAAGATGTAAGACGCTATTCGAGCTCCTATCAAGCGCTGATGTTATTTCACTGCATGTGGATGGCAGACCTTCCAATAAAAATATGATTGGTGCGGAAGAATTCTCCATCATGAAAGAGGGGGTACTTTTTCTAAATCTCAGTAGAGGTCATGTAGTCGATATTGAGGCGCTCAAAGCCAATATCGAAAATGGTAAAGTCCAAGGGACTGGTGTGGATGTATTTCCTGAGGAGCCCCTTAGCAATCAGGATGAATTCATTTCTGAATTGAGAGAATCCAGGAATACCATTCTAACTCCCCATATAGGTGGAAGTACCTCTGAAGCCCAGCAGAACATCGCCGATTTTGTACCTTCCAGGATCATGGACTACATCAATACCGGCTCTACCTCCAATAGTGTGAACTTTCCCAATCTGGTATTGCCAAAGTTGGAAAATGCGCATAGACTCATTCACATCCATGATAATGAGCCGGGAATACTTGCTGAAATCAACAAGGTTTTAGCTTCTTCTGAATTGAATATTGTTGGTCAGTATTTGAAGACAAATGAGAGAATAGGTTACGTAATTACCGACATCAATAAGGATTACAGTGAAGATGTAATCACCGCAATGAAGCAAATACCGGGTACAATTCGGTTTAGGGTGCTTTATTGATGAAAATTGATTGTTCTGGAAGAAAAATACGTACAAATCCCTAGGCAGATTCTAGTAGAAGAGATAGATTTACAAGGATATGAGCGATC
>CAZZHO010000094.1:0-16468 GCA_964653795.1 uncultured Roseivirgaceae bacterium | reverse complement strand
CCTTAGTATGTCCAAAATTGGAAAAGATAGTAGCGAACTCACACCCTATGACACCAGCACCTAAAATCACCATACTCTTCGGAAAAGCCTCCAGGGTGGAAAGACCATCGCTGGTAAAAATATGCTTCTCGTCTATTGGAATATGTGGTAGTTTTCTTGGACGACTTCCGGTGGCCAGGATGATGTAATCAGCTTGAATCGATTCAGTAGACCCGTTCTGTTGAATGATCACCTCATTCTCGCTTTTGATACTGGCCTCTCCTCTTTTGAAAATCAAGTGCGCACCATCATCGAAAGACGTATTGATGTTGTTCATATGATGAACCAGCATCTCTTCCCTATCACTAACTGCTTTTTCTACTTCATCTGAAATATTCTCATAGGCAAATTTGGGTGCGTTGATATTGTTCGCGACACCATTCCTTCTCACCTGATAGGCTTCCCTTGACAGTTCCCACCAGGTCTTGCTCCAAAGTGCTCCATTGTGAATACCAGCACCCCCTACGCGGGCTCTTTCCACCAGCAAAACACGCTTGCCAAAATCTATCGCTCTCATAGCCGAGGCATACCCTGACGGCCCAGCTCCGATAACGCATACATCAAAATGTTCCATGATTTCTTGGATTGGTGCACATCCAAGATAAAGAATAAAGCCTTACGGGCACTTCTAAAAACCCATTTATGCGCGGAATCGAGAAATCTTCGATTTTTCTCTAATGACTATTTTGAATATAAATTTCGTTGTATTTCAATCACTTAATCACTCCATTAGGCTCATTCAATACGCCTTATCTAAATCCAAAAGAGTCCATTTTCCGCATCATTCTGAGTTTTAGAGGTGCCCTTATTTAGAAGATTTGTGTCGGCTTTTCAATACTTCCACTATGTCCTCAAGGCTTATTTGCTTTGCCTCTAGTAGTACTAAAAAGTGGAACAGCAGATCCGCAGCTTCATTTTTAAATAGGTCGTCATTGTCATCCTTCGCCTCGATGACCAGCTCCACGGCCTCCTCTCCCACTTTTTGAGCCATCTTATTGATGCCTTTAGCAAAAAGAGAGGCTGTATAGGAATTGTCATCGGGGTTCACCCTCCTGTCTTTGATCACTTCAGCCAGGTAATTCAGAAATTCTCCCCCTACAATATTATCCTCCTTGAAGCAGGTATCGGCCCCTGTATGGCAGGCAGGTCCCACTGGATCAGCTTTTACCAGAATTGCATCATTGTCACAATCCAGTAATACGGATTTAGTCTTAAGGAAATTGCCACTGGTTTCTCCTTTCACCCAAATCCTATCCTTACTTCTACTGAAGAAGGTGACATTGCCCGTTGATCTTGTCAGATCAAAGGCTTCCTGATTCATGTATCCCAGCATAAGCACCTTGTTACTAATGGCGTCTTGTACAATTGCAGGCACCAGACCATTTGATTTTCCAAAATCGGGACTCATATTCTTATAGGGATATTTTTTTCTTTTAGTTCTTTTTTCAGTTCTGGAATGGGTACTTCACCGTAATGAAAGATACTCGCAGCCAAAGCAGCATCGGCCTTACCCTCACCGAGGACATCCAGAAAATGTTGAGTATTGCCGCCGCCACCGGATGCTATCACAGGAATGGTCAGTAACTCGGACATAGCAGCAGTCAATTCATTTGCAAAGCCGCTTTTGGTACCATCATGATCCATGGAGGTAAGCAGTATTTCGCCTGCTCCACGGTCTTCCACTTCCTTTGCCCAGCTCAACGTTTCCAATTCAGTGGGCTTGGTACCACCATGAGTATGGACCAAATCCAGATCGCCAACTCTTCTAGAATCAATAGCAACAACCAGGCATTGAGATCCGAAGTTTTCAGATATCTCATTTATAACACCAGGATTTTTGACAGCTGCACTGTTGATAGAAACCTTATCAGCACCGGCATCCAACATAGCCGATACATCCTCTACGGTTGAAATTCCTCCTCCCACGGTGAAGGGAATGTTTACTGATTCAGCTACTGCCTTTACCAATTCCACCAACGTTTTTCTTTTTTCCAAAGTAGCAGATATATCAAGAAAAACTAATTCATCAGCGCCTTGCGCAGCATAGCGAGAGGCCAACTCAACTGGATCTCCCGCATCTCTAAGCTGTACGAAATTCACTCCCTTGACAGTGCGCCCGTCTTTTACATCAAGACATGGGATAATTCTTTTTGTCAGCATGATGCATGGTTTATGAATGAGAAATTTTGCTCGAAGGTACGACGGGTCCCGGATAGAGGCCGGTAGCCAGCATGGCTTGTGGCGTGAGGTAGCGAGGCTGAGCTAAAGGCGATAGCCGGATAAGACCCCCAAAAATTGAATGAGATGTTCGGCATTTTAGAATTGACTGATGTCTTCCAGGGTGATTTTGCTCTCATAAATGGCCTTACCCACTATAGCTCCAAACAGACCCAGATCCCTGAGTCTATGTAAATCCTCCATATGGGAAACACCCCCGGAAGCTATCAACTTAACCGTTGGATATTTGGCGAGAATATCATGATACAAATCAAAGGCGGGCCCAGCCAACATTCCATCCTTAGAAATGTCTGTGCAGATCACGTATTGTAAACCACGATCCAGGTAAAACGTCAGGAATTCATCGAGTTCGAGAGAAGTGCCTTCTTGCCAACCTGAAACCATGACTTTTTTATCAAGCACATCTGCCCCTAAAATTATTTTTTCAGCACCATATCGCTGTACCCAAGACAGAAAGAGGCCATTGTCACGTGCAGCAATACTGCCGCCAGTTACTTGTTGGGCACCAGCTGCAAATACTTTCTCCACATCCGCATCAGATTTAACACCACCGCCAAAATCCACTTTGAGATTCGTGTTTTGACTTATGGATTCGAGTGTATTGAGATTGACGACATGCTTGGATTTGGCACCATCTAAATCAACTAAATGAAGCCTCTCTATTCCAACTTCCTCAAATGATCTGGCTACGGCCAATGGATCTGTATCGTAAGTTTTTTGCTTGCTATAATCGCCTTTTTCCAGCCTTACGCAGTTTCCACCTATAATGTCGATGGCAGGAATAATATGCATCAATTGATTTTTAAGAAGTTTTCCAAAACCTGGTGGCCGACTTCAGCACTTTTCTCAGGGTGCGGTTGTACAGCATAAAAGTTATCCTTCTGAATGGCTGTAGAAAAATCAACACCATAGTTGCATTTTGATATTGTCCAGTCACCAGCTTCCACATAATAGCTATGGACAAAGTACATATAGCTATGCTCTTCAACCCCTTGCATCAATGGCCCAGCATTGTCAAATATGTCATTCCAGCCCATATGAGGAACTTTCAAACCTGGATCAACAAATTTCCTCACCTTAGCCGGTACTATCCCTAAACATTTCGCATCATTCTCCTCAGTGCTTTCACACATCAATTGCATACCCAAACAAATTCCCAGGAAAGGTTGATGTAGATCTTTCAACACCTTATCCAAGCCTTTATTTCTTAAGTAATTCATCGCTGAGCTCGCTTCCCCTTGTCCAGGAAAAATCACCTTATCAGCAGTATTCAATTGATCAGCCCTGTCCGTGACGATTGGATCTATTCCTAGCTTGTTCAAGGCAAAAGACAGGGATTGAATATTCCCAGCATTGTACTTTACCACCGCTACTTTCATATTCAGGCAGGCACAGCGCTTTGTTCAGCAACCTTCTCTTTCAATACTCTTTTCACTTCGGGAATGGATTGGTATAGTTGCTCATAGGATTTGATTACGAAGTACCGGTCCTGGAAGACACTTTTAG
The DNA here is from genome assembly GCA_964653795.1 of uncultured Roseivirgaceae bacterium. Classification (GTDB taxonomy): domain Bacteria; phylum Bacteroidota; class Bacteroidia; order Cytophagales; family Cyclobacteriaceae; genus JAWPMT01. Next base: position 12,685 of record CAZZHO010000094.1, on the reverse strand, counting down.
TATAGCCTGTATTGGCGATAGCTTCCACATCAAAATCGTAGTGAGGCGGTTCATCCGAAAGGCAAAACTTTGTTTCTCCTGCCGAGGATAAAATTCCTGCTCCATATATACGTGTTCCGGCTTCTTCTTTGATCAAGCCAAACTCTACAGTATACCAATATACCCTTGAAAGAATGTCTATCGCATAGGGATTGTCATGGTACTCCAACCCGATATTGCTCAACTCTTCAAGAAAATCCACGAAGTGCTGATTCGTCAACAATGGAACATGTGCAAATACATCATGGAACATATCTGGCTCTTCCAGATAATCCAGTTCCTTCTTTTTCCTTAACCAGGTAGTCGCTGGAAAATGGCGATTGCTCATGAGTTCAAAGAAGGTATAGTCCGGTACGATACCCGGAACCACTACCAATTTCCAACCTGTAATACTGTACAATAGCTCGTTGGTCTTCTCAAAGTTGGGAATGACATCATTGCCAAACTTTATTTTCTCCAACCCTTCCAGGTAAGCGGTACTCGCTGCTTTCGGGAGGTTTTCCTGCTGTCGATCAAATAAAATTTTCCAGACTTCAAAGTCTTCGGCAGTGTAGTTTTCGTATATCTGTTTCATGTAAAAGGCCGCTCCTTAAAAAGCGTCTCTAAGTTCCAGTACTGATTTTAATTTCTTGATAAGCGCTTCTGATTCTCTGAAGCTCAGCGTCTGTTGTCCATCGGAATAAGCTTCTTCAGGGATATTGTGAACTTCAAAAATCACACCATCTGCTCCGGCTATTGTCGCAGCCAAGGCCACCTGAGGTACGTAGGACCTTATGCCTATTCCATGTGAGGGATCCGCTACAACCGGCAGATGAGACTTTTCACGAAGTATTGGAATCGCATTAATATCAAATGTATTACGAGAAGCTTTCTCGTAGGTACGAATACCACGCTCACAGAGCAAGAGATTTTCATTACCTGCTGAGAAAACATACTCAGCACTGTATAGCAATTCATCGATGGTACCAGAAATACCTCGTTTTATCATGACTGCTTTATCTACTTTCCCCAGCTCATCCAACAGGTTGAAATTTTGAGTATTTCTCGCACCTACCTGATAGATATCAACATAATCATACATCTCCTGGATCTGAGATACCTGCATCACCTCAGTCACTATCTTGATGCCATTTTCTCTGGCCAGCTTATACCACGTCTTCAAGCCCTCGATACCAAGACCTCTAAAGGAGTAAGGTGAGCTTCTTGGTTTGAAAACGCCCCCTCGCATCATGGTCACCCCATTCGCTTTTAGGTGATCAATAGTTTGTTGGATATTCTCCTCACCTTCGATGCTACATGGTCCAGCGATGATACCAAAGTGGCCACCTCCAATTTTCACATCGTCACCTAGGTCAATGACTGTACGATCCACCTTCCACTTTCGGGATACTAACTTGTAATCGTCACTGACAATATGGATATCCCTAATTCCAGGTAAGTTCCCTATCTCTCGTACATCAATATCCGCCTTACCTATACCAACAATGTACTCGCCTTTCTGCGTCTTTACTTCAGCGGTCTTGTATTTCAATGCTGTGATCTTATCAAGCACTTCTTTTTTCGTGGATGACTCTACTGTCTTCTCAAGCTGGATTATCATGATGATCCCAATTTTATGTTTTTCACAAAAGCTTCTATTGATTTATTAGAAGCGTCTTTTCTCAATGTCTTTATAAACGCACTACCAATGATGGCACCACTAGCATGTGCTGAAGCGGCTTTGAATGTCTCATGATCGGAGATACCAAAACCAATCATCAAATCGCTTTTCAACCCTAAATCGTTCACGCGCTTGAAATAGTCAATTTGATCTGTCGCCAAACCGGCTTTGGCTCCGGTGGTACTGAAGGAGGAGACTACATATATAAATGATGAAGAAAACTCATCTACCTCGCGTATCCTTTCCTCACTAGTCTGAGGCGTAATCAAAAAGATATTGTGCAAGCCATACTGCGCCATGAGCGGCCCATATATTTCCTGATACTCATACATTGGTAGGTCAGGCAGAATCAACCCATCTACTCCTACCTCCTGACATTTGGCGCAGAAGTCTTCAAAACCATATTGCAGAACCGGATTCAAATAGCCCATGAGCAACACGGGAACATTGACCTTGTCCCGCAAAGAACCAAGCTGATCCATCAACACCTTTAGAGACATCCCATTTTCCAGCGCCTGATTAGAGCTCTCCTGAATAGTAGGACCATCAGCGATAGGATCGGAAAAAGGCAATCCAATCTCCAAAATGTCAGCTCCTCCAGCCTCGAGCGATTCGGCAATTCTCACCGTATCGTCCAACTGAGGATAACCGGCAGTGAAATACACATTTAATAGAGGGTCCGAATTTCCTTCAAAAACTTTGTTGAGACGGTTGTGGACTTTTGTCAAATTAGCTAGCTCCATATTAGTATTTCCCCCATTTTATGTAGGTCTCTAAATCTTTATCACCTCTTCCGGATAAATTGATCACCACCACTTCATCCTTCTTGAGCTCCAGTTGATCAAGTGCCGCAAAAGCATGCGCCGTCTCAATCGCCGGAATAATACCTTCTAATCGACTCAATTTGATACCAGCCTGCATGGCTTCCTCATCTGTAACTCCTAAAAAGGTACCTCGACCTGAATCGAACAAATGCGCATGAATAGGACCAATACCCGGGTAGTCCAAACCAGCAGATATTGAGTAAGGCTCCACCACCTGACCATCTTCGGTTTGCATCAATAGCGTTTGGCTTCCATGCAGTACGCCTGATTTGCCCAGAGCGGTCGTCGCCGCTGATTGACCTGTATCATTCCCAAGACCTGCTGCTTCTACGGCTACAAGCTCTACTTGTTCCTCATCCAAAAAGTGGTAAAAGGCACCCGCAGCGTTTGATCCGCCGCCCACGCAGGCTATTACGCGATCAGGAAGTTCTTGTCTTTCGTGCTCATTAAGTTGCCGTCTAATCTCCTCACTGATAATGGCCTGAAACCTCGCTACCATATCAGGATAAGGGTGTGGTCCTACGACAGACCCGATAATGTAATGTGTATCTACAGGATCATTGATCCAATGACGCATCGCTTCGTTTGTAGCATCTTTCAAGGTCTTACTTCCAGAGGTAGCAGGTCTTACCTCTGCACCTAAAATGCGCATACGTTCAACATTAGGTTTTTGCCTCGCCATATCGACCTCTCCCATGTATACGATGCAATCCATTCCCATCAGTGCACAAACTGTGGCAGTAGCAACGCCATGCTGACCGGCGCCAGTTTCCGCTATGATCTTTTTCTTGTTCAGTCTTCTGGCCAGTAAGATTTGCCCAATCGTATTGTTTACCTTGTGTGCTCCCGTATGACACAAATCCTCTCGCTTCAAGTAGATCTTACAGCCATATTCCTCTGATAGTCTTGAAGCAAAAAACAAAGGAGTAGGTCGGCCAACATAGTCCTTAAGAAGTCGATAATAATCCTCCTGAAAATCCTCTGATTCTATGATTTGAAGGTAGTTGGTCCTTAATTCCTCCACATTATGATGCAGCATCTCCGGAACGAACGCCCCTCCAAATTTGCCATAATATCCGTGCTTGTTAACCGCGTATTTCGTACTTGTCTTTAACATACCAACTCTTTCATTTTACGCACCTTATCCATATCCTTTAAACCCGGGGATATTTCCATTTTACTATTCGTATCTATCCCTATCATTTGGGTAAGATTTAGAGCTCTTACCTCCTCAATATCCGTCACATCGATTCCACCACTCAATAGAAATGGAACTTCCAGATTGTAGCCCTTAAGAGCAGACCAATCAAACTTTCTTCCTGTTCCACCGTAATCTTTGGATTTTGTATCAAACAGGAAGTAATCAGCCGTTCCCACCCATTCCTTCATTTCTTCCATGGGGAGATAATCTTTTACACCGAAAACCTTGATCACCTCTACCCCAAGGTTCTTCACTTCTTTACCTAATGCAAGTGTTTCATTTCCATGAAGCTGCACCATATCCAGATGGTACGTGATCACTTTCTCCTTTATTTCATCCAAGCTCGGATTGACAAACACTCCTGCAATAGCTACTTCTGACGCTTGTATTGCTGCAATTGTCTTTGGATCCATGGATCCAACAAACCTTTTAGACTTGGGGTAAAAAATGAGACCCATCCAATCTGGACTTACCTTCAGTAAATCTTTGATGTTTTCGTGCTCTCTCATACCACAAACCTTCAGCAACATTATGCAGGTACTTTATCGGTCAATGACTTTACACTCTTAATAAAATTGCGGCAGGCTCTCTGAGGCTCTCCATATTGCATGAAGTGCTCTCCAATAAGAAATCCCTCAAAACCATACCCCATTAAATCCGCTACTACTTGTGGGTCACTGATACCGCTCTCAGCGACTTTTACGAATTCCGTTGGTATTTTCTCAGAAAGTGCCTTACTCGTTTCTATAGAAGTCTCAAAAGTTTGAAGATTGCGATTGTTCACACCAATCAAATCTATTTTTCCTACAACCGATCTATTGAGTTCTTCCTCATTATGAACTTCAAGTAATACCTCCAACCCTAAAGAATTGGCCAGAGTGGAAAGATTCTTAATTTCCTCAGCTTGCAATGCTGCGGCAATCAATAGAATCACATCTGCTCCTATGGATTTAGCCTCAAGTATTTGATATTCATCTATGATGAAGTCCTTTCGTAAAATGGGACAGAAATTAAATTTTCTGGCCTTTTCGAGATCCTTATTGCTCCCTCCGAAGTACTTTGAATCGGTCAAGATGGACAGACCAGAAGCACCGGCTTGCATATAGCCAATAGAAGTAGCTTCTACATTTACATGTCGGTTAATATCTCCTTTGGAGGGAGATTTTCTTTTGATCTCGGCAATAACACCAACTCTATCAGGTCGTTGAATATATTTTCTCAAGGAAACAGGAGTGCCATCAAAGTAGAGACTCTTCTCTAGCAGCTTAACAGGGAAGAGCGCCTTGTTTTCCTCTACTTCCTTCTTCTTGTGGGATATGATCTCCTCTAGAATATTCATTTCTTATTAATAGCGATAAATTTTTCAAATGATTGAAGGGCTTTTCCAGACTTTAGGGATTCATCTGCTTGGTCTATCCCCTCATGCTCTGTAAGTCCTTTTGCCACGCTGATGGCCAAGCCGGCATTTGCCAGCACCACATTTCTTTGAGCTGCTGTCGACTCATTCTTAAGTACTGAAAGAAATATATCAGCCGAGTCCTTAATACTGTCTCCACTAGCCAATTGATCCAGCTTGACTTTTGGTAACCCTATCTGCTCTGGGCTCAACACACGTTCCGCACCTTTTTGAATGGATTTAAAGTCCCCGGTTAATGACACCTCATCAAAGCCATCCAGCGCATGAACCACCATAAAATTGGTCTGCCCTTTTTGATAGAGATAACCATATAAACGAGCTAACTCCAAGCTGAAGACACCTACGAGCTGATGCTTGGGAAATGCTGGGTTCACCATTGGTCCCAACATATTAAAAAAGGTCTTCACCCCTAGTTCCTTTCTCACCGGACCCACGTTTTTCATCGCGGGATGAAACATAGGAGCATGTAGAAAGCATATACCTGCCTCCTCGATACTCTTCTTTATGATGTCCTGATCGTTTCCGAATTGACAGCCGAAATACTCAAGTAAATTGGAAGATCCACATTTGGAGGAAACGCCATAGTTACCATGCTTCGTCACATGCAACCCGGCTCCTGCCGCAACAAAAGATGATAGGGTCGAAATATTGAATGTATCCTTACCATCCCCTCCTGTCCCGCAGAGATCTATTGTTTCGAAATCATCCAAAGGAACTCTGACACACAGGTCCAACATTGCATCTCTGAAACCTTCCAGTTCATCTACTGTGATACTTCTCATCAAATAGACAGTCAGAAAAGCGGCCATCTGACTCTGATTGTACTGTCCCCGAGCGAGGTTGGAAAGCACTTCTTTAGCCTCTTCTTTTCCTAAAGACTGATGGCGAAATAGCTTGTTTAATATTGCCTTCATTTATTCGATTTTCAACCAGTTCTCAATCATTTTAAACCCATGTTCCGTCATGATAGACTCTGGATGAAATTGGACACCCCGAACATTGTACTCCTTATGTCTAATCCCCATGATTCTACCCTCCTCGCCTCGCACGGTAACTTCTAGTTCCTCGGGCAAACTTTCTTCAGAGACCACCCAGGAATGATATCTACACACGGTAAAATCAGTCGGTATTCCATCGAAAAGGCGATCTTTTTCCACTTGGTTAACAGAGGTAGTTACACCATGATATACAAGAGGCAGATTATGGAGCTTGGCACCAAACGCCTCACCAATGGCCTGATGACCTAAACAGACACCCAGAATACTCTTAGTGTCCGCGTATCTACTAATCAACTCCGGCATGATACCGGCATCTTTCGGCACTCCAGGGCCAGGTGAAAGGAGGATTTTATCAAACTTCTCCACCTCCCGTAAGGATATCTTATCATTCCTATGAACCTCCATCTCATTACCGAGACCTAAATCCCTCAGTATATGAACCAGGTTATAGGTGAATGAATCGTAATTATCTAAAACCAAAAGACTCATTTCATCCAATCTTTTCAGCGTCTTCCATGGCTTTTTCCAAAGCGGCCAATTTGTTATAGACCTCCTGTACCTCTCCCTTCGGATCGGATTTAGCAACAATCCCTGCCCCTGCCTGGTAGATGAGTTTGTTCATATGGCTCAAAAAAGTTCGAATCATAATGGCATGGTTGAAATTGCCTTCAAAATCCATGAACCCTATGGCTCCACCATAAAAATCTCGAGATATTGACTCCACTTGATCGATCAATTGCATAGCCATATGCTTAGGAGCTCCTGAGAGTGTTCCCGCAGGGAAGGTAGAAGCGACAATATCCAATGCATCTGCCCTGGCATTGAGTTCTCCACTTACCTTCGAAACCAAGTGTATTACATGAGAGAAATACTGTATCTCTTTATAGGTATCTACTTTGACATTCTCGGCACTCTTACTCAGGTCATTTCTAGCTAAATCCACTAGCATGATATGCTCGGAATTCTCTTTCTCATCTTCGAGCAGTTTCTTAGCAAGAGCTGCATCAGCCTCATCTTCACCAGTTCTTCGAAAAGTACCCGCAATCGGGTAGATAGTAGCCTTTCTGTCCTTGACCACAATTTGGGCTTCTGGTGAGGACCCAAATATTTTGTAGCTACCATAGTCGAAGTAAAACAAATATGGAGAAGGGTTAATGGATCTCAGAGCACGATACACCTGAAATTCATCTCCTGAAAATTGCGTTTCAAACCGTCTTGAAAAGACCACCTGAAACACGTCTCCGATATCACAGTGATGGATTCCCTTCTTAACATTTTGAAGAAACTCATCATCCGTCAGGTTAGAAGACGCTTCCCCTCTCTTTTCAAAATTGAAAGACGGAATATTACGTTGATGAATCGTATTGACGATTTCCTCAAAGTCTTCATCATTTGGTTGATCCACATAAGTCTCAATGATGTGACACTCATTTTTGAAGTGATCTAAGGCAAGAATAAATCTGAAAACTCTGTAGTTGATCAGTGGAATATTGATCTCTGTCGGGTTAGTAATGTCTATATCCTCGAAAAACTGCACAGCATCATATGCCATGTAACCGAAAAGACCCGTCTCAATGTATTTTTTCGCTTTGGGAGCCTCAAAGCTGTCCCTAAAACCCTTCAGCAGAGAAAGCGCATCTCCTTTCCCCTCTACGGATTCACTACTATTGATACCTCCAGGCCACTTCTGACTAACAACTTTTCCATCGAAGGAAAAGCTGGCTATAGGGTCACAACATATATAGGAAAAGCTATCCTCTGCTCCGTGATAGTCAGAGCTTTCAAGTAGAAAGGAACCAGCATATCTATCTCTTAGCTTGAGATAGATGCCAACCGGGGTGATGGTATCAGCCAGTAGCTTCCTTGTCCGTATTTGTAAATTGTGTTTTTTCATGAATCCCTTAAAACGAAAAAAGCCTGCTGTGAACAGCAGGCTTTCAATTTATTTTCAGCACATAGCGTTAGTTCACAGATTTTGTCGAAATCATGTAATACCACCACCAGTATGCGTGCAATGTCTTTTTCATTTGAAATGCTAAGCTAAGTATGCTAGAAATTAAAATCCAAGTACCTGAGAAACTTTTGTTTTAAAAGTCGGAAATGAAACAAATTCTTAACAATGGCGCTTTAATAGAGGGTTAGATCGTTGACAAAATGATCGATCCACTTTTTTCGTTAAGAATCTATCCGTTATTTTGCGCTGATGTTGTCAATTGAGGACCAAATAAGCTTACTAGTACACCTATCTAAAGCAGACAAGTTTGTGGCTGCGGAAGAAAGTGAACTCATTCATAAGATTGGGCAGAGGAGTGGTCTGACCACCGATCAGGTTGAGAATATAATAGACAACCCCAAACCATTAAAGAACCTCAGGGATCTTCCACCTGATGAGAAGTTCACCTACCTACATGATATCATTCAATTGATGAAGGTAGATGGCAAGATTTATCAGACAGAGATCGAATTTTGCGAAAAGGTAGCAGTAAGGCTGGGATACAAACCAGGTGTAATTGCGGATCTTTCTGCTTACATCTATTCAGATCCAAGCATCAATACAAGCCGCGCATACCTCCGATCGATCGCTGATCAACATCTTATTCCGATGAAAAGGAATGACTGATTAGATTCGCCGAATCAATTAGTATCACCCCAAACAATTGAAAAAATTCAGCCTCTTGGTTGCGTTCTTTGCAGCTATCCAGATATTCGGACAAACCCAAAGTCCTTCTAAATCTTATCAAATAAAAAAAACCAGCGGTAAGATTGTACTCGATGGGTCCCTAGACGAAAGTGCCTGGGTCGAAATTTCTGCCGGGAGTGGATTTACACAAAACTTCCCGCTTGATAGCGTCACTCCTTTTTTCCCAACGGAGTTTAAGCTCACCTATGACGATCAGCATATTTATGTAGCCCTTATCTGTCATGAAATACAAGATGTCAAACCTATTTCTCAATCTTTAAGAAGGGATTTTAGGTGGTTCGCTAACGATAATGCAGGTATCTATTTTGACCCTTTTAACGATAAGTCCAACGGATTCACTTTCCAGGTAACACCATTCAATGTACAAAGAGAAGGATTAGTAACGTTAGGAGGTAGTGTATCAGATGATTGGGACAACAAGTGGCGTTCTGCAACCAAGATCTACGAAGATAAGTGGATTGCTGAGATGGCAATTCCTTTTAAATCTATCAGGTACAATAGTGTAGCCAATTGGGGCATTCAGCTAATACGTAACAACCGAAGAGCGAATGAAAGGTCTTCCTGGATAGCAGTGCCTCAGCAATTCAGAACATCAGATTTGATCTATACGGGTCAATTGCAGTGGGATACACCTCCTCCAGAAGCTGGAACCAACTTGTCCTTTATACCATTTGTAACAGTTGGAGCATCCAAAGACTTTGAGGAAGGAACACCTCAGGACAATAACCTCGATGCTGGTTTTGACGCCAAAATCGGAGTAACTAACTCCTTAAACCTAGACCTTACCGTAAACCCGGACTTTAGTCAAGTAGAGGTTGACCGGCAGGTGACTAACCTCAACAGGTTTGAAATATTCTTCCCAGAGAGAAGACAGTTTTTTCTTGAGAATCAGGATCTTTTTGCCACAAATGGATTTCCAGTATCTCGCCCCTTCTTTTCAAGAAGAATTGGCATTGCCAGCAACGACGATGAGACTGTTCAAGTCCCTATCATCGGAGGTGTGAGATTAAGTGGGAAAATGGGTAAAAACTGGAGATTAGGCGCTTTGAATATGCAAACCCAAAAAGACGACCGCATCAATCAGCCTGCTCAGAATTATTCATTCGCCGTGGTGGAAAGACAGTTGTTTGCCCGATCTAATATCCGAGCCATTTTTGCCAATAGAGAAGCGACCAATTTCGACCCTCAAGACACTACTATCAACTCTACAAAATTCAACAGGGTCTTTGGTATCGACTATAACTTGGCCTCCGCCGATAATAAGTGGGAAGGCAACTTTTTTTATCACAACTCTGAAGATCCCGGTCCTGAAAGCAAAAGTTATTCGCATGGAGCCTTCTTAGGATATAATGATCGCAATCTGGGGGTTAGATGGTTTCACTTACTCGTTGGTGAAGATTTCAATGCAGAAATTGGATTTGTACCAAGAACAGGAGTATTCCGAGGTGGAGGAGGAATCGAATATACATTTTGGACCCAAGGCAATATCCAAAGACACGGACCAGAATTGGAATTCACCAGAATCACTACCACAAGTCTTGAAAACCTGGATTTAGAATTGGAAGCAAGCTACAGCTTTAATTTTCTCAACAATTCGTTCCTGAATATATTCTCAAGCTACAACGAAGTAAAGCTGCAAGATAGCTTTGATCCCACCAACAGTGATGGAGCCGAATTGCAAGCTGGTGAGGTTTTTGGTTGGTACCGTGGTGGTATTTTTTACAGCTCTGACTCAAGGAAGGTCTTCAATTTTGAAGGTGTAGTTGCATATGGAGGGTTCTTTAATGGTAGAAGGCTGGTTATCAACCCTACCATCAATTATCGTTTTCAACCTTTTCTATCGTTGGCGCTGGACTTTGAATACAACCAATTGGATTTCCCCACAGGTTTTAATTCCACTGAGTTCTATTTAGTAAGTCCCAGAGTAGACATTACCATGACCACCAAATTATTCTTTACCAATTTCGTACAATACAACAGTCAGGCCAACAACCTCAATATCAATTCACGACTTCAGTGGCGCTTTCAGCCTGTATCTGATTTATTCATCGTCTACACAGACAACTACTTCACTGCTGGCGATGATTTTGATAATCCACTGGACAACACTTTCAATCTAACCCCTAAAAACAGGGCCTTGATCATAAAACTCTCCTATTGGTTTAATCTCTAAACAAAAAAAAAGCCCGGCAAAGCCGAGCTCTTCATTCAAAATCCAAGATGACTTAAGCTAGTGCTTTAGACAAGTCATCAATCAATTTCTTAGCAACTTTTCTTGAGTTAGATTTTTTGAACTCTTTAAGCGCTTCCAAAGCCTCTTTTCCCTTAGCGATAAGTCCCTCAGGGTTTTTGTCATTAGCATAGCTTCCAAGACACCATTCTAGTTCCGAAACCAACTGCTCTTCGATGTTAAGCTGAACAAGCTTGTCTTTTGCGTCAACGCAAGCTTTTTCAATTTTTTCTACTGATACTGCCATAAAAAATGAACTTTCTTTGAAAATTTTCTGCAAAACTATGTGAATTATTGAACAGAAACACAAATTATGATTTTATGAAACTTTAATCTTTTTAATAATTAACATGTAGTTCATAAATCAATCCAACAATTGCGGGTCCATGCGAGTAGGTCACAATGTGAAGGCCAAAAGCTCAGAAAACAAAAAAAGGAAGTCATTTTAAACTGACTTCCTTCCCTGGCATCGGAGATAGCGTACTCAATTGTACGATAAACCTCCTCTGAATTTTAGTATATAATCCTTCAGTTGCTCCCGAGCAACGTGTATCCTATTCTTCACTGTACCTAAAGGAATGTTCAACCTCTCGGCAATCTCTATATACTTGAAACCTCTGGAATACATGATAAATGGTTTCATGTGCTTCTCCTCTAACCTTTCTATTTCATCCATAATCTCCTGGTAACTGAGATTGTGTTCCCCCTCATTGGCAGAGACACTGGCTGCGTTGTTTATTAAGTGCAGGTCTTCAGAGTTGTCGACAAAAGTCTTTTGTCTGGTAATCTTTTGATACTGGGTAATAAAGGAATTCCTCATAATCGTGTAAAGCCAAGCTTTCAGATTTGTTCCTTCTTTAAACTTATCCTTATTAGTATATGCTTTGATGAATGTCTCTTGCATCAAATCTTTAGCATCATCTTGATCTTTCGTGAGCTTCATAGCAAAACCATATAGTGGACGCTCACAAGCATGTATTGCACTTCCAAACTCTCTTTCAGACATAGTATAAGCTTTTTGTTTCCTCTAATTTACAAGACTTTTCGAACTTTCAAAAATTACTGAAACTTTAAAATAAAATTTTTTAAGCCATCTTCATCAACGCCTTCAAAAACAAGCTTTTTTCGATGCTTGTAAGTTTTTCCAGGGCTGTATCTCCGAATTCTATCAAATCCATCATGCCTTTTGCCGTCTTCACAAACTCTTCTTTCTCTTTATCTCCACTAGTATCTACCTTTTGAACATTCTCCAGCACCTTAATAACAGGGGCTATTTCACGCTTTCTACGCTCAGTGGCTACTATTCGTACCAATTCCCACATGTCTTTGACCGGGTAGAAAAATTCTTTTCTCTCACCTGGAACCAATTTTTTATGTACCAGCCCCCACTCGATCAAACTTCTAATGTTAATATTCGCATTACCCCGGCTAATGTTGAGCTCCTCCATCACCTCTTCCGTAGATAGTGGCTCAGGGGATATCAGCAAAAGAATGTGGATCTTGGCCATGGCCTTGTTGATGCCCCAATGACTTCCCAGTGTACCCCACGCTTCAATCAATGTTTCTTTTGCCTCAGCGAATTCCAATTGCTTTTCTGAAGTTTCTTGAACTTTCG
>CAZZHO010000093.1:9475-16627 GCA_964653795.1 uncultured Roseivirgaceae bacterium | reverse complement strand
TTAAAACATCAGGCCTAAAAAAGTTCTATTACACAGACGAAATAGAAACAACCGCTCTAGCTGGGGTGAACCTAACGGTCAATAGTGGTGAATTCGTAGCTATCATGGGACCATCTGGTTGTGGTAAGTCTACATTGTTGAATATCATCGGATTGTTAGATAACCCCTCTGAAGGTGAGTTTCACTTTGGAGATCTTGAGATATCAGGCTACTCTGAAAGGAAACGAGCTGACTTAAGAAAAGCCAACATCGGTTTTGTATTCCAAAGTTTTAATCTGATCGACGAACTCACTGTATATGAGAACATCGAATTGCCATTGATCTACTTGAAGCATAGCGCTGCTGATAGAAAGAAGAGAGTAGAGGAAGTAATGGAGCAAATGAAAATTATGCACAGACGCAATCACTTCCCGCAGCAGCTATCAGGTGGTCAGCAACAAAGGGTTGCCATCTCAAGAGCAGTAATCGCTAAGCCTAAATTGATCCTTGCGGATGAGCCAACTGGTAACTTGGACTCAGCCAACGGTCAAGAGGTGATGAATTTGCTTACCGAACTGAATGAGAATGGTACTACAGTGATCATGGTGACGCACTCTCCGATTGATGCGGAATATGCTCACAGAGTGATTCACTTGTTCGATGGTCAGATAGTATCTGAAAACATAAATTCAAAGGACTCGGCGCTCGTTTAAGGAGCCCAACATTTTGTGCCTTTCTTGAAAAGGTCAAAAACTCAAACTTACCTACATACATGTCAAGAGGGGTCGCCTGTTGTGTGGCGGCCCCTTCTTTAAGACATCCTATCAAATTGCTCAAAATCCATTAGCATCATGAAAAGACTATTGCTTATATCAAGCGCTGTTCTACTGGGATTACTTTGTCAAGCGCAAGAAAACCAAGAGACCGTAGCACTTACATTGGACCAATGTATTACTACTGCTCTGGAAAATAGTATAGATATCAAAAGGTCTAAAAACAATGAGCTAATAGCCCGATCTAACAACTTCCAATCCCTGATGCAGTTCCTGCCATCTGTTAGTGCGGATATTAATTGGGATATATCGGTTGGTAACCAATTTGATCAAAATACTTTACAAGTGGTGAACGTTACCACCCAAAGGTCTAACCCCAATGTTTCAGCCAATTGGGTAGTTTTTCAAGGCCTATCTAATCTCAATAGGAAAAAACAACGTCAAAATGAATATTTAGCTGCTCAGGAATCTACTCAAGATTCAGAGCTTACGGCAGAAGCAAATATTTTGGCTTCTTACTTGAATGTCATTTTGAGCGAAGAGAATATCAGAATTTCTCAGCAAAGAGTGGATCTATTGACTGCCCAGTTGGACAGAGCAGAAAAGAGGGAGTCCGTTGGAGTCGGAAATATGGAAGATGTTTTCAACTTCAGATCTCAGTTGGCCAATGAGCAACTCAACCTGGCTAACCTTGAAAATACCTACGAAAGAAACAAACTTGCCCTGCTGCAAGGAATGCAACTTGACCCTACCGCCGCTAATTATCAAGTAGAACCTTACGCGATCACAGAAACTGATTTACTAGAAGAGCCCGCTCCTTTCGCTACCATATTAAATGATGCTTTGAACAATAACCCAGCGATGCGTGCAGCTGATGCTAGTCGGAGAGCGTCAATCTTTCAATATCGAGCTGCTCAGGGTTTAAGGCTACCAACTATTTCGGTTTTGGGTGTTTACGGCAGTAATTATTCATCAAATGGAGCATTCAATCCTGATGTTACGGGGGGAGAGGCTTTTGAAGAGGATGCAACTTTCTTGGAGCAAATGGGATATAATGAGTTTCAATTTGTAAGATTCAGTCTGAGTCTTCCTGTGTTTACTCGCTTCAATAATCACAATAGAATTCAGACAGCAAAATTGAGCATGGCGAATGCAGAATTGGATAATCGACAGGCGGAAATTACTGCAACCAATACTGTACAAAATGTATACCTTGATCTCGTAGCAGCGCAAAACACATATAGGTCGGCTACAGAAAACTTAGAGTCACTTCAACAGAGCTTCGAGTTTATGGAAAGAAGATTTCAAACAGGGAATACTGATTTTTACGCTTATCTAGAGAGTTTAAATAATAAGAATAGAGCGGAGGCTCAACTGGCCAATGCTAAGTATAGCATCGTCCTCAGGAAAAGAATCCTTGATTTATATCAGGAGGGTGCTAATTGAGTTGATATAGGCTGATGCTCTTTTGGGAGAAGAAATAATATTTGTCCGCACTCTTTATTACTCCTTCAGCGATTAGCGGGATGGTTAGTTCTTTACGGCTTGCGTTTTTCAGATTGTATTCAAATAACTTCTTATCAACCACGGCTATCATATTATCGCCTGAGACATGAGCATGTTGTACTCCAGTCACTTCCAAGTGTAGGACCTCATTGCCGAACAAATCAAAGACGTATATCCCAAATTGAGAGTCAACTAACAATATATAGTTGCTTTCAACCTTTAAGTACTGAATGTTTTCAAACTGAAAATTTGTCTGAAGCTGGGCTCGGATAGCCTCTGTGCCAGTTTGCCGATTGTACTTAACAAGCGTAGGAGGATCATTTATCAAAAACCAAAAATCTTGGTCAGGCGCAGGAGACATCAGCCACACGTAGCGATTTGAAAATCGGCGAATTTCATACTGGATTGGGTTGGCAAGAAACCTATCATAGACCAACACTTCCTGATTTTGCCTGGAAAAAGTAATAGGCGTAAGAGCGTTTCTTGCTTCTATTAAGTCAATAGAATTTCGATTGGGAACTGAGTTTGATATTAATTGCTTAAGACTTGAATTGAACTTTATCAACTCTCCTCTGGCCGTTGCGACAAAAAGATTACCTACTTTATCACCGGAAAAAGCTGTGATAGTCGCTGGTACATCAACTTTCTTCACCAGTTGCCAGTCTTGCGCTATAGCACCCTGAAGGCCTAAGACTACTAGCAGAGTTAGCGACAATTTAGTTCTCAAAAGTCTCTAGCTTCATACCACTCCCATCATACACGCCAAAGGTATAGTGGTTGACCCATTCTCCCAGATTTACATATTCAAATGAATCTCCTTTCATTTGGATGGGTATATGTCTGTGACCAAATATGTAATAGTCGTGGTGATCTACCTCCTGGACCTTAAGGCAGTGCTGATAGAGCCATTCTTGCTCTCCCATAAAAGCGTCAGGCTTTTTTTCTTGTCCCAATCGACTCCTCTTGGACCAGAAAGTGGCAATTCCTACTCCCACGGTTGGATGAATCCATTTGAACATCCATTGGAAGATGCTGCCCTTAAAAAAGAATTTCAAGAACTTATAACCATAGTCCCCAGGTCCTAGTCCATCACCATGCCCTAATTGAATCTTGTGATCTGGCGTTTCAATAGTAATCGGATGATGAAAGGTCGGTATACCCAGTTCTTCTTCAAAGTAGTCAGACATCCACATATCATGATTACCTACAAACATGTAGATAGGAATGCCACTATCGCGCAACTCTGCGAGTTTTCCTTGGAACCTAATGAAGCCTTTCGGTATTACACTTGGATACTCAAACCAGAAATCAAATAAATCCCCTACCAAAAAGATCGCCGCTGCATCAGATTTTACTTCTTCAAGCCAGCGAACGATCTTCCGCTCTCTTTCAAGACTCTGCTCCCTATTAGGAACCCCTAGATGAAAGTCGCTGGCAAAGTATAACTTTTTACCATCAGGCAACTTCTTGAAATCGGGGACTGGACGCATTTTTTAGTCCAAATATTACGTCGCTGGATCTACAGCTTTCTCCTCTTCCTCAGGGTTAGCTTTTCCGTTTTCAGGCAGTTCGTCTGATTTACTCTCTTCAGTCTCTTCCTCTCGCTCTGTGAAGGCCTCATAAGTGGTCTTTCTTTCGAATGGCCGCTTACCAATCAATTTTTCAAGATCACTTTGGAACAGAATTTCTTTTTCGAGAAGTTCCTTAGCTAAAGTTTCCAACTCTTGTCTCTTGTCAGTGAGAAGGTCTTTAGTTCTGTTATAAGCATCATCGATCAGTTTCTTCACCTCACTATCTATCATCTCGGCGGTAGCCTCCGAGTATGGCTTAGTGAAATTATATTCAGATTGCTTGGAGTCATAGTAGGATATGTTACCTACTTTTTCGTTCATGCCATAAACGGTTACAATGCTGTAAGCCATTTTGGTAATCCTTTCTAGATCACTTAATGCGCCGGTGGAGATTTTACCAAAAACTATTTCCTCAGCGGCTCTACCTCCGAGCGCCATGCACATCTCGTCTACAAGCTGCTCAGTCTGATAGAGGAATTGCTCTTTCGGCAAATACTGAGCATACCCGAGAGCTGCAACGCCTCTTGGGACGATACTTACCTTTACCAAAGGATCTGCATGTTCCAAATACCAACCTGCAACAGCGTGCCCGGCTTCATGGTAAGCGACAATTTCTTTCTCTTCAGGGGAAATGATTTTGCTTTTCTTTTCAAGTCCACCAATTACCCTGTCAATGGCATCTTGGAAATCACCCATATCAACTCTGTCCTTATCCCGCCTTGCAGCGATAAGAGCAGCTTCATTACACACATTGGCAATTTCTGCTCCGGCGAACCCAGGAGTTTGGGCAGATAGCTTCCGAGGATCTACATCTTCATGGAGTTTGATTGGCTTCAAGTGAACCTTGAAAATTGCTTCACGGCCAACTATGTCTGGCTTGTCAATACTGATCTGTCTATCAAATCGACCAGGTCTCAATAAGGCAGAGTCCAAAACATCAGGCCTGTTAGTTGCCGCCAATATGATTACTCCAGAATCGGTACTGAAACCATCCATTTCTACAAGTAGGGAGTTCAAAGTATTCTCTCTCTCATCATTTGAACCAGGCATTTGGCCCCTTCCTCTTGACCTACCGATTGCATCTATCTCATCGATAAATACAATACATGGAGCTTTTTCCTTAGCTTGCTTAAACAGGTCTCTAACCCTTGCGGCACCTACACCTACGAACATTTCAACAAAGTCAGAACCTGACAAAGTGAAGAAAGGTACTGCAGCTTCTCCTGCAACTGCCTTAGCTAACAAAGTTTTACCGGTACCCGGAGGGCCTACCAGTAGTGCACCTTTCGGGATCTTACCGCCAAGCTTTGTAAACTTGCTTGGGTTCTTCAAGAAGTCCACAATTTCTTTGATCTCTTCCTTGGCTTCATCAAGTCCGGCTACGTCCTTGAAGGTAATACGAACCTTATTCTCCGCATCAAACAATGCCGCTCTAGATTTACCGATATTGAATATCTGACCACCAGGCCCACCACCGCCAGTCATTCGGCGCATTAAAAACCAGAAACCAAAGATGAAAAGGAAGAAAATTCCGTAAGAGAAAAGGAAATCAGTGAAGTCCGATCGTTCTTCTACTTCATAACCTATTCTTTGCTCCTGAGGCAATTGTTCCACGACCCTATTGAAATCATCATCGAATATTTTGGTGTCAACAATTTTGAACTTATAGTGTGGACCCTTGACATTATTGAAAGGATTAGAGTTCTCAAGTTCAATTTTGTATTTTGTATTTTGAAGTGCTTCTTCTTTTAAAGTGACCTCAACCAGGTCTTTATTTTTAATCAGCACCACTCTTTGGATGTCATTGCTGAGCATCATTTGCTCAAACCTCCTGTCTGATATCTTAATAGCAGTACTGTTGTTGCTGAAGTAAGTGAAGCCGAAAACCGATGCTATCAATATGGCAATGACCCATACTTGATAGTTGTTTTTTCCCGGACCCCCCAGTAAGCCTCTCTTCTGCCTTGGTTTATCTCCCATCTAAAATTTACTTCTGTATAAAATTCTTTATTAAAACGCTTCTAGCCCTAATTAGTTCTGACTCTCCATTGAAGTGATTTTGGCATCACCCCACAGCTCTTCAAGTGCATAAAAAACTCTTTTGTCTTTGTTGAAAACATGAGCTACCACATCAACATAGTCTATCAAAATCCACTCTCGATTGCTTCTTCCTTCAGTTTTCCAGGGCTTCTGTTTGGTCTCTTTCCTAACCATTTCTTCTATGGAGTCAGATATGGCATCGATTTGAGTATCAGAAGAGCCCGAACACAATATGAAATAATCAGCCACAGCATGCTTGATATTCTTCAGATCCATAACCACAATATCTGAAGCCTTCTTCTCAAGCATTCCTTTTGTCACTATTTCACAAAGATCTTTAGAGCTTGTGGGCAGATTATCCCTTTCTGTCATTCAATTGTTTCTTTTGCAACTTCAAAAGTACGAATAATAAGGTGCATAAATTCTTTGCCAAAACTTCATTTCTGGGTAAAAAGATAATTTCTCTGCCAGAATGTCATTCTACTAATGATTTTTTGATCTCAATGGCAAAGTCTGAGCCTGTTGAGCGCGGTACCATTGTGCAAACCGAGTTTCAAACACAAGGACGTGGACAGGTAGGCAATAAGTGGGAGGATTCACCTGGAGAGAATTTGATTTTCTCCTTCTTCATAAAAGAGATAGAAATACCTATCTCTCAACAGTATATATTCAATCTTATTTCCTCTATTTCAATTGTGAAAGCCTTGGATAAATACTTGAAAGAGGGGGATAAGCTGGAAATAAAGTGGCCCAATGATATATATCTAAATGATATGAAACTTGCAGGTATTCTCATTGAGAGTAGTGTGCTGGGTCGATCGATGGAGTGGGTAGTCGTAGGTGTAGGACTGAATGTCAATCAACGATTTTTCACATATTCAAATGCCACTTCCTTGCTAAAGGAAAAGTTGAACGTAGATAAGTGGACTTTACTTGAAGATTTCTGCTTAGAATTTGAGAGATGTATGGTATTGCAGACCGCTGATATTACCTCCATATTAACTGAGTACCATGATAGACTCAGATGGTATCAAGAGACGCATTTTTTCGAGTCTATTTCTCTGGGTGCCTTTTTGGGTAGAATTTTAGGTATTGACGAGGTGGGAAGGTTGAAAATTGAAACGAATAATGTTGTTCATTCATTCGATGTGAAGGAAGTTAAGTTCCTGAACTGAAAGGGATTTGATACATTTGCGGCCTCAATAACAAATGATCATGAGTGAGGTAATTGAAAAGTTTAAAGTTAAAGACATTGCCCTAGCCGATTGGGGTAGAAAAGAGAT
>CAZZHO010000093.1:8263-9375 GCA_964653795.1 uncultured Roseivirgaceae bacterium | reverse complement strand
GCATGGAAAGGGATGAACGAGGAAGAATTCGATTGGTGTATTGAGCAGACGCTATTTGCCTTTGACGGAGATAAGCCTCTTAACATGATTTTGGATGATGGTGGAGACCTAACTAATATGGTTCTTGACAGATATCCTGAGTTGGTAAAAGATATTAAAGGTCTCTCGGAAGAGACGACTACAGGAGTTCACAGACTTTATGAAAGAATGAAAAACGGCACGTTGCCAATGCCTGCTATCAATGTGAATGATTCTGTGACTAAATCAAAATTCGACAACAAGTATGGTTGTAAAGAGTCACTTGTTGATGCGATAAGAAGAGCTACCGATTTGATGTTGGCAGGTAAAGTAGCAGTAGTTGCTGGATATGGAGATGTTGGAAAAGGTTCTGCTGCTTCCCTAAGAGGTGCAGGTGTCAGAGTGATTGTGACGGAAATAGACCCAATCTGTGCGCTTCAAGCTGCAATGGATGGTTTTGAAGTGAGAAAAATGTCAAACGCAATTCCTCGAGTTGATATAGTAGTGACAGCTACAGGTAATAAAGACATCATTTCAGGTGAGCACTTCAAGGCTTTGAAAGACAAAGCGATTGTTTGTAACATTGGTCACTTTGATAATGAAATTGATATGGCTTGGCTTAATGACAACTACGGTGATACTAAAGTTGAAATCAAGCCTCAAGTTGACATGTACAATGTCGATGGCAATGACATCATCATTCTGGCCGAAGGTAGACTAGTAAACTTGGGAGTTGCCACAGGCCATCCTTCGTTTGTAATGTCAAATTCCTTTACTAATCAAACTTTGGCTCAGATCGAGCTTTGGGAGAATGCTGATAAGTATGACAATGCTGTTTACATGTTACCAAAGCATCTAGATGAAAAAGTAGCAGCGCTTCATCTTTCTAAGATTGGAGTTGAACTTGACACCCTGTCTTCAGATCAAGCTGAATATATTGGTGTTGAGGTAGCTGGTCCATTTAAGCCAGAATACTACAGATATTAATAATTAAGAAGGGGAGTTATGAATGACGCTCAGTTAGATCAAGATCGTCAATATAACTTCCCTTATCATCATGTTGGCCAATATCGAAATGGTTTTAAGGCCAGCTA
>CAZZHO010000093.1:0-8163 GCA_964653795.1 uncultured Roseivirgaceae bacterium | reverse complement strand
AAGCTCTTTGTTCTCAATAATAGAACTGTGCTAAACTGGATATTTCAGGGATACAAAAAGCATTTACTGATTGCTAATTCCGAAAAAGATTGCGAGAGACTCTTTTTCCTTCTCAAGAAGAAAACAACTGAGGAATAACGCATGCCGATAGTTACCAAAAGTACCATTGACACTTTTCAATTGTTATCAAATAGATTCGCTCAGGGTAAACGCACTTTTTATACACGCTTTGGAGATGGTGATCTTTACTTGTTAATGGGCAAGAGCTATAGAAACCATTCGTACAATGAGCTTATCAGAAAGGAGATGGAGGAGTCTATTTTGATTGATGATCCATCCTATGTCAAAGCGATGTGCGTCAATTATGACTTAGATCCAGGTATGGAGAATGGCCTATTTACCTGGTATCCAGACAATGATGAAATGGCCAATTTCTTATCGCGGACATATGCCCCTGATAAAAGCTGGGAGTTCGAGCATCATTTTACATTCCCTTATTATGCGGTTTTCAGGAGAGATGAATTCGTAGACTTTTTTGATAAGCATATAAGGTCGAAGAAAAAGCTTTTTGTGGGAGGAGTGCACCGTCATGTTGCTGAGAAGCTATTTGGGCCCATTGATGAGTATATCCAAACGCCGATGAAAAATGCATATGGAGAGATTGATAGCTGGTGGCCCAAGGTATTGGAAGCGGCCTCAAAAGTAGATTTAGTTATTCCTACTGCTGGAGCAGCCAGCAAGATTATCAATAAGAGACTTTGGGAGGCTAATTACGAAGGAGATAGTGTCGATGTTGGCGCGTTGATTGACTGGGTCAATGGAAGAAGAAGTAGGAAGTGGATAAAACTCCTGGGTCATAGGATAAACGATGTTCTGTTGCCAGAATCCCAGGATCGATCTCTAAAGTTCAAAATATATTATGCTTACAGGGAGCAATACTATAAGCTCCGTTCAGTGTGGAAAGGCTTAAAACGCTAACCAAGAATATCTGAATAGGTCTTTTCAATTTGTGGTATTCGGTATTCAGCTAAGTGTTGCTTGAAGGAATCTAAACCCTTGTCTCTGAGAGTAGCTGCCACATTTGAGTCATTGAGTAGAGAAAGGATATTTTCTTCAAAACCCTCTACGTCAAATGGGTCACACAATAGGCCATTTTGTCCATGATCGATGATATCCGGTATTCCTCCAACATTACTGGCGACAACCGGCACGCCTAGCTGAAAACTGTCAAGAATTGTGGTAGGGAATCCTTCGGAAGCTGAAGGAAAGAAAAGAATGTCTAAATGGCCCATCCAATGGTGGACATCTCTTTGGAATCCTACTAAAATGATATTGTCACTTAATTCCTCAGCGTCAATGGAAGATTGAACCTCTTTTTTTAAATGGCCATCTCCGATCCATATGAAGACAACATCTTTCCTTTTGGAGATGATTTTCTGTGCTACAGACAAGAAAGAGTCTATATTTTTCTCCTTAGTCAAAGCAGCCACATACCCAATTTTTTGCTTTCCTGCATGAATTTTCAGTCCTTCCGGTATTTTAAGATTTTCAACGTTTCGAATTGATTCTATTGCGCTTGGCACGACCTTGGTTCTTGCATTGCTTAAACTCTGGAGGAGAACCTCCCTGGACTTTTTTGATACGCATACGATTAGATCACATGCTTGGTATTTTCTTTTCGTCAGCCAATTACTTCTAACAGGGAAGATCGTACGTTTTGTGGTGACAATTCGAAGTTTTGAGAACAGTGAGGCAATAAATGCGATACTCAGAGCCTTTGGTGAGTGGGCATGGACAACATCTATGCCTTCAGCTTTACAGATTGCAGCCAGCTTGAATGAAGAGAAGATGTTGAGGCCGGATCTCATTGGGAGTTCGAAGGCATTCTCGGCAAGTGGTCCTATTCGACTTGAAACAGCCGATTCCTTACGGCATACTAGATAATTTACTGTTTTGGAGGAATATTTGAATTGCAGAAAAAGCTGCCTTTCGCCACCTCTCCAGGTTTTTTCAGTATTGATATGTAGAACCTTCAGCACTTAGAAGATGTATTGCAGTCCAATTCTGGAACCAAAGACTTGTCCGAAACCTCGTTGGTCATAAGCCATAGCAAGGTCTATTTGTATTGGTATTTTCTCCAATTCCTTGCTCAGCTCAACAAAGAGATAGTCTGCGTTTACTCCATCTCGGAAGAAATAATTTCTGTCAATATTCCAGCTGTTGATGTTTCCTCCATACTTACCTGCGTAAGTGCCGTAGTTCAAGGTAAAGGTTAGCAAAAGCCTGTAATCAATATCCCATGGCACTATATTTCCTTTTACCCCAAAGTGCTGGGCTCTAATCCTGTTATTTACAACCGAACTAGCATCAAAAGCTCTGTATCCTGTCAATTCAAAAAGTCTATCACCGGTCAGGAACAATGAGTTTCCTGTAACAAAACCTCTATGTGTGTTTCCATCTGGATAACCACGGTTAACATAATAGCTATCTCTGCCGCCAAACTTGAGATCAAAATTCGTTTCAAACCTGATAATATCGACGAACTCATCGAAGGTGATGTCATTTGTAGATATCCCTAGCTCATCAAATAAAAATTGATCATAATCTGGGATGGCTCTTAGGTCAATTTCACTGTACCCAATTCCGTTGATGAATGGGTCTGGTAGACCTTCCCCGCTCTGATGAGTACTATTCAGGTTTTCATAGAGTATCTCTTGTATCCACTGCTGGTTTTTGAAACGGAACTTTATACCTAGTAGAAAATCTTTATTTCCAGCAGAGAAGTCCTTAAGACTGGTACCATCCTCCCACGGTTGCTGATAGTAGGAAGTAATGCTTATATCCTCTCCCTCCCATCCAATGCCATAGTCGAAAATGCCATAATGAGCACCGGCCGCATTTACAGCATCACCGTTTACATTGGATGTGGTTGAAGCTTGTCCAAGAAATACTTCGAAATAATCTGTGGATTGTCTTACACCGTTTAGCTCACCTCCAAATAATGCCATATTGGCAAACCCAAAGTGGATATCTATGGGTAATTTTTGTGTCCTTAGATACCCCCATTTTTCGTGATATAGTGGCCTTTCAACGGCTCTGTCTTTTTCTAGAATTCCCTGGGATAGAGCTCCTTTTATTTGCAAATAACCTTTGGTCCAAGGGATGTCAGTATACTCAAAAATGCCGAGAGAGACTTGAGGTATGGTTGGAGCATTGATGCTGAGGAAAAGACTGCCGGTACTGAGGTCATCAGGAAAATTACTGTTGTTGACTTCATTCATTCCCATTTTTAAGGTAAAGACATCCCAACCAACATTTACATAAGCTTCATGCAGAATTAAATCGTGGGTAGCACCTAGAAAGTCAATTTCACCGTCTATGAAGAATGACTTTTTAGATAATAGCCTCTTTTTTACTTCGCCTCGGACATAGCCGCCGCTCTCGCCTGTTTGAAAAAAACCATAGTGATTGAATGCCAGCCAGTGGGGTAGGCCTTCAGAAGGTGTGAAAGCAAATTTTGTTTCGATTTTGGCCTGTAGTGTGTCGCTCTGAGCATAGGTATCGACGAGTGTCAAAGCCCACAGAAGTATAATTAGGGAGTACCGGAATTTTTGATTCATCAGAAATAGGCAAAATGTAAAATTAGATAATGTAAGAACTACGACTTTCAGGAATGAACTAAAGTCATTGTGACTCGTAAAACTTGTGTAGCGACATGTATTTGAGTTTAAGTAATGGAAGTAATAGACACAACAAGGCCTCTCATAGATGGGGAGGAGGAAGAAAATATTGGCAGAAAATATACATATACCGAATCTGAGAAGCTGAGAATCTTCGGTGATGAATTTATGCCTCACATCGATTCGATGTACAATTTTGCCTATCGGTTGACTTTTGATGAGGACGATGCTAAAGACTTGGTTCAGGATACCTATTTGAAGGCATACAGGTTCGTAAGTAGTTTCCAGCAGGGAACCAATGCTAAGGCCTGGTTGTACCGAATTTTGAAAAATAGTTTTATCAACGACTTTAGGAAGAAAAGTAAGGGGCCTTCCAAAGTAGATTATCAGGAAGTAGAAAGCTACTATAACTCTGAGGAGGCTGATAATAACAAAACGGTTGACTTAAGGATCGATACAGTAAAGGATATGATCGGTGATGAAGTGACAAATGCACTCAATTCATTGGCCATAGACTTTAGAACGGTCATTATCCTTTGTGATCTGGAGGGATTCACATATGAGGAAATGGCAAAGATCTTAGATATTCCGATCGGTACAGTTAGATCCCGGTTACACAGAGCTAGAAACCTTCTAAAGGAGAAGCTGAATACTTACGCATTAAGTATGGGATATAATTAATGAACTGACAACAGACACCTACACATGGAAAAGATAAATGAAGAGAAGTCAGATTGCGAGAAGTTCCTCGGTCTTGTACAGTTACTCATAGATGATGAAGCGAACAGTAGCCAAAAGTCTTATATAAATGACCATATTGACGAGTGCGCACCTTGCTTAAAGCATCTGGAAGTCGAAAAAGAATTTCGAGAACTGGTCAAACAGAAAATTGAAAGAAAAGAAGTGCCTCAAGAATTAATTCAAGCCATAGAGACTAAGATAAAAGACTTAGTTTCGCCTGCATGAATAATGGAAAGGCGCTGATTTTTTCGGCTCCCTCTGGTGCAGGGAAAACGACGATAGTCCGACATCTAATTGATGAATTTCCTGTGCTGGATTTTTCCGTCTCCGCAACTACCAGAACAAGACGTAAGGAAGAAGTTCATGGTATCGATTATTACTTCCTTTCCTTAGAATCGTTTAAATCTAAAATCGAGAATCAGGAGTTTATTGAGTGGGAACAAGTGTACGAAGGGCTATTCTACGGAACACTGAAAGAGGAAGTGCAGCGAGTATGGGATGCCGGAAAGCACGTGATTTTCGATGTAGATGTAGAAGGTGGGATTAACCTCAAGAATTTTCTTGAAGATAGGGCACTCTCGGTTTTTGTTAAAGTCTCGGATGTATCCACTTTAAGGGAGAGGCTAGAAAGACGAAAGTCTGAGACGGATGATATGCTAGAGCGCAGAGTGCAAAAGGCAGCAGAAGAAATGAAGTTTGAGAGTAAATTCGATAGGGTGCTCGTGAATGATATTAAGGAAGAAGCCTTTATTGCAGCGCGCAAAATGACCAAGGACTTTTTAGCTTCATGAATGTCGGCCTATTTTTTGGTTCCTTCAATCCTGTCCATATAGGTCATCTCATAATAGCCAACCTTGTCTATCAACTTTCCCCAGCAGATCAAGTTTGGTTTGTGGTTTCTCCTCAAAATCCATTTAAGAAGAGTAAGAATCTCGCTTCAGAATTCGATCGAATTGATATGGTCCGAGCAGCGATCCATGATGATTACCATTTGCAAGTAAGTGATATTGAATTTAGTCTACCAAAGCCCAGTTATACAGCTCATACATTAGCGGTGCTTTCTGAAAAATTCCCACAACATAGTTTCAAAGTGGTAATTGGTGGTGATAACCTAGAGTCTTTTACGCGCTGGAAAAACTATAAATTGATTTTGGAGGAGTATGGCTTGATTGTTTATCCCAGACCAAATAGTGAGAATCTGGCGCTTGATCATGTTAATATTCAATGTATAGAGGCACCACAGATGGATATTTCCGCTACTCAGATACGTAACCTTCTGAAGAAAGGCAAAAGTCCTAAATACTTAGTTCCAGAGCCCGTTTTACAGATTCTACAATCCAGAAAACTCTACTTGTAATTTTACAAATCGATACTTTTCATAGCTTTGCGCTCAAATTTCGTGGATATGAAGTCGGTGATATACTCTTCCTTATTGTTGTTGGTAGTTCTAGCTGGGAATGAGCTCATGGCTCAAGAGCAGGAATACGAATTCAGCGACGGCACTTTCACAGATCCTCGAGATGGTCAAACCTACAAAACCATCACTTTTCATCGTGAAACAGAGCCAGGAGTGAAGGTATCACGTACCTGGCTGGCAGAAAATATGAATTACCCAGTCAAGGGGTCATATTGTTACACTGATGAGCAGGCTTATTGCGATAAGTTCGGTAGACTATATAACTACAAGGAAGCAGTAGCTGCATGTCCCGAAGGATGGCACTTACCGACCATAACAGAATGGAATAATTTGTTCGACCATTTTGGAGGAAGACATGAAGCTGGCAAAGTCTTGATTGAAGGTGGAGGGAGCAATATGCACATGCTCTTGGGAGGCTTTGGGGAACCGGGTCATAGATTTATGGATATCACCATAAGTGGCAACTGGTGGGACTCAGAACTAAAGGGTTCCGAATCCGCCGGAATCATTACCCTGGAAAAAGGGACCGGGGAGATTTACCACGAAGTAATTGGAAACTACCACAGGCTAAGTAGCCGATGCGTAAAATTCCACGCAGACTAGATAGTCATTATATCAACTTCCTTAGTAGCTAGGATTTCATCAATCTTGGCCACGTGCGAGTTGGTTATTTTCTGAACATCCTCTTCGGCTGATTTTACCATATCCTCAGATACGCCCTCTTTCAAGAGTTTCTTGAGAGCATCGTTGGTATCCTTTCGGATGTTTCTAATACTGATCTTACCGTTTTCAGCCTCAGCTTTAGCCTGCTTTACTAGCGATTTTCTTCTTTCCTCAGTTAAAGGTGGCACGTTAATTCGGATGAGCTCTCCATCATTTTGAGGATTCAAACCCAAATCACTGTTAATTATTGCTTTTTCGATTTCTCCAATCATAGCCTTTTCCCAAGGCTTTATGGTAATACTTCTAGCGTCGGGAGTATTGACGGCAGCTACTTGATTTACAGGAGTGGGAGTTCCATAATAATCCACCATCAACCCATCGAGCATACTGGGGCTGGCCTTTCCTGCTCTTATCTTCCCTAATTCTGAGGCTGTATGAGAGACCGTCTTGTCCATAGTCTCCTTCGCGTGCTCTAAGTGAAATTCTAACTCTTCCATTCTTATTGTATTAATGTGCCCACTTCTTCTCCAAGTACCGTCCTCTCAAGATTACCATCCTTATTCATGTCAAACACAATTATAGGGAGGTCATTTTCCTGGCATAACGTGAAAGCCGTCATATCCATCACGCTCAAGCCCTTCTCGTATACTTCTTGAAATGATATTTTTGAATATTTTGTAGCATTTGGATCCTTTTCCGGATCAGAGGTGTAAACACCATCTACCCTTGTTCCTTTCAGAACCACCTGCGCTTCGATCTCTATTGCACGTAGACTGGCTGTAGAGTCGGTAGTAAAATAAGGATTACCCAAGCCGGCTC
This sequence comes from uncultured Roseivirgaceae bacterium, assembly GCA_964653795.1. Taxonomy (GTDB): domain Bacteria; phylum Bacteroidota; class Bacteroidia; order Cytophagales; family Cyclobacteriaceae; genus JAWPMT01. Next base: position 843 of record CAZZHO010000093.1, on the reverse strand, counting down.
CGAATATCACAATTCGGCCTTTCTCCAAATGTCTTATGGCTCTCCTTCGAATAAATGGCTCACAAACTTTTTCCATTTCAAGTCCACTCATCAGTCGGGTATACATGCCATTCTTTTCCAGAGAACCTTGCAAAGCCATAGCGTTGATAACTGTAGCCAACATTCCCATGTAGTCACCCTGTACCCGGTCAATTCCGGCACTTTCCGCTTGCACACCTCTGAATATGTTACCGCCCCCTATTACAATGGCTATTTCAAGACCTTTATCATGCACTTTCTTGATTTCCTTGGCATACTGATCGAGCATATTAGCATCAATGCCATACTGTTGCTCGCCCATCAAGGCTTCACCACTAAGTTTCAAAAGAATGCGTTTATACTTCATAGGGGCTTGGTTTGCCGGCAAATATATCAATTAACCCTACTATCTGGTCTAATTTCCTGAGATGTTAGTGACGCCCCGACACTGAGGCCTTGCGACTACACCGGCGCTAGGCGGGTGTGTCGCTTTCGACACTTGATTGTGTCGGTGAAGGGGTTATTCCAAAGCCAGATTCTCAATTAATTGATTGGCTCATCAGCAGAGTTCAGGGATTTTTTTTCTGAAGATGAAGGAAAGTTTGATTAAAATAAAAATACATATAATTTTGCATTCCTTTTTCGAAAAGAGAAAGTGGTTCTTTGATCCGGGGGGATACCAAAGCGGCCAACTGGGGCAGACTGTAAATCTGCTGACTTATGTCTTCGTAGGTTCGAATCCTGCTCCCCCCACATTCTTTCATTATATGTAACAAGCGGGTGTAGCTCAGTTGGTAGAGCGACAGCCTTCCAAGCTGTAGGTCG
>CAZZHO010000092.1:4718-16636 GCA_964653795.1 uncultured Roseivirgaceae bacterium | reverse complement strand
ATGGTGTTGATATCCTGAGGTGACTGCTCTGTACCAAAGGCACCATCCAGGTCAGAGCCAATGCCAGCATGAAGGGGATTTCCAGCGAGTTGACAGATATGATCGATATGGTCCGCAACATTCTCCAACGATACATTTTCAGAACTCGGCGTTGACTTGCCTCTGACCCAGTTTTCGGTGAGCATCCAGGCGTCTAAGGCCACTCCTATCACCGCTTCTCTTTCAATGAGCACTCTTAACTGTTCGTCCGAAAATTGCCTATGATGAGGAACCAAGGACCGGCAGTTATTATGGCTGGCACAAACAGGTCCATTGTAGTGATCCAATGACTCCCAAAAGCTTTCATCACACAAGTGAGTAACATCTAAAACAATACCCAGTCGCTCCATTTCTGCCAGCAACGCTCTCCCCTTTTGACCGATACCACCTGTGGCATCCGTGCCTTGCGCATAGGTGCCTGGCCCATAGTGCGCTGGCCCAATGGCTCTTAGACCGTCTTCATAGGCCTTTTCCAAATGGCGGAAGTCGACAATAGAATCTGCGCCTTCCAAACTCCTGATCAGGCCAATGGGTGTATTGACCGGGTCTTGCTTCCATTGCGTAAGATGCTCTTCTAACGCTATCTGACTGGTAATCAGCGATATTTGTCCTTCCAATGCCATTGAGTAGTACCAGGCCAACTGACCTTGTGTCTGCGCCCAGGCCTGCTCGGGCGAATTCCAACTGGCCCCAGGTAGCATGTTGGTCTTTTTGGTATAACGGGCTATTTGCGTCCCTACCACCACGCCGATGTTGCCTGATCTTAGGCTTTCGAAATTGACCGTGCCTTTACCACGGTCCGGTTTATCAGTCATTTGTTGCTCTGAGGCTCGTATGTCAGAGATAGACCATCTTAAGTCACGATTCCATTCCAATGCATTCATGGAGAGGTCCAAATGTGCATCGAAAATGAGGGGTTTTACTTCATCATCTTGGCTCATGTGTAAAGTCGGTTTCTGGCAGCTATTCGCCACCGTTGGGTTAATTTGTTGTGTTCTACCACACCAACAGACTCGTGCAAAGCCACCGTTGGGCAGATATGAAAAGGGACACCATATACTACCTGACCAATTGACAATTGCTCAGTATTGGGTGATTGGAGTACAAGGTGCTCTTCACTGAGGGTAATGATTTTGGCTTCTGGCATTTCCGGGAAAAAGATGGGGTCTTCTTCCATCTCGGCAGCAACTGCTTTGTGTCCCACGTCCATACAGATTAGGTCAGGGGCGGGCTTACCGATCACACGTGTGGCTATTACTGCGGCTATCGAAAAGTCCAGGTCTGGGAAATGGTGACTGTAGCCTTGGTCCCATAGCAAGGTAGTACCGGGCGACAGGGTCCGTTCCTGATGCTGAGCGTGTATTGGAAATGAAATGCTTCCTCCACAAACCAACTCGCTATTCTGGCTATCGGTCTTTTCAAGTAAAGAGGTAATTAAGTCAAAAGCAGTGTCTACTTCTGCTTTTCTTTCATCCAAGTCACTGAAATGAATATGGCCATCGTAGCAGTGCCATCCTCGAAAGCTGTGCGCGGAAGATAAAACCTGCAGATGCAGGTCAATGCATTCATCGAAATCCGCGCCTGTCCTATTCATACCGACATTCACGTCAATAAAAAGACCCATGTCTACCCCTATCTCATTCCAACCTGCCAACTGCTCCTGTCCATCAATCAGTACAGAGAAGCGGGTATTAGGGAAATGCTTTTGAAGCGCTACCAATTGATTTTGCGCAGGACCTATAATTGGATATGCAACTAAGACATCTCTTGCTCCTGTTTCGCCTAACAAGGCCGATTCAGCCAGGGTGGCGCATTTGAACTTGGTAACGCCCTGCGCCATTTGCATCTGGATCACTTCGGCACATTTGTAGGTCTTGATATGTGGTCTTAGACGGTGAGTCGCTCCGGCAATACGGATCATTTCCCTGATATTGCTTTCGATCAGCTCTGGGTAAAAAAGCAGTTGTGGGGTTATGATAGCCTCAACATCTTCTATTTCATACCAAGCATCCACGGCTATTTCAGTTCGAAGATCGCTTCTATTTCTACTGCCATATTGTTGGGTAGTATCATACCCACGGCACTTCTTGCTCCCTTACCTAACTCATCACCCCATATTTCCACCATTAGTTCACTGAAGCCATTGATGACTTTAGGTTGATCATGAAAATCGAGTGTACTATTCACCATACCAAGGGTCTTTATTAGCCTCTTGATTTTATTGAGATCGCCAATCTGGCTCTTGAGGGTGGAGAGCATGGTCAGACCCACCTGCCGAGCAGCGGCATGACCCTCTTCTATTGTCAGATCCTTTCCTAGTTTTCCCAGGATTAAACTTCCATCGTTTAGCATCGGACCCTGACCGGAAATGTATAGGGTATTGCCAGTGATCAAGGTTGGATGGTAAATACCCCCCAGTGGTGGTGTAGGTGGAAGGGTCAGATTAAGCTCCTGTAGTTTCTTTTCAATATTCATCTCGTTGGGTTAGTGTTTAGTGTTGTTCGTCAAACCACCATATCGATCAGGAAGACCATGATCAATCCGACAATCGATACAGTTGTTTCCATCAAGGACCAGGACATCAGTGTTTCTTTGACTGAAACATTGAAATACTCTTTAAAGAGCCAGAATCCACCGTCATTGATATGGGAGAAGGTGATACTACCAGCTCCTGTCGCCAGGACTAATAACTCCGGTGCTACCCCTGAGCTAGCTATTGTTGGTACTATAATGCCAGCAGCAGTCAATGCCGCAACGGTAGCTGATCCCACACACACCCTGATCAATGCTGCAATCAACCAGGCCATCAGAAAAGGTGACAGACCTAGACCGGCCATGACCAGCCCAATTTCTTCACTCACTTCTGTGGCAATCATTATTTGCTTGAAAGAGCCAGCACCAGCGATAATGAGCAATACTCCTGCTACTCCTGACACGGCACTGGAAAGTACTTTCATGAGTTCTTTCATGCTTCTACCAGTTCGTACACCCAGGAAGTAGATGGCGGCCAATACTGATAGCAACATGGCAATAGCGGGATTGCCCAGCGCATCCAGAAAAGCATTTTTACTTGCGACAGCCCCAACCAACGAGGATCCTCCAATCAGTAAGACAGGAAGCAAAGCAATAGACAGGCATACGCCTACCGACGGCACTTTGAATTCATTATTGGTTTCTACTACAAACTCTTTCAAGGGCGTGGGCCGAATACGCTGCATCGTACCGCTCAAGAGAAACTTGGCTGCCAGGATCGCTGGTATACCCGCTATGATCCCGTAAATGAGTGTAAGACCCAGATCGGCATCATACATCTCCGCAATGGCTGTTGGTGCTGGATGCGGTGGCAAAAAACCATGCGTAACAGATAGAGACGCCAGCATAGGCAACCCTACATACAATAGCGGTAGTTTCGTCTGAAAGGCGATTGCTATTACCAAAGGCACAAGAATCACGAACCCCACGGTGTAGAACATGGGAATACCCACAATAAACCCGGTAATGATCAGCGCTATCTGGATATTCTTCTTACCGAATAACCTGACCAGCGTATTAGTGATCTCGTTGGCAGCCCCACTTTCCGCAACCAGTTTGCCTAACATTGCGCCGAAACCTAACACAATGACCAGGGAACCCAGGGTGTTACCAATCCCTGTTTGAATGGCCGATACGGCTTCTGGAATACTTAAGCCTCCCAACATACCCACAAGAAGACATACGAGCATGAAAGAGATGAAAGTATCCAGTTTAACAACTGTTACCAGAAGGATAAGGGTGATGATACCTAAAATGATGGGTATAAAAGTCATAGGTTAATATTGTTGAAGGCTAATACTATTGAAATATCAGCATAAGCCAAAAACAATTGCGGTATCAGCATCATTTACCCGTGTATTTTGGAAGGATTGTAGTCCAAGCTACCAAGCTCTGCAAGCGTGCATTAATGTTCCAGAACCAAGCTAAAAAAAAGCTTTAGCCTTTGCTATAATCCACTCTCCTCCTCTTCGATGAGGCTATGCTTAGCATAATTGTATCCCAGCGCGTCGTATCTTTTAGCAATATGCAGTAGGCGTTTTTGGAAATCGGGCCAGTCCTTCTGGTGAGTGGACCATACCACTTCGGATAAAGCGGTCATTCTTGGTAATACTCTGTACTCAACCAAATCCCAGGTAGGCATGTATTCTGTCCAGACGTTTCCCTGAGCTCCCAGAATATACTTTTGTTCTTCGGGAGTTAGCTCTGAGGGAGTGGGCTCATAAGAATAGACCTTTTCGACAGTCGTGTGTCTCTTGCTTCCCGTAAGGGCTTCATTCTGTTGTTCTTCCTCAGGCACCTGATAATAATCAAAATAACAATGTGTTCCGGGGGTCATAATGACGGTATGTTGTTGTTTCGCTGCCGCAATGCCTCCTTCTATTCCTCTCCATGACATGATCGTGGCATTTGGAGCTACCCCGCCTTCAAGGATCTCATCCCAACCTATTATGGCTCTTCCCTTGGCATTCAGGAATTTCTCAATTCGCCTGATAAAATAACTCTGCAATTCATGTTCGTCTTTCAGCCCTTCCCTTTCAATTAATTCCTGGGCATAGGCACTTTCTTCCCACTCCTGCTTCAAGACCTCATCTCCCCCGATGTGAATGAACTTACTTGGAAAAAGCTCGATCACTTCGCTCAAAACATCTTCCAGGAAAGCAAATGTCTCCTCCGTGGGAGCAAACGTTTCTTTGAATATGCCCCATCGCTTTGCCACCTCGTAAGGTCCCTTGGTATTCCCGAACTGAGGGTAAGCTGCTAAAGCGGCTGAGCAATGGCCGGGAAGCTCTATTTCCGGAATCACCGTAATATGCCTGGCAGCTGCATAAGCCACTACTTCCTTTATCTCCTCCTGCGTATAAAAGCCACCATATCTCACATCGTCATAGGTGTAGGGTGCATTTCTGGTACCGGCCAGGCCTATGGCTGTTCCTCCCCTAAAGCCTCCAACCTCTGTGAGCCTGGGGTATTTTTTTATTTCAATGCGCCATCCCTGATCTTCTGTCAAATGCCAGTGAAAGGTATTCATCTTGTGCATGGCAATGATATCGATGTACTTCTTCACAGATGCCACTGGAAAAAAGTGACGGCCGACATCCAAATGCATACCTCTATAGGGATATCGTGGGCTGTCTTTAATCTCCACTGCGGGCACGGTCCATTCGATTTCGCTTTTAGTATCACCTGCCATTTGTAATGGTAATAGCTGTCTCAATGATTGTATGCCATAAAATACGCCGGCGGCAGTTTTCCCAGAAATCTCGATGGCATTGTATTGAATGGATAGCTTATAGCCTTCCCTGTTTTCGATCGTAGGATCGAGTTTGAGATTGATTACATTATCATGCTCACCGGAGGACTCTATTTGAAGATCAATGCCTGCTGTGGAACTCAATAAATTAGATAAGTATGCCGCCTCCTGACCTAAACCCTTTTCTGGAATGATCTTGGTATTTGGAGTTATTGGGAAGCGACCATTTTGCACGATTAGCTTCTCTGGCTTAGGAATTATAGGGTAGTCTTCAATGGAATTTCCAATGTCCTGATATTTATCCGAACAAGAAAATGCCAGATAACCTACCAGGATAAGCACTATAACTCTCATCAGTGATCTCATTTTTTTCAGTGATTTAGACCCCCAATTGAGAATCAACTTTCCAAATCAGCAATTACCCGCAGGGCTTTGTCAATTTCCTCTTTGCTATTGTAAATGTGTACCGAGTGCCTCAGCATCTTCTCACCTACTGACCTGGGCTGAAGTCTCTCCTTCTCCCACATGGTCTTCTGTAAATCGGGACCCGTAATACCTTTCACTGCATAAGTGGTGATACCGGCTGCCATGTCTTCATTGATAGAACTATGGATGGTCACATGACCCATCTCCTTGAGACCTGACCTGAGGTAACCACCCAATTCCTTTATTCTACCGATCCAACGATCTTCTCCTATGGTGTTGTAAAAATCAACCGCAGCATCAAAACCAGCAATCAAACCAGGATTCCCGGTGCCATACTGCATGAGCTTAAATCCAGGATCCTCCTGATTATCCCAATTGTAGCTCGCAAGGGTCGGCCAGATATCATTGATCTTGTCCTTGTTGATATATAGGATACCACTTCCCGCAGGGGCCAGCAGCCACTTATGCAAACTGGAGTAATAGGCATCACATCCTATGTCACGAACATCCACCTTGATCTGACCTACACACTGCGCTCCATCGAGCACAGTAAAAATGCCCCGCCCTCGGGCTTCGGCGCAAATCTCTTTAACTGGCATCACCGTACCATAGACGGATACCATATGGGGTATGGCAATCACCTTAGTTTTGGAGGTTACTTGCTTAAAAACGGCATCAAAGATCTCTTGGGGATCATTGGCCGGAACAGGCATCTTAGCTTGCTTGTAAACGCACCCTCTCCTCTTGGCCAACATTTGCCACACTCCGAATCCTCCACCATGTTCCTGATTGGTATTGATGATCTCATCCCCCTCCGAAAGTTCAAGGCCCTGTCCAACGAAGTTCATCCCGAAGGTCGCATTCTGCGTAAGAGCAATTTCTTTATAATCGGCATTGATGATGACTCCAATCTTTTTCCTTAACTCCTCATACTTGAAGTAGCCGCTAAGCAAGGCAGGGCCAGAGCCATTCTGATAATCGATCTCTGCACCATGCACAGAATAGTGTTGGAGATGATTGATCATTTTGTTCAAGGCATACCCAGATGTTGGGCCCATGGTACCGTTATTGAAATAGGTTTGGTCCTCTTTCAACGGAAATTGCTTCCGTACCATTTTCCAATACTCATCCTCGTTAGCTGAGGTCTGAGAAAGTATACCCAGGCTATCGAAAGCGGAAATATCCTGAACTGAAATGGCTGGTAAAAAAAGTGTAGAAGCAATACCTTTCTTAAAAAAATCGCGTCGGTTTCCCATGATCTCAATTTAGACACAACCGGCTTGAGAACCAACAAGTAGGGTTAAAGTTGAAATAACCAAATCAACAAAACCGTTAAACACAGTATTTAATACCTATTCCTGCTTAATACCTTTTTTGTCTCCTTGACTCAGCAATAGGATAGACGTCACAGCGGTCCATCCGAAAACAACTCCAAAAACCAATCGATGCGTAATGGGCATGGACCATAATCCCAAGCCAAACCCTGCCATTGAGATGACCAGGGCAATAGCTGAAAAGTTTGCTCTATTCCTTACACTCTTTTCGATTTGTTGATTATATCCAATCCGAGAAAGCCCAAACATCCAGAACACCAACCCTAAACAAATAGCGACCACATGCGCCGTGGATAAAGATGCCTTAGGAAGCTCAGCGTCAAATGGTATAGCGCTGAAAGCGAAACCTACCCCAAAAAACGAAAGAAAAGTAGATAGGAGCTTATCCTTCAGAAGTAATCCGTAAGCAAGACCGAATACGAAGAGGATGATACCTACCATCACAAAGCACATCAAGTTGAACCAAAGAGCATTTGGCTCCCCCTCTGCACCAAGTTTGCTGATAAAATCATTTAGAAAGCTGAAACTATCATTCCTAAAACCAAAAATCAAAATTGAAAGCATTAGAACTATCACTGCTAGTAATCCAATAGTCCCAACGAACCCCGGGTTTCGTAAAAATTCCATCATCCAATCCAAGTGTTGGTTTTAGCTTATGTTACACGTCATTCATTCGACTGGTATATACAAATCAACAATGAATTTATTCTCCGGATGTTCGCGATAATCGTTATGGTATATCTCAAATGGATTGCCAGAGCCCTTTTTATATCCGTTTTCATTCATCCACACAAATAGGCTCGTCCAGGATTTCTCAAACTCGTGAGGTGCTATTTCAAAACTCCCCACAATGCATTTCCCCCCATCGATGGTCAGCTTGCTAATTGCTCCCTTTGCTTCAAGTGGCTCGCTAACGGTCAAAAACACACTCATCCTTACCTTATCCGGCGCTGTTACTTTGAAACTATCATAAAATAGCCTTCCCATTTTAGCTTCTGGGCTTTCCAGTAAACCCTTTGGTATTGCCCACCGCGTCAAGGTTTCAAACGCGTTTTCAAGGCCATTTACCCCAACGTGCATGACGCCTGCTGCTTCCAGTTTAGGAGTCGTTTTCACTTCAATTTTTGCATTCATTTCTGTCCAGTTTTTTAGATCATCAATGATGCAAATGTATTTTTCGTAATAGGGGTATTCTTGTCCGATCTTGCTATTCAGTTGACGGATCTTGCTATGTCGATTTGGGTTTTGTTTCTTGAATGCCGAGGGGCTATCGCCGAAGTACTTTTTAAAGGCCCTCGAAAAAGAAGAATCATCACTGAACCCATATTTATGAGCTATTTCAGTGGACTTGAGATTAGTGTGTAGCAGATCAGCCGCTGATCTTTCTATTCTCTGTCTGGTCACATATTCATTCAGGGTCTCCCCCGTCATAAATTTGAATACCCTGTGAAAATGATAAAGCGAGTAAAAAGCAACTTCAGAAACAGAACTTAAGGACAGGTCTCCCTGTAGGTTTTCATCAATGAACTGAAATGCACGGTTAATTCGACTTTTGTGATCCGTATGCAACTCTTTGTTCATTGTGCTTATCTCCTCAAATTTGCTATCAACTAACTAATGTAAGTATAGTAATCTCTAGGCTTAAGCCAATCCAAAGTAGAAGCTGAGTATACCTAGTGTGTTAAAGAAGCCATGGATCATCACCATGAACCACAAATCGTATTTGCGCAGGTAGAAGATGATGAAAAACAGCGCTCCTACTGTCGTCGCAACAATTTGTCCGGTGATTCCTTGCTGCATGTGCATGTACCCAAAGAAGCTGCAAAAAACCAACATGTTCATGATAAGGCTGACTTTGCTGTCGCCGAAGAATTTGACAAACTGTCGCATCAAATATCCTCTGAAAATAATTTCCTCTCCAAAGGCTGCTGTTACCCAAATGACCACCAACCAGGTAAGTGTGGTTGGTAGATTTCCTCTCAACTCTTCAGTGTTGGTGTAATTGATAGGAACGCCGGTGATCATCTCGACTGCAGGAACTAAGGCGGCTACGTAGAAAACGAATAGGCCGAAAGCAGTTAAAGGTGCTAGTACCAATAGGTTTTTCGCATTGAAGTTTTCACGATAAAACCCGAGGGCTGAAAATGGCTTGCCCTTGTATTCAAAGAAGTTGGCAGCGATGATGAGTAAGGAGATAATGATGTTCTCAAAAATCGTTCTGGTTACCGGCCCAAAGTACATGAAGCCTATAATGGCTACCACTACTATTGGAGTTATGATTTGTCTAAGTGTTAAGCTCTTCATCTTTCTGTTTCTTTAAATTGATATGAGCGAATATCAATTTGAGATGAGCGCATAGAAAGATGTTTCTGCCAGACCATCGCTAAGGCTGGTTGAATTGTCACAGGCAGGTTGAGCATAACTTAAAACTCTGGGGTATTGCGCAATTTTAATATCGAGCCTACGGGTGCTATTTGAAAGAAGTTATTGGATAAATAGTTATTTGGAGGTTTTTCTTACCAAATAGCGATCATTGTATGGTTTTTGCTTGAATGTGTATTACCTATTCATCCAATTCTTGAATTCGGTGGTTTTCGGGCGGCTAACTACAAATTCCTGATCTCTCGGATTGGTCACAGAAAGTATCACCCGGTGATTGAAATAGGGTTCAAATTTCAAAATGGAAGATTTCGCGATGATTTGTCCTCGGTTGATTTTGAAGAACTTGGTATGATCCAGTGTAGCGAACAGGTCATCTATGGTCTCTTCAATAATGAAGCGCTTGTCTCTTGTCACTCCAAACGTGACACTGTCTTCGGAATAGCAATAGAGCAAATCAGCCACCTTCAGCTGCACAAATCCATTTCCAGACTTCACGAGTATACCATCCCTTTCAGTAGGCACCTGCAAGTCGTTAAGTAATTGTTTTAAGGTAGCTGCGTCTAAGGAAGCAGAGCTATTGGACTGTAGAAATTTGTCCAGTGCTCCTTTCAAATCATCCTTCTGTATTGGTTTCAATAGATAATCAACGCTATTGACCTTGAATGCTTGAATGGCGTATTGGTCGAAGGCTGTTGTGAAGATGATGGGTGCCTTTACGGTCGTCTTCTGAAAAATTTCAAAGCTCAACCCATCAGCCAACTGAATATCCATGAATGCCAGATCAGGAGTTTCATTTTGCTCAAACCATAGCACCGCATCTTCCACGGTATCAATTATTTCCAGTAATTCGTACTTAAAGTCACAAGCTTTCAACATGGACTGCAACTGGCTAACTGCCCGAATTTCATCTTCAATAATCAAAATTTTCATATCTATACTTTCAGCTTGTCATGATCCAACAACGGTAGGGAAACGGTAAACTGCTGGCTGTCATCCACTATTTGCACAGACCTATCAGAAATGAGTGCATACCGCTTCTGGATATTTTTTAGCCCCATTTTGGTAGAGGGAAGCTGTGTGGATTTCCTCTGAATTTTATTGGTCACTACAATACAATCGTCCACGACATCCACATTGATCTCCAAAGGCCTGGACCGAGAAACCACATTGTGTTTGATGGCGTTTTCCAGCAGCAACTGCAGGCTCATGGGCGCTATCAACCGATCTTCCATTGTTACCGGAATATTCCAATTCAATTTCAGGTTGTCTCCAAATCGCTCCGATTGTACGTGTATATAGGCTTTGGCAAACTTTAGCTCTGCCTTCAAGGCAATCAAATTGGTATTGCCGGACTCCAGCAAAAAACGATAGATATCGGATAGCTTGTCTACAAACTGCTTCGCCTCCTCCTTAGGGCTTTGGTCTATGATATCTCTTAGGGTATTCAGCGTATTGAAGAAGAAGTGAGGTTGTGCTTGGTTGCGAAGTGTGTCTAATTCGGCTTGTATGATCGCTTGTTTTGCCTGTTCCTCTTCTCTGATTGACTTTTTGAGTAATACGAAGAAGTAAACAGCTTCGTAAATGGCGGTAATCATGGCGGTAAGAAAAACAGCTACAATTAATGATCTGATTCTTTCACTAAAATCATAGGAAACAGTATCCATGAAGAGGGATACAAAGCCAACTCCGATAAAATCTACTGAGATCACCGTAGTTATCGTGCCGACAAAAAGAAGTGCTATGCGCTTGACACCATCCTCTAGCCTGGGATACACCTTTCGCAATTGTATTAGGATGGTCCTGTTGATCAACCAATCAGTGGCGGAAAAAAATAAAGAAACAACAAAAGTGATGACGAGCTCTACCGTCGTAAGTTGTTCTCCGGTAAGATTGAAAATGTACACCGACGATAAACCCAAAATCAAAATCCCGATGATAGCAAACCACTTATCATCGAATCCCAGGTATTGTATGCGTTTCTCTCTATTGGTAAACATCCAATTTCAGTTACTACAAGTGTAGGCGTAAAACTCAAACGTGCCAACCACTTATGAAAGGACCTTAAGTTGAATTATCGTTAATCGGTCTTGAATTGTACCAGAACAAAAGCCCGATAAATGCTGTCAGTTTACTGTCAGATAGATGTCACACTCCTGTCAGGTGGTTTTAAAGACCTTAGCTATTCGGCTATCTATCTTTGTTGCCTCAACAATGGAATGAGATGAATCCAGATACAATGAATTTAAGAGAGGTTAAAAAAATGCGACTGGATCGCCATTGGTCGCAAGAGCAACTAGCCGAGATGAGCGGATTAAGCATCAGAACTATTCAGCGGATTGAAAATGGCGAAAACGCAGGATTAGAGTCTTTAAAGTCATTGGCAGCTGTATTTGAAACCAATATTGTCGATTCAGATAAAAACAAGGAAATGGAACAGATCAAAAAAGAGGAGG
>CAZZHO010000092.1:0-4618 GCA_964653795.1 uncultured Roseivirgaceae bacterium | reverse complement strand
GTATTTTTATTCAGGTGAAATATTAACAAGGATCCTTTTATAGCTAGAAAGCGGCGGTGTTCCTCTGTCAGTTACTTTAAGTATAACATGAGCAGTAACGTTTTCCTCAACCATAGGAGCAGTAAAATCCGCTTTATGAACATTTTCTGCTCCGTTCACCTGAATGGACTCAGAATAGGTTCCGGCCTCCTGATAGTTAAACCACAGAAAACTAAAACTATCGCCATCTGGATCATTGGTTTCAAATGCATCTAATGTAAAGTCTTCTCCGGCCTTAACGTAGATTTCATCAGGATGTGTTAAGACAATCGCTGGTGCATGATTGGCATCCTTATATGACATTGTACACCAGTCCATGCGAGCTGCAAAGTCGTTTTGAAAATCATCCCTCCAACGCCATATAGTGAGTTTAAACCCTGAATAAGACTTGGCACTCTTTTTTATGGTCCGACCATATTCATTGGTGACATAAGGTGTATAGGTGTCCGTAGCATTAGTCCAAATTTTCCTGGTTTCGGGTTCATTTTCTACTATTGAATGTCCCTCCTTCAGTATCGAAAAATCAGGCAGGTAGTATTCATAACGACCACCCCATCCACCCCAATCTGGATTTTCGGCACTATTTAGCCCATTTCGAATTAAGGATAGAAAAGCAGGCGTATCCCCTTCTACTGACCATGCGACATCCGGGTAAGCAGCGCCCAGAGGCCCATGACCTTGTTGAATATTCTGTTCTATCCAGCTATTGCTAATTCTTGAGTGGTCTATTCCCTGAATATAGCTAGCACTTATTCCCATCCAGGTAGCATTACCATAATCATCACCTGGACTCACTATATAAAACAAGTCCGGAAACTGATTTCTAATCCAAATACCACTATCATCTTGATCTGATATCGCATAGACTCGGAGCTTATTGATTAGTCTTCTTGCCTCTTTCTTACTTTTCGTCTGCTCGATCTTGTGAAGAGCTTGAGCAAGTGTATTGGCTCCTCCCCAGATAGAAATCCAAAGAGGTCTTTCGTCTTCTTCTTCAAGTATCTTAATAATCCAATCAGATCCTTCTGAATCCATCTCCTCACCTACCGCCTTCAACCCGTAAATAGGTTTTCCGCTTTTGATCAGAGGATAGAGGTTATTCGCTTTGGGGAATTCGGCATTATGCTTTATAAGGTTAGGATAAACTTTTTCATAGGCTCCAATGATCTTACTGATGGATTCTGGGTGCACTGAATCGGTCATCCAACAGGAGGTCGTAGCAATGAGTCCCTCAATATCGATTTCGTTCGAATAGAGCAGTAGTCGTATCAATGACTGTGTATCATCCGGGTCGGCCTCAATATCCGTTAATACGATGACTCTATTTTTCTGAACAGCTTGACCCCTAAGCGAACCTAACGAAAGCCCAAATAGTAAAAGAAAAAAAAGCGCTTTCATCTGGAAGTAATGTTTCTTTGAAATATATAACCTCTTACAACGCGAAAATAACCAAAGAATAGGTCGAGCACATAATTCCAATTCGCCACATTATATATAGGACTACTCCAAAGCAGTTGTTATTTACTACGACGATTATTTAGAACACCTTACAAATTGGGCCGCTGCAAAAATTGAAGGGGATTGAAAAGAAAGTTGATAGCATAAAAGACCAACTTAGACTGGAGCTTTCAATTATTCGCTTATAAGTTTTCTATTTAGCACCTATTTATTGGGTGCTCCCCCATCCGTTTTGAACCTTATCAAGTATTCACCACCCTTTGCAGGAAAACCATCCTTAGAGCTAAACCCTTCACAATTGATAATGAATTCATATTCCTTATCCGGCTCTAAATCTATACCTAGCATCACGGTCTGATTGTTATTTTCAAATCCGATCACCTTCTTGATCGGGTAAGCTTCCTTACCCTTCTCACCATAATTAAATGAGTAATTGCTGGGATTCATCTCCTTCGAGAAAACAATGCGAAATTCCGATAGCGAAGGATCTACATCTTTTTCTCCATTTTCAAATGGTTCTGTTCTCATCAGAGAAGGCTGCTTCTGACTATAAGCCTCTATCAATTTTTCCTTATCGAAACCATTCTTATAAAAAGCGGACTCTTTTAAGAACGTCGTTATCAATTCCTCGTCATTGTAATCTAATTCTATGATCTCTTTTATCGCTTCTAGCGTGTCCTTAGCTTGAGCATAGTAGGCTTTACATATTTCATAACCGATGAAATAGCCTAAATCCGCCACTGCTACCTTACTTCCACCATTGTATAACCAATTAGAATAAGAACCTGAGAACATCTCCCCCTTGAATTGCTGCTTCAATTCTTTAAGATGCTTCTGGCCGTGGATCATGTAGCTTGACTTCCACGGCTCACTTAAGACCAATTCCGCTATGAAATCACAAGCTCCCTCTCGAATGACCTGATGAAGCAATACACCGCTATTATTTGGTTTTTGCTGCGTATGAACATATTCATGGACATTCAGAAAAACGATGTTATCAAGTGATTGTGAGGCAAAGACGTTTTTGAGCCAATTACTTTTGAATTCTGAAACATCAGTATCAGGAGTTGCGGTTGCTATTTCAGCTCCAATTAATACCATATTTTCAGCTACCGTTCCACCGGATCGTAGCCCTCCTATCGTAAAGACCATTTGAGCATTTTCTAACTCAGGATAGAGCTCCTGAAACTTCTCAACCGCCCCCACAAGTTCGTGAGTCTTGTTCTTTATTGACAAGGTATTTGCCCTGATTGAATTCCAAAACCTGGGATATTTTTCAATAAGATCTACATAGAGTGCGTCATCGTAATCCCGCAGTTTCATAAACGATTTTAAGCCAGCTGAAGCCTTATCAATGTAGAGACTATTGATGTATACCAATTTTTTCTCTGCATCATCAGTCTGTCTTATGCTATCGTAAGCAACCCAAAAATTATCAATATCTGAGGTAATGACCTGTTCAGGTTTTTGAGCAGAAGCCGCTTTGAACAGAAAAATGAGAACCACGCACGCTAGACGCTTCATTGTCTTATTTTGAGTTTTTTGAATACCTCTAACCACCACTATTTCCAGTGATTGACCAAGTAAGAAGTGTACTTAAAGATAATGATTTGAACAATTCAGATACTGAATTCCGGAGCACAAAAAAGCAAGACAAAGAAGATGCGAAGGCTCCCGTAGCGCCCTCTTCAGGGCGTTATTAATACTTTTCCGAGACTACATCAACAAGGCTCATTATTTTCACTCCTCTGCTTTTTGATCGGCCACAACCAGGTCATTCATATATTTGATAATATTAGTAACCAGTTCAGGTTTCTCTTGATGTATATAGTGTCCTAGCTTATCTGTTACCATCCAGAGGGCATTTTTCGAAGACACTGTCCATTCTGAATGTAAATCTCTCACTAGTTGAAGGCGTTGCTCCGAGTATTGAGGGTTTGCAAGTGAGGTAAATACTGCAATTGGAATATCTGGAAGTTCAGGCATATTTTCACCACCTCTTATGATCATCCTGTTGATGATATTCTCCTCTGCTTCTCCTATCGCACCTGGAGGAACATCAAATTCACCACTTTTTGCCATTTTCATCATTTCCTCCATCCTCTCTTGCCCTTGTTTCCAGGCAGCACTATCCAATTCCCACAGTCGCTTTTCCTGTTCCTCGTGGGAACCATCGATTATAACTAGTCCATCAATTAGTGCTGGATTTTGAGACGTATAGTACCTGACCAAAAAACCACCCCGTGAATGCCCGACTAGTATAACTGAGTCGTTGATGGATAGAGAATCACAAAGAACGACAAAGTCTCTGTATATCATTTCGGTTGTTCTAGGAGCCTCACTCATTTCGGAATTGCCATGACCTGCTCTGGAATATGCAATTGTAGTTGCAAAAGTTCCTACCTCATCAAAAATTGAATCCCATGATGAAATGTCATCTCCAGCTCCGGCCTCAAAAATTATATTTACCGATCCTCCTCGCTTTATCTTGACATCTAGTCTGTATCCTCCAACATCTATTAACCTTCTTTCCTGAGCAATCGTAAGGGTTGAAAAAATAACTAGGCTAGTTAAAATCAGAAAAACTCTCATCGTACAAAATTTCTATTGGATAGGATTACAAATTACTGTCTAACTAAAAGCAGCATATGCCTTGAAACACTGAAATTTCTAGTTTAAACCGTATTTTCATTTTGGACAGTATCACAGGCCTAAAACTATCAATACTGCCAGTTACTCATTATCAATATATCCGTGCTCAAGGAACTTATCGTAACTCGCTTTTGTCAGTGCCTTTAATTCATCCAATTGATCTTCGGCTATATCCTGTTTGAAATTGAAGCATGACTTTCCCTGCATTCTCTTTTTCAAGCTCTCAGAAATTCCATCTAAAAGGTCTGGGTCCATGTAAACAGGATAAAGATGGTAGGCAACATAACTTTTCCTGATTTGAACTGCTCCGAAAAACATTTCTTTGGCTTTAACCCGCTTGTTGGTATTTAAGTAGTAATGATCAGGCTGATCCTTTTTTACTTCCAATCCTTCACTAAGTGAAGACAATACACTCTTAAGCTTTTCAAAGCTCTTTTCTTCTTCCATGATTACTTGATTCTAAAGAATT
>CAZZHO010000091.1:8878-16724 GCA_964653795.1 uncultured Roseivirgaceae bacterium | reverse complement strand
GCAGGGTTATATTTATTTGACTAAATAGCGTATTTAGTTCAAATCAAAACGACCTGGTTTCCTATTAAGACCCTAATTCGCCTAAGATCAAGCTTCGGAGCAGTCGGAAGCAATAAGTGTAAACTCTTATTATCTTATATAGGAGTATTGCTCTACTTCGCCAGCTTTAGTCAACTTATCCCAAGAGATGAGTTCACCCAATACACAATTGAAGATGGGCTACCGAGCAACTTCGTATATGCAGTAGAGCAAGATGATCGGGGTTATATCTGGATAGCTACCGACGCAGGTGTTTCTCGATTTGATGGATATGAGTTCAAAAACTATACGATAGAGGATGGACTTCCGGACAATGAGATTATTAATTTTTTTAAAGACAGTCGAGATAGGATTTGGCTATATACGTTCAATGGTCGATTTTCTTATATTCAAAATGACTCCATTTTCAATTCTGATAACACACACGACCTTGAAGGTCTTGATGAAAGTAGACGAATAGTTTCTATTCGTGAATGGGATAATAACATCTATATCAGTGGCTCTGATAAAATAAAGATCTTAAAGCCTGATACTGCCATTGTATTGTCTTATCCTCCTCATGCCGATTTTCATGTTCAACCTTTTTCAACAAATGGGGAAGTCTACGGCTTAACACATTTGAGTTATAGAATTACAAACAATTACTTAGAGCATATTGGAGAAACTGGTCTAGTCGGTTCACCACTTGTTCATTGGATTGAACTCAATAGCCGCCTGATTAGCCATTGCGGTAGATCTGATTCGATAGTTATTTTCGATCCAATAGCTCAATCTCATAGCTATCGCTCCCTTAAAAATGGTTCTTTAATTCTGAATCTAACCAAGACTAGTAATAAGGCGTTCCTACTAACCAATAAAGCCGTTCACACAATTGACTCAACAGATTTCGAATTTGTTAGAATCACCAATGTAAGTAATGCATCAAATGCATTGATTGACAATGAAGATAATCTTTGGATAACCTCTCTTGATCATGGACTGCTCCAAAGTAAAAAACAAGTAATAAAGAAATCGCCTTACTTCAAAAAAGTCAGTAGGCTCGTAAAAATTAAGGATAAACTATACATTCATCATGATGAAGTAGCTGTAAGCGCTATTACCTCTACTGGAAGGATGGAATTGCAATTTGAGAGCGAAAAATTGAGAGGAGAGCCTATTTATAAAATAACACCTTATGATTCCAGCATTATTTACCTAACTAGCAAAGACTATATTCTCAGAGGCAAACATCAATATAGTTTCTCCCTTCGAGCGAGAGAATTTGCAATAGAAAGAGATCGCTATATACAAGTTTCTGTCAATGATTACATAGCAAGTATTTCAAGAAAAGAGTTCGATGCTACTATCCAGAGTAAGAGGGCAATAAACAGTGACGATAAGTTCCAAAATATAGCTATTAAGCACGGTGGAGGCCGAAAGCTTTTTGTAGAAAAAGACTCTCTATGGCTTGCTGCAGATGAGGGCTTATTTCTAGTCTTAGAAGATTCCATATATGATTTCTCGAAAAAAAGCCCCATTTTGAAAACTCGCATTTGGGATATGGCCTTCCAATCTTCTGACTCGATTTTTCTGGCAACTGGAGGTAGTGGTGTAATATTGAAATGGCGAGATAGCCTTACACAAATAACAACTCAACAAGGGCTGCTTTCGAACATCTGTAGGCGACTGGCGTTTCAAGACTCTAATCTTTGGATAACAACGAATAAAGGCCTCAACAAGATCACTCTTCTTAAAACCGGAGGATATATTATTCACAGTATTACTGAAGAACATGGCCTACCTTCTAATTTGGTCCATGATGTGGAGTGGTTCAATGACACCATTTATGTAGGCACAGAAGATGGTCTCGCCTACTTCTCCGCCAACACTAACTTTGAAGAATCCAATCAATTCCCTCTCTATATCCACGAGGTAAATATTGATGATTCTACCATCAGCTATCAACCAAAAAAGGAGTTACCTCATGATGTACAAACATTGAAATTCGGTTTTGTGGCCTTGAATTACCAAAACGTCGACAATCTCATCTATGGCTATAGACTTAAAAAGAATGGTCAGGAAGGCGTGTGGATAGAAACATCAGATCGACAAGCGATATTTACGAATACGCAACCTGGGAATTATCAATTCGAAGTTCGGGCAAAATCGAAAAACAGTAAATGGACAAAGGCCGCAGTATTTCCACTCACTATTTCCCCTCCATTCTGGTCCACGATATGGTTTCAACTCATGCTTGTGGCAACCAGTCTTTCGCTTGGCTATCTAGGGTATCAGCGTGCCACCAAAAATCGAAGAGCAAAAGCCAAGCTTGCGGCCGATAAAGTAGAAGCGCAACTACAAGCATTGAGATCACAAATCAATCCACACTTCTTGTTCAATGTGCTCAACTCCATCAAACGGTTTATTCTGCGTAATGAGAACGACGCTGCAGAGTCTTATCTGACAATGTATAGTCACCATATCAGGGACATTTTACATTTTTCAAGGAAACTAACGCTCTCCATTCACCAGGAAATAACACTTATAGATCGTTACATTGAAATTGAAAAAATCAGAACAGGAGATTCCTTTCAGTTCGATCTGCGTATTGAGGAAGGTATCGATCCATATGAAACTTTTATTCCTACGATGGTGATTCAGCCCTTCGTAGAAAATGCCATTTGGCACGGCATAGTACAAAAGGAGAAAGGTATCATTTCGCTAAGTTTCAAAAGAAAAGGTGAGATGCTACGAATACAGTTGAAAGATAATGGCATCGGATTTGACAGTAGCCAAAAACAAGATGAAACCTCCTTGGGAATCGCACTTGTAAAAGAACGAATTCAGCTGATCGGCGAGCACTATAAATCCAACACTGATCTTACCATATCCAGTCAACCAGGGAAAGGAACACAAGTCACAATATTATTACCAATTGATCTGGTGTAGATGACAGTAAATAGCATCAAATCTCTTTTCCTCCTGTTGGCAATAGTGAATACCGTTCCAGCATTCGCTCAACTAATCCCCAGAGATGAGTTTACTCAATATACTGTTGAAGATGGCCTACCAAGCAATTTCGCATATGCCGTTGAGCAAGACGACAGAGGCTATATATGGATAGCTACCGACGCTGGGGTATCTCGATTTGATGGGTATGAGTTCAAAAACTACACATTGGAAGATGGGTTACCGGATACGGAAATCATCAATTTCTTTAAAGACAGCAAAAGCAGAATCTGGCTTTATACTTTAAGTGGTAGAATTGGATACATCTTGAATGACACAATTTTCTCATCAAAAAATAACTCTCTCTTAAGGTCATTGGACGACTCTGGCAGAGTCAAATCAATAACAGAGTTTCAAGGGGATATATATGTGACCTCTTTGCATACAGTAAAGATTCTAAAGCCTGATACTGTCATAAAGTTTCTACACCCTTATCATACAGATTTCATCTTATCTCCATTTTCCAGAAACAACCGATTATACGGATTGGATTCAAAAGGATACTTATTAAAACCTCCAAACTTTGAGGAAATTGGCCCGACTGGATTACCACCTAACCCTTCCAACCACTGGATTGAATTAAATCAAAGGTTCGTTGGCCATATTGGTCGATCCGATTCGATTGTGATATTTAACCCAATCACAGGAAAATATTTTTATCAATCATTAAGAGATAAATCTCTGAGCTTAAATCTCACCAAATCCGGAGGTCAAGCATTCTTATTGACGAATACAGGTGTATATAACCTCGATTCTAATACCTACAAATTAAAAAAGCTCTTTAATGTTGAAGATGCAGCCGGGGCCTTTATTGACCGAGAAAGCAATCTATGGATTGCGTCGCTCAAAGAAGGAGTGCTATTTAAAAAAGCATTGAAAATCAAAAAGTATCCTGAACTCAATGAAGTACGAAGGACATTAAGTGTCGGTGGCAAGTTATTTCTTCACCATGATGAAATCTATATTGGTTCAATTTCTTCGGCAGGTTCATACACGCAGGAATTAAAAAGTGAATTGCTCCGTGGAGAGCCGGTATATAAAATATTGGAATATAATTCAGGTTTGTTATATCTCACGAGTCAAGAATTGATCGGAACTGGGGCACACGATTTCCATCTTGACTTCAGAATCCGTGATTTTGCACTTAGTGAGCGAAATTACTATCAAGTCACTCACCACGATTCTATTGGCATCGCAAGCAAAAAAGAATTTGATCTAATTATTCAAAAACCCCATAGTACCTGGGGAGAGTTTAGATTTAAAAACATTGCGGTAGGTCATGGAGGAGAACGAAAAATCCTTCTTAAAGATGAAGAGCTTTGGGTTGCGGGGGAAAATGGTCTATTTCTAGTTCAAGGAGATACGGTTGTTGACTTCAAGGAAGCTTTCCCAATATTTAATACTCGAATTTGGGATATGGAAATAAAATCCAAAGATTCAATATTTCTAGCGACGGGAGGCGATGGCGTTATCTTGAAAATAGGAGATAACATAACCCGAATCACCACCGAGGAGGGGCTCCTGACGAATGTGGGACGAAGACTAGAAATAGTTGATTCAACGTTGTGGGTCACTTCAAATAAGGGACTTAATAAAATATCCCTAAGCTCCTCAGGATCATATACAGTCCAGAATATAACAGTAGCTGATGGGTTACCTTCCAATCTGATTCACGATTTAGAGTGGTATAATGACACAATTTATGTCGGCACAGAAGATGGGTTGGCCTTTTTTTCGGCTGATACGAAGTTTAAAGAACCTAACGACTTTCCTCTTTTCATAGAAAGGTTTTGGTTAGACGATGAAAGACTTCCACTAATTAAGGAATTGGTAGTTCCTCATACTGCAACAAACTTGAAAATAGAGTTTACAGCGATAAACTATGCCAACAAAGCCAGCTTGCACTATGCTTATAGACTAAGAGTGAAAGAGAAGAGCAGTCAATGGACTGAGACCTTCGACAGACAGGCATCTTTCTCCAATATCAAGCCTGGTGACTACCAATTTGAAGTTCGAGCAAAAACGAAAAACAGTAAATGGACAAAAACTACCAGGCTCCCTTTTAGCATTACACCACCTTTTTGGCTGACTATTTGGTTTCAAATAACCCTCATAGTCCTGAGTATTATCATAGGCTATATGGGGTATCAAAGGGCGACGAGAAACCGAAGATTAAGGGCAAAGTTTGATGCAGAGCGTGTAGAAGCTCAATTGCAGGTACTGAGGGCTCAGATCAACCCTCACTTCTTGTTCAATGCTTTAAACTCGATTAAGCGATTCATATTGAAGAATGAGAACGATGCCGCTGAAGCCTATTTAACCAAGTACAGCCATCACATTCGAGATATTCTACACTTTTCAAGAAAGCTCACACTGTCCATTCACCAAGAAATAACACTGATTGAAAGGTATGTCGAAATAGAGAAAATTCGAACAGGTGATTCGTTTCAATTCATTATAGACATTGATAAAAATATCGATCAGTATGCCACATTTATTCCCACTATGGTCATTCAGCCCTTCGTCGAAAACGCCATTTGGCACGGTATCATGCAAGAAAAACTGGGCAGAATCTCACTCTCATTTACAAAACTAGATGACAAGATTCAAATAAGTCTCATAGACAATGGTGTAGGATTTAACAGTAGTATGCAAGAGGATAGCAACTCTTTAGGTATTTCCCTGGTAAGAGAGAGAATAAGGCTGATTGGTGTACATTACAAATCCAAAACCAACCTAGAGGTACTCAGCCGGCCAGGTGAAGGGACTGAAGTCCGCATCCTGATTCCGGCTGATTTAGTGTAATGAGAGCGTTACTAATCGATGATGAGCCAAGTGCTTTGGAGACCATGCAGATCATGCTCTCTAAGTATTGTCCTCAAGTTTCAGTAGTAGGAACAGCTTCCAATATTATCGGTGGCCTTCGTGAATTCAACGAGAAGAAACCTGATATCATTTTTTTAGACATCCATATGCCTCATGGTAACGGAATGGAGCTTTTGGAGAAGTTACAGGGTGAAGAAGTTGAGGTCGTTTTCACCACGGCGTTTGAGGAATATGCTATCCGGGCTATCCGCCTATCCGCACTGGATTACCTGCTAAAACCTATTGATCCTCAAGAGCTTATGGACGCCATCAGGAGATATGAAAAGAAGCATAAAGCTCAAAAGGATTTCAGCCTGATAAAAGGGCTTATCTCGAAAATTGAAAAGCCAAAGAAAATAGCCATTGTCGGTCAAGACGAGACTTCATATGTTGAGTTGGACTCAATACTATATCTGAGCTCATCCAGAAACTACTGCAATTTTCATATCAAAGGAAGAGATTCGATAGTGGCCAGTCGACCACTAGCTGATTATGAAGAATTGCTCCAACCTATTGGGTTCTTTCGAATTCACAGGTCACATGTCGTCAACATGGCACATGTTTCTCATTACAAAAGTGGACGGGGTGGATATGTAATTATGTCTGATAATACCGAGCTGGAAGTGGCCCGAACCCGCAAGAAAGAGCTGATAGAAATGATGGAAGATTTTCTTCAATAGATCAGGAGGCCCATTCGTCCTCGAAAACAACCCCTTCGGTCAACAGTCTACCAATTCCATAGAAATATAAGAATACTATCTTTTGTTTGTATTGCTCGAGGTTGAACTCTCCGACTATTTGAGTGAACACAGTCAGTAGGGCATCTTAAAAGTTGGAGAGTTTGTTTCACTGAACCTCCCCAACAACTAACAGATACAGCACTAGAAAGCCGATTAATTTCGGCTTTTTTTATTAGTCTCCAGCTTAAGCCAAGCCCCATTACCACTTATAATTTTTCTCTTAGGTTTTATCACTTCTACTCTTAAATTCCACCCTGGAAATCAACTAATATCCTCATGCGTTACTTCAAGAAATTGAGCTTTTTGCTGCTATTGATGTCTTTAGTCGTCATCAGCTATGGTCAGCGACGGAAATCAGGCAACACAACTTCTAACAATCCTAAATATTCATCTGAGACATTTAAGGGCGTGGCCCTCAGAAACATTGGACCTGCTTTCATGTCGGGTAGAATAGCAGACATAGCAATTCACCCCGAAAATGAAAGTATTTGGTATGTAGCAGTCGGTTCAGGTGGTGTTTGGAAAACGGTAAATGCCGGTATCACCTGGGATCCCATTTTTGATAATGAGGTTTCTTACTCTATAGGCTGTGTGACGGTAGATCCCAACCACCCCAATACTGTTTGGGTAGGCACAGGAGAAAATGTCGGTGGTCGCCACATTGGGTTTGGTGACGGCATATACAAAAGCCAAGACGGTGGCAAAAACTGGGTAAACATGGGACTGAAAGCTTCAGAACATATTTCCAAAATCATAGTCCACCCTGATAACAGCGATGTGATTTACGTCGCCGTTCAAGGTCCACTATGGAGCAAAGGTGGAGAGAGAGGTTTTTACAAATCGACAAATGGCGGCCAGTCCTGGAAGAAAACCCTCGGAGATGAGGAGTGGACTGGGGTTACAGACATAGTGGTAGATCCTCGGAATGCCAATAGAATTTATGCCGCTACCTGGCAACATCATAGAACAGTGGCAGCCTACATGGGAGGAGGTCCAAAAACCGCACTTTATAGAAGTGAGGATGCAGGTGAAACCTGGAGAGAATTAAAAAATGGCATCCCACAAGAAAGTAAAGGAAAAATCGGCTTAGCCATTTCATATCAGGAACCAGATATCGTATATGCCGCGATAGAATTGAATAGAAGAAAAGGCGGTGTATTCAAATCAGTGGACAGAGGGGAAAACTGGAAGAAAATGTCAAATGCCGTTGGTGG
>CAZZHO010000091.1:0-8778 GCA_964653795.1 uncultured Roseivirgaceae bacterium | reverse complement strand
TGGAGGAAGATAAATGTAGGTAGCATATCAGGAGTGCCGGCAACAGCATTTATCAATGATGTAAAAGCTGACTTACATGACGCCAATACGGTTTACGTCGTATTGGACAATCACAAGTACGGGGATTACAAACCCTATCTAGCAAAAAGCAATGATAGAGGAGCCACCTGGACATCCATCAAAGGCAATCTTCCTAATAAAATGCTGCTTTGGAGAATCGTTCAAGATCATGAGGAGCCAGACTTAATGTTCTTGGGCACAGAATGGGGCATTTACTTCACGTTGGATGCTGGGAAACAGTGGACAAAACTTGAAGGTGGGACACCTACTATTTCCTTCAGAGATCTAGCCATACAAAAAAGAGAGAACGACTTAATAGGTGCTTCTTTTGGAAGAGGCTTCTTTATTCTCGATGACTATAGCTTTATGCGTGACATCAGTCCTTCTACTTTCGATGAGGAAGCTGCTCTTTTCACTCCAAGAAAAGCATGGTGGTACATCCCGAGATCACACTTGAATTTTGACAATGAGAAAGGCACTATGGGAGCGTCGCATTATGTTGCGCCCAACCCTGATTTCGGTGCGGTATTCACCTATTACTTGAAGGATAAATACAATACGCTGGAAGACCAAAGACAGACTGCTGAAAAAGGCAGAGGCGGCTCTTTCCCTGGTTGGGAAAAGGCTGATGCTGAGAAAGAAGAACCAGTTCCAGAAGTGTTCATAGTTGTTTCAGATATGAATGGAAACGCGATAAGAAGAGTTACCGCTCCCAATAAGAAGGGCATGAACAGAGTAGCGTGGGACCTGAGATATCCTGCCCCGAATGCGATAGGAATAAAAGCTGCTGGGAATCCAGATTTCCAACCCAAAGGGCTAATGGTAGCTCCAGGAACCTACCAGGCTCAGCTCTTCAAAAAAGTGAACGGAGAAGCATCCGTCATTTCTGAAAAGGTCACGGTGGAAGTTGTACCACTTAGAGAAGGAGCGTTACAAGGTGCTTCCAAACAAGAGGTCGCTAACTTCTGGAGATCCTATGAACAAGCCACAAAAGATGTTACTAGAATGGACATCCAACTTGCAAACTCCATGAAGAGAGTGAAAGCTATGCAAAGGGCATTAGCTCAATCTCAATCCACTCCAGGCCAATTAGATAATCAGTTGAATGAGTTGCGAAATAAATTACTTGCCATAGACAAGGAGTTGTACGGTTCTCCAGCAAAAAGAGAAATTGGTGAGAAAACTAAGACCACCATTGGATCCAGGCTTTTCTCCTTAAATATTGGAATAAGTAGATCTACTTATGGACCTACTGAAACCCATAAAACGACTTTAGACAATATCAATAGCGAAATGTCAGCTATTGACGAGAAACTCAAAGACGCGGCTATCAAAATGTCACAACTAGACGAAGCCTTGAAAAAGGCAGGAGCACCGTACATAGAATGGGAGTAACTAACATATGACACAAAACAAAAAAGGGGCTTAAAAGCCCCTTTTTTGTTTGCTTTATATACCAGGTCTTACTTCTTGATAAAATCATCGTAAGACTGGAGCTTAACAGGTTCAGTACCTGAATTCTCCATATACTTTTCCATCTTCAAGACGCGCTTCAACTTGATCTCTTCAAAATCATTTTGAGCCGTCACAAACCTTTCTTCCAGGAGGGAAAGGTTGTCCATTTCGCTTGATGAAGGTGCATTGAAGCTTCCTGCAATCTTACTGAACAGATCAGCAATTTTACCTCTTAGCTGAGGTTCTCTGGAATCGACATAATTATCACCTTCGGTGACTACCAAGGTTTCCTTTAGCTTATTCAATTCTGCCATGATCGGAGCAGCCACCTTCTTTCCTTTGGGGTCTATGGCAGCTACTTTTTCAGCACTTACCAAATACTCATCAATCTGATAAACGAGATAAGCTAACTCCTGAGACATATCATAGAGCTTCATCGTCGTTTGATGAAGCGCTGTTCTTTCCTCGTCAGTCAACAAAGATTTTGGATCATTGATCAGCTCAATCTCAGTCTCATAAGTTTCCTTACCTTTCGTCATTACCACCTTATAAGTTCCAGCAGGTACTCTCGGGGCGGTAAAACCACCGAAAGTAAAAGACTTGGCTTTCGCCATTTTCGGTTGCTTGATACGATAATTCCAGGTGACAATGTTGATTCCTTTTGATTTACCAGGTGTCAACTCGATCATGGTATTGTCATTAGCATCCTTAATCGCCATTGTCATTTTTCCGAAAATGTGACGCTTTTTCAAGTAATAGATGATCTTGGCTGAACGACTAGGGTTCGATCCTACGAAATCAATAGCACCGTAATTACCACTGGAAAAGCCACTCTCTTCAACGATAATAGTAGGCTTCGTATCGAAGAAATGCACATCCTTAGCAAGGACTTCCTGACTAATTTCTCTCAATGGGCTAATATCATCAATAATAATCACCCCCCTGCCATGAGTACCCATTACCAGGTCGCTTGTCCGCTTCTGCAACTCAACTCTATGCACAGCAACTGGTGGCATGTTATTGGTAAATTGAGCCCAGTTCTTACCGCCATTTATCGTAATAAACAAACCAAACTCAGTCCCTAAGAATAAAAGGTCAGGATTTTCATAATCTTCTTGGATCGTCCTAGCAAACCCTCTGATATCTTCAGTAACAAGAGATGTCCAGGTCTGCCCATAGTCAGTAGTCTTATAGACGTAAGGATTCATGTCATTCTGAGTGTGTCCATCAAATACCGCATAAGCAGTTCCTTTATCATGGTTACTCGCCTCGATCTGGTACACCCAGGTATTGGCAGGTAATCCCGTAAGGTTGACGGTCACATTGGACCAGTTTTTACCACCATCCTGGGTCACCTGTACGTTACCATCATCAGTACCTACCCAAATGACATTTTCATCAATTGGAGACTCAGCAATGCTGAAAATAGTACAGTGATTTTCTGCTCCAGAGTTATCAGTTGATAATCCACCTGAATCCTCTTGCTCCTGCTTGGATTTATCATTGGTGGTTAGATCAGGAGAAATTTTCACCCAGGTATCTCCCATATCCTCAGACTTATGAACAAACTGACTGCCCATATAGAACCTATCAGGTTGGTGTTCTGAAATTGCCATCGGAGCATTCCAGTTAAACCGAAGTTTAGGATCACCCTTCACTGGTAAAGGCTGGATAGTCTTCGACTGCTCTCTCTCAACATCGATCCTCCAAACATTTTGAGCCCCCTGCATCTCAGAATAGATGATCTTTTTAGTTGGATGCCTCAATACACGGAAGCCGTCACCTACGCCTACACTTGTCCAATCTCGAGCTTCTATACCCCCAATAGACCTGGAAGGTCCATACCAGGATCCATTGTCTTGCAGGCCACCATATATATTGTATGGTTCGTCGTTATCAACACTGATATGATAAAACTGCGAAAGCGGTAAAGTAGTATTGATTTCCATGGTAGTCCCTCCATCCCAACTTCTGTAAAACCCTCCATCTGTGGCTACATACATTCTATCTGAATCATTGATATCAAAGAGTATGTCATGAATATCTGGGTGCATTGGTCCAAGGTTCTTGAAGGTCTTCCCTCCATCCCTACTGATAGAACCGAACAAGCCAGCTTTTACCACCACATCCGGATCTCGAGGGTCAACTACTATTCTGGAGAAGTAAAATGGTCTTACGACCAAGCCGAAATCATTATTCAAATGAGACCAACTTTCTCCGCCATCCTCAGACTTCCAAAGACCTTTATCTTTATTCTCTTCTGTTTCAAGAACCGCATAAAGGATCTTGGTATTTGAAGGCGCTACTGTGACTGCTATTCTACCTAAATCTCCATCAGGAAAGCCATTGTGAATTTTAGTCCAATTGGCTCCTCCATCTGTAGACTTATACAGCGCACTGTTTCCTCCTCCAGACTCAAAGCCCCAGGCCTTTCTTCTGAACTCCCACATGGAAGCATATAGAATATCGGGATTCGATGGGTCCATCATAAGGTCAGCACAACCGGTTCTCTGATCGAAATAGAGAAGCTTCTCCCAAGTCTCACCACCATCGGTAGTCTTATAGACTCCCCTTTCTTCACTATCTCCCCATAGCGCACCTAATACACCTACATATACCACATCACTATTTTCCGGATGTACTTCGATACTCGCAATCCTTTCTGAGTTTTCGAAACCCATTTTCTTCCAGGTGGAGCCGCCATCAGAGGTCTTGTATAGACCATCTCCAATTGATACGCTGTTTCGCGTCCATATTTCGCCGGTACCAACCCATAGGGTATTGTCCGGATCATTAGGATCCACAGCTACCTGACCAATACACTGAGTATTTTCATCGAAAATAGGCTTGAATGTAGCGCCACCATTACTCGACTTCCAGACACCCCCACCGGCAGCACCAACATATACTATGCGGTCATTGGTAGGGTGAGACTCTATATCGGTAATTCGACCACTCATGAGGGCCGGACCAATTTGTCTTGCTTTCAGATTCCCAAAAAGTTCTTTCCCTTTGAGAACTATCTCTTGTGCTGATGCCCCAAACACGACTATCGTGCAGGCAAAAGCCACTGTCAATAGCTTTTTCATAGAAATAGCAGAAAAGAACTTACTCAGGCTTTACAAACTTGCTTTCGTCCACTTCAGGATTGATCTCAATTGAGTCGATTTGGATCGGCTGAGGCTGGCCACCACCTTTCACACCTTGAGTCAAGGAAAAAGGAAAATAAAACCCATCAACTTCCTGATAATCACTCATGGTCGTAATAGCAATAGATCCTTTCGCTGGGCCTTGTTTGATTTCCTGCTCCACTCCTATTGGAATCATAGCGTCAACATCGAAGTAGTAATAGGTTATATCGTCTACCTCTTGACCATCCATCATTTTCTTCTCCTTTGTCAATTTCACTTTGTAAGTAGAAGCTCCATCAAAGTCCTCCTCTCCAAGTAGTTCTGCTGTATAACCTTTCTCTTTATAGTTGTAGAAGGAATCCGGAAAATCATTTGCATCTAACTTTGTGTTGGCAATGGTTTCTGCGTCAGCATCCTCCGCCTGAAGTGACTGAAAATTGGTATTCCAAACGGTTTCTCCATCAAAGACACCTTGCATGAAAGTATTACCCTGTACTTCAAACTGTTGATAGCTTCGGCCATCCGCGAGTTGCACTATCTCCATTGGAAATTCCAGGCCACCCTGTTGCAACTTAGCAGTGGTCTTGACTCCTTTCAGGGTGCCCCAAGCTTCATACCCTCCCGTATTTTCGAAATAAGTGGAAATAATTTCGTCTACATCTTGGGCTGATAAACTAAAAGCGGCAAGGACACAAAAGGCTAGTGTTTGGGCTTTTTTAATAATCATAAGTAATTGTATTTGAGTATTTAATTGAGTTAGTGTTTGATCAAGTTGAATTATTACAACAGCACAAGGTAATAACTAACCATATCCATATTGCAATAAAGTTGCAAAAGCAACATTTTTTAACAACTCACATTCTATCAACTATAGCTTGATAAAGGTCTTTTGGATCAAAAGGTTTTGTAATCGCACCATCCAACCCTGCTTCCTTGAGCTTGGAAGTCTTGTCTAACATGGCTGAGGCAGTCAAAGCAACGATCGGCATTTTATGACCCAAACCTCTGATTTTTTGAGTGGCTTGGTATCCATCCATTTCAGGCATTTGCAAGTCCATGAGAATAAAGTCAAACTCCTGCTCTTGTACTTTCTCAACTGCTTGCACACCATTCTCCGCAGTACTGATATTCACGTTCCACTTTTGTAAAATATTTACCGCAACGATGGTATTCATTTGATTGTCCTCCACGATCAGAATCCTCAGCCCATTCAAATCAAAGGTGGAATCCACTCTTTGGTGAAGCTCACTCTCATCGCCTACTGTTAGATTCAGAACAAAAGAAAAAGTGGACCCATAACCAAATTTTGATTCAAGCTCTAAGTTGGATCCCATCAATTCAACGAGCCTTTTGGTAATGGATAATCCAAGACCCGTTCCCCCAAATCGGCGAGTGGTGGACACCATCGCTTGTTGGAAAGTATTGAATATTAGACCTCTCTTATCTTCTTCAATGCCTATACCTGTGTCCTCAACGCTGAACCTGACCGCTACCTTATCCCCTGCCTGATCCTCCAGCTTAACTTTCAGACGCACATATCCTTCATTTGTGAACTTGATGGCATTACTCATCAAGTTGGATAGGATCTGAGTAGTTCTCAGCTTGTCAATCATCACCGCTTTTGGTAGCTCAGAATCGTAATGTAATTCTAAAGAGAGGCCCTTGTTCTCAGCGCTCAATTCAAACATACTTTGCATCCTATTCGCAAAAGCGTTCAAATCGAGATTAACCTCATCAAACTCAATATTCCCACTATCGACCTTACTGAAATCCAGAATATTATTAATCAAACCCAGAAGATTCTCAGAGGAGATTTTCAGATTTTTCAGCTCCTTCAATTGATCGTCTCTTGGATTTTCATCGATCATATGATACGTGGTACCTATGATGGCATTCAGAGGCGTTCTGATCTCATGGCTCATGATAGAGAGGAAATCAGACTTACTCTTGGCATTCTCCTCAGCTGTGATTTGCGCTTTCTTCCAAGACATGCTGAAGCGCTCCGAAAGAACCATCGCCTGAAAGAAGAAAAACATCGTCTGGGTAACTGCTGTCAAGGACTTAGGCTCCTCAAAAAGCCCCAAATAATCCAATGCCTTTAATGTGAAAGCTGTTAGTATCACCACTGTACTACAGAGCGCATAGGTAGCGCCGGGTAGTTTTTTAAGAAATGCTTTGGTGAACACCACCAGTGTCAAAGCTGTACCTGCTAACATACCAAAGAGGTAAATAGTGTTGATCCTGGTAAACCAATCCACAGGCAAAAGGGTAAGTGCGGCCCATATCAATGAAAAATCGGCAAATACTCTGAACCAAACTTTCGGCACCTCTTCCGGAAATAGCTGCTGGAGGTATCTGGCGAAAAAGAACCCTGCCAGGTAAAAGCTTAGGTACTCAAGTCTGATGGACAGCCAATACGGTAGTTCCAAAAGGTCGTGAAGAACATAATTGCCCCACCCCACCACTCTGTAGGCGAAAGTCAAACAGAACAATGCAAAAAAGAGAGATACTTTTTCATGTCTTCCGTAGAAGAAAAGCCCAAGAAAAAAGAAGCTCCCCATAATAAGGCATCCTGCCAGAAATGCATCGAAGGTGTTATCGGTAAACCTGAGTTTAGCGAGCTTTTCATGATTCCCAACGATTAGTGGCCTGGCAATACCACCTTTGCTGTGGCTAAAGTTGGATACTTGTATGGTTATCACCAGGGTATCTGCTCGGAAGTCCAATGGAATAAGCCGGGTCTGCCTGTAAGGTTTATAGTCTTCTTTCCTGGAAGCAGGAATACTCAATGAGCTGTATTCACGACCATTCACAAATAGCCTATGAGCGCTGTAAATGTCGGGCACGCTCAAACCAAGCTTCTGCTCGTAGCTTTTTACTATTGTTACCTGATAAGTACCATATCCATGACTGGACAATCCATTGGCATTCCAGGAAGCAGGCACCTTGATCTGTTGTGTAGCATTCGGGTCTAACTCCGATTCAGCGAGCACATCTGGCTGATAAAACCAAAACCCGTTTAGCTTTAGATTGCTGGTCTCATTTACGAAATCATATGGCCTCAAGTCGATGAATCCGTTCTCCACTTGTGCCTGGGACAGGAATGAAATAAATATTAGGATAAATCCTAGCTGGGAACGGAGCATAGGTCGAATTTACTCTCTCTTGCCTATTAAGGGAGACTTTTATTCTAATATTTCGAATAGTTGAAATTTAACCAGATAAACTTCTCTCA
Organism: uncultured Roseivirgaceae bacterium; assembly: GCA_964653795.1. Classification (GTDB taxonomy): domain Bacteria; phylum Bacteroidota; class Bacteroidia; order Cytophagales; family Cyclobacteriaceae; genus JAWPMT01. The sequence goes on along the minus strand of CAZZHO010000091.1, from coordinate 897 downwards.
ATATTGATTTGAAATAAGCTCCATTATATTCTGGAGTCGTAGGCTTTGATCATGCTCCATGACTGAAGGGATGACCTTTCCAGCTAACACATCCTCGGTAACAGATTGGATCTCGTGCCTGAAACCACGCCCTTCACTCTGATCAAGATACCTTTCAATTACTTCTCCTTCCACTACCAAAGAAGCTTCCTTCGCTCCCCAGCAATCAGGTATGACAACTGTCCCCTTTTCCCCAATGATTTGGGTTAGGTTTGGAAGCCGGCTATCGAAAGATGAATGAAGCGTCGCATTGGCAACGCCATAATCCAAGATAGCAACAACATCCGAATCGACTCCCGTCTCAGCCTTTCTCATCGAAACATGTACTTTCTCCGGTTCAGCACCCAGAAAAAGATTGGCTATGGCTACAGGATAAATACCCATGTCTAAGAGTGTCCCTCCTGCTAAATCCGGATTGTACATTCTACTCGTTGGGTCAAATGGAACATTGAAACCAAAATCCGACTTTACAGACTTGATAGCACCAATTCTGCCGTCATCTACCCATTCCTTCGCCTTATTTATTGCAGGGTGAAAGTACATCCACATGCCTTCCATCAGGAAAAGTCCTTTTTCTCTTGCTTTGCGTATCAAAACTTCCAGATCGCTGATTTTGGTAACGATGGGTTTCTCACACAATACAGACTTTCCAGCCTCTAAAGTGGCAAGAGATTGTTCGAAATGGTAGTTATGAGGGGTGGCTATGTAGATGATGTCCACATTAGGATCTGAGTACAAATCCTGGTAGTTGCCGTAAGCTTTTCCGATGTTGAATTTCTCCGCAAAAGCCGTTGCCCTTTCCTTTGACCTGGAGGCCACCGCCACCATCTGACTGTTGCTGACATATTGGAAATCAGC
>CAZZHO010000090.1:0-16815 GCA_964653795.1 uncultured Roseivirgaceae bacterium | reverse complement strand
TAGTTACTACCTAACATTAATACTAATCAATGAGGAAATCTAGTTTCTGGTTAATTCCATTCCTGTGCTTAATCCTAGGAATTCTACCAAGCTGTTTGGATGAATTTGAATCCGATTCTATTATCGTCAGTAGCGAAGAATTAATATTTGTGAGTGCTGAAAGGGTGGCATTGCTGGGTAGGCTGCATTCTGTTACAGCCACACCTGATGCTTTTGGTTTTGAGATTGCCCAAGATGAATCTTTCTCTTCACCCGTTATCGTACCAGCAGAGACTGAGCCTGAATTGGGGGCTTTTGTTGCTCGCTATAATCAGCTCAATGCAAGTACAGAATACTTTGCTCGTGCATATGTAACCGTCGGTGGTGAAACCACTTTTGGTGAGACTATAGCATTTACCTCTCTAAACTTTGATATAGCTTCTTTTGAACCAGATAATGGAAGAATTAATTCAACAGTAGTGATTATTGGGTCGAATCTTTCCAGTGACACCAAGGTCTTTTTTGGAGAAATTGAGGCGAGAGTGAATTCCATTAGTCTTGAATCCAGAATAGAAGTAGCAGTACCTATTATAGGCGAATCAGAAGTGGTTGCTGTAAGGGTGGAATCTGATGGTAATTCTTTGGTTTTTGAAGAAACCTTCACCTATCATACTGGTAGTTGGGCGAAGGTTGGTGAATATCCCAATGATGTTCAGTTGGTGGATCCAGTAATATTGGATTTGGAAAACAGTATAGTGCTTGGATACGGTAAATCTCAGAGTGCAAATTCCCTGAATGAAGATTTCTTTAAACTAGATAAGAGCTCTCTAAATTGGATGCAAATTGAACCGCCAGCTGGTAGTACCGTGGTTGAAGATGCCATAAACTTTTCATCCGGTTTTGGTTCTGGTACATTTGAATTAGGGTTCGCTTTTCTTTTCCAATCCGATGAATCATGGACTTACAATGAAGGCTCTGACTCTTGGGAGCAAGAGGAGGCCTTGCCTTTTGGACTATCTAATGCCGCATCTGCGAATTTGAACGGTGAAGAATATGTTTTCGGTGGTTTGAATGAAGACGTTACCGAAAACCTACGAATCTGGAAGAGGGATATAAATGGCACGTGGACGGTTGTGGGTGCCTCACCCTTCCCAATAACTAGAGGGGAGGCGCATTTCACCTACAACAATAAATTTTATTATCAATCTGATAATAACTCGATATCTGAGTTTGACCCGGTTACCCTCACATGGAATTTGTTTTTCTCTTCTCCACTAGATCTTGGAAGTAAAGGTGTCGGAGTGGTTATTGGCGATCTGGCTTTTGTTGGCCTTGGGGAACCTAGACGTGATTTTATTCAGATAGACATGAATACTCGGGATGCGGTTGAGAAAAATCTTTTTCCTGGTATAGTTGCTGAAAGGAATGTGGCTGCATGGGCATTTGGCGACAACTTGTTTATACTCAGAACTGCTCTAACAAATCAAGCATCAACGTCCAACATAGAAAATATGGAAATTTGGACACTCGACCCTGACGCGCTTAACTGAACAATCTATGAGAATCTTAATTTTTTCGTGCATCTCTTTGCTGAGTACATTAGCATGGAGTCAAAGGAATATAATCACAATTGGTAGGGAAAATAGTAAAACTAAACCTCCTTATCTAGTCCAAGGTATCGTCAGTGATGCGGCGACTGGAGAGGTTTTACCTGGTGTGAATGTCGTTATTGAGAGGCAAAACATTGGTACTACTACGGATTTTGATGGTGCGTTTTCGCTTTCTCTTTATAAAGGATTTTATGACGTGAAAATAAGTAGCGTTGGCTTTGGTACTGAGGTTAGAAAAATCAACGTGTTGGGGTCTGGTAAGTTTGAGATCTTGATGTCAGAGTCTTTAGTCGAACTGGAAAGCGTAGTTGTCTCATCTGAAAGTGAAAATTCCCGGATCACAAGTGCCTCTATGGGTAGAGAAACCCTTACCGTGGAATCAATAAAGAGTCTACCACCTCTAGCAGGTGAAGTGGATATTTTGAAGTCTATTACACTACTGCCAGGTGTAAGTGCCGCGGGAGAGGCCTCTAGTAGCTTTAGTGTTCGTGGTGGAGGTTTTGATCAAAATTTAATACTGCTGAATGGAGCTACCATTTACAACCCATCACACTTATTTGGTTTCTTTTCCGCCTTCAACGCTAGCGTCATTCGTAATGTGGAGTTGTATAAGGGAGTTGTTCCTGCAAATTATGCTGGTAGGGGCTCATCTATCGTAGATTTATCCTATAGAAAAGGAAATTTCGGTCAGTGGAATGGTGATGTAACCGTGGGTATGGCTACTTCGAAGTTTTCAGCAGGTGGTCCAATCATACCAGGTCAATTATCTGTGCTCGTTGGAGGTAGGATAAGCTATAGTAATTGGCTATTAGGGCTTGCAAATGACCCTGATATCAATAATAGTGCCGCTGAGTTTTATGATGGGAATATCATCTTATCTTATGTTATTAATGATAAGAATGACATAGAGTATTCGCTTTATCACAGTTTTGATGAGTTTCAGTTTGCTAGTGATACCTCCAACTCCTGGAAAAACACCAGTAACTTATTGAAATGGAATTCAAGCTTAACAAGTAAATTAAGCTCCTCTCTTACGGCGACATGGACGGATTATCAGTCATCGATCAATGGAAATAGTGAATTTGATCCTTTTGAACTAGGTACAGGAATTGATCATAAGGATATTTCATTGGATCTGGAATATGCTTTGAATGACAAACAGACCTTGGCAGTTGGTGGCCAGGCCAAATTCTTGCAGGTTAATCTTGGTGTTTTCGAACCGGGTGCAGCTTCTGCCAGGGAAAGAGAGGAATTAGAAGAGGAGAAGGCACTTGAATCAGGTGTTTATTTCCAATATGATCATGATCTGACTAGTAAACTCACGTTGGCTGCAGGTTTGAGATATAGTAATTTCAGATTTTTAGGTCCAAATACTATCAATACTTACAGCGAATTGTCATTGCGTTCAGTGGAGAATATCGAGACTACAAATACTTTCGGAGACAATGAGCTTATCACTTCCTATGATGGATTAGAGCCGCGAGTCTCGTTGAGTTTCCAACTCAATGATAAAACTTCAGTGAAGGGTGGCTACAACAAAATGTACCAATACATTCACCTAGTGTCAAATACCACATCTATAGCTCCCACAGATGTTTGGAAGCTTAGCGATCCGTTCATTGAGCCGGAGATAATAGATCAATACTCAGTTGGTATTTTTCGACAATTAGGTAGGAGAGGGATGGAAGTGTCAGTAGAATCCTACTATAAGGAAACTCAGAATGTTGTAGAATATAAAGACGGAGCAGATCTTTTCTTGAATCCTAGTTTGGAAACGGAATTATTGTCTGGTATAGGTCGCTCATACGGTCTTGAATTTTACTTAAATAAGCCTAAGGGCAGACTGAGCGGATGGTTAAGTTACACCTACGCCAGATCTTTTTGGAAAGTACAGGGCGCATTTGAAGAGGAAAGGATAAATGGAGGCGATTGGTATAGATCCAATTTCGACAAACCTCACAATCTGAATACTGTCGCGAAGTACAGGATAAGCAGGCTTATTACGATTTCTGGTGTCTTCACCTACAGTACAGGTAGGCCTCAGACCATTCCAGTAGGTAAATTCTTATTTGGAGGTGAGATTCTGGCTCGATTTGAAGATCGAAATACCGGTAGAATTCCAGATTATCACCGATTTGATTTGTCATTCCAGTTTAGAACACCTAGTTCTAAAAAGATCTTTGATGGGGAGTGGTCATTGTCAGTATACAATTTATACGGACGAAGAAATGCCTACTCAGTTTTCTTCCAGGATGCACCGAACTTTCCACCGCAGCCATTCCAGCTGACGGTAGTTGGTTTCCCTCTTCCTGCAATAAGTTACGAGGTTAAATTCTAGCCTTATGAAGAAACTTCTCCAGAAGTACATATGGCTGTTATTCATAGCCTGTGTTGACCCTTCTAATATAGATATACCAGAATCGGATAATCTGCTGGTTGTGGAAGGAGTGATTACAACCGATGAAGGACCGTATACTGTTTCACTGTCAAGGACCGCCAAATTTGGTTCTGTTTTTGACGGAGTAATAGGGACAGTCACTGGCGCTGTAGTCTTGGTGCGTGATAATGAAGGACAGGTAGCGGAGTTTGAGGAGATCGTAGAGGGCACTTATCAGAGCCCTGAAGGTTTTAGAGGTGAGATAGGCAAAACTTACACACTACAAATAGAAACGACACTTGGTGAGAGATATTCCTCTCTACCACAAACCATCAATGCCGGACCAGAGATTGAGGCTGTAGAAGTTCGCTATCGGAGGCTGCCAAGTTCTGATCCGGTTAATTTTGTTTCGGGAGTAGAGGTGTACAGTCAATTCCAGGACCCTGTAGATGAAAGAAACTTTTATTTATGGGAAATTGAGGGAACTCACATTGTGCGTACTTTTCCCGAGAGATTCACAGTTCCAGGACCCCCTAGAATGGCTGCTCCAAAGGATTGCTGTGATAGATGTTGGATAAGTGAGAGCTTACTAAATCAGACTAATATATTCAGTGATGATCAAGTTGATGGCCAGACCATTACAGCATTTGCGGGCTTCCTACAGGATGACGGTCTTAGGTTCACAGATAAATATTATGCTAATGTTCGTCAGTTTTCAATGAATGAAGAGGCTTTCAACTTTTATTCGTTAGTCCAGTCCCAAATTGAAATTGATGGAGACCTCTTTGATCCTCCGCCAGCACGGATAAGAGGAAATATCATCAATTTAGATAACCCAACAGAAGAAATAATAGGTTTCTTTGCGGTTTTCGGTATTCAGGAAAGATCAGTATTTATTGATAGGGATCTTTTAGAGGATACTCAAAGGGCCGTAGAAATACTTGATGATTGCAGAACTTTGAATACTGCCACTATTGAACCACCCGAATTCTGGGAATTTTAAAAATTACAGTTAATGAGATTTGTCTACTTAGTAATATTTCTTGTCTTTCTTAACTCTTGCGTTGATCCGGCGACCATCGACATTGGTGAATCAGATGAGATATTAGTAGTTTCCGGGTTTATTACTACGGATGAAGGACCACATAGAGTGGAGTTATCAAGGACTGCAAAGTTTGGGTCTGTTTTCGATGGGGTGATATCGAAAGTCGTGGATGCAACTGTATTGGTTAGAAATAGCGGTGGAGAAGTTATTGAGTTTGAAGAAGTTTTGGATGGTATCTACGAGAGTCCAGCTGATTTCCGCGCCGAAGTTGGTGAGACATATACTTTACAGATTGAAACTAACCTTGGAACTAACTATTCATCATTACCCCAGACTGTGGTAGCTGGCCCTGAGATCGAAGAACTGGAGGTGAGATATAGAAGATTGCCAAGCTCCGATCCTGTAAATTTTGTATCAGGAGTAGAAGTTTATAGTGTTTTTACAGATCCTCCTGAAGAGCGTAATTTTTATTTCTGGGGCGTAGAAGGCACATTCGTTGTTAAAACCTTCCCTGAGCTTTTCGTTATACAAGGTGACCCTGATGTACCTGCACCGAAGGACTGTTGTGATAGATGTTGGTTATCTGAAAACAATATAAATACCAATCAACTTTTAAGTGACGAACAGATCGATGGTGAAAGAATAACGTCTCTTGCTGGTTTCATTTCAGATGATGGTCAAAGGTATACTGAGAGATACTACGCTAATGTTCAACAATATTCTTTGAATGAAGAAGCATTCAACTTTTATACGTTGATCGCTTCTCAGGTGTCAATTGATGGAGATTTATTTGATCCACCCCCAGCTCGAATAAGGGGAAATATCATCAATTTAGACGATCCTACAGAAGAAATAATTGGCTTCTTCGGCGCTTTTAGTATTCAGGAAAGGGGTGTATTTATTGACCGCTCATTTCTTGATGATACTCAGAGACTGGTTCAAATCAATGATGACTGTTTGACGTTGCCAACAGCAACAATTGATCAGCCGAGTTTCTGGGAATAATGCATTTATTTGAAGCAGTTTTTGATTAGAAATTCTTTTACATACTTTTCAATACCTGTCTCTAAAGATGTAAAAGACGCTGTATAGCCTATTCCGCGCAATTTGCCCATGTTGGCTTGAGTGTAGTATTGGTATTTATCGCGAATATCGATAGGAGTGTCGATGAATTGAATATCTTCAGTTCTATTCAGGGCCGAAAAAACTCCTTGGCCTAAACTGAGGAATGTCCTCGCTTGTCCGGTACCTAAATTATAGATTCCAGAATTTTGTCGTTTATGCATCATCCAATACATTACATCCACCACGTCTTGCACATAAATAAAATCCCTAAGCTGGCCACCGTCTGTATAATCTGTATTATGTGATTTGAATAGTTTGAGGTAGCCAGTTTCCTGGATCTGATTAAAGGCATGATATACCACTGAAGCCATTCTGCTTTTGTGATACTCGTTGGGACCATATACGTTGAAAAACTTCAACCCGGCCCAATAGAATGGCTGATTTTCTTGCTCCAGCGCCCATACGTCAAATTCTTGTTTTGATTCCCCATAAAGGTTTAGGGGTTTCAACCTTGGTATGAGCTTTTCATCATCGTCATACCCATAAGAACCATCTCCATAAGTAGCGGCCGAGCTTGCATAAATAAGAGGGATTTGACTTTCACTGCATATCGACCATAGGCGCTTTGTATATTCAGTATTTAGTGCTGTCAGTACTTGCCAGTCTTTGAAGGTTGTGTCTGTTTTTGCTCCTAAATGAAAAATGAATTCAACCATCCTGGAATTTTTTCTGAGCCATGCTACAAATTCATCTCTATCTATTCTTAGATATATGGTTTTACCCTCAAGGTTTTTGTTCTTTTGCTCATTACTGAAATCGTCTACCACTACGATTCTATTGAAGCCATGATCGTTAAGTTTTCCGACCATACAGCTGCCAATAAAACCACAAGCGCCAGTTACAACTATCATAAGGGATTTTCTTTCAAAGTTAAGTGCTACTTCATTAGTTGTGATGTTGATCCTCCTCTATTAATATCTTTGTGTTATAATGATCTGTTATGGTGTTGGTAAGTAGAAAAGAACATTTCAATGCAGCCCATAGACTGTTCAATCCGAAATGGTCTAGAGAAAAAAATCAAGAGGTTTTTGGTCCTTGTGCAAATGAGAACTGGCACGGTCACAATTTTGAACTTATTGTCACTGTCGGGGGGAAGCCTGATTTGGAGACGGGTTTTGTTGTGGATTTAAAGAGGCTAAGTGATATAATTAAAGAGCATATCATAGAGCTTGTGGATCATAAAAACCTGAACATAGATGTTCCTTTTATGAAAGGTAAAATGGCGAGCTGTGAGAACTTAGTAATGGAGTTTTGGGATATACTTGAGCCTAAGGTGAAAGAGATGCCGGGAAATGGGACCTTACATTCTTTAAGGCTCTATGAGACACCAAGGAACTATGTAGAATACTTCGGTTCGAAATGAAGTATTTCCTAATAGCAGGAGAAAAATCTGGCGATTTACATGCTTCCAACCTCATAAAAGAGCTTAGAAATCAAGAGCCAAAATCTAAATTTCGAGGTTATGGAGGAGATAAAATGGAAGAAGCTGGGATGGAGCTTCTGGGTCATTATGCTGAAATGGCCTTTATGGGTTTTGTTGAAGTGGTAACCAACTTAAAGACCATTCGAAATCGAATGAAGGCGTGTAAGGAAGAGATGATCCGATATCTGCCTGATATTGTCATCCTTATAGATTCTCCCGGATTCAACCTAAGGATGGCTAAATTTGCAAAAGAAAGAGGTTTTTCGGTGGCATACTATATAGCGCCTAAGGCTTGGGCATGGAATGAGGGAAGGGTAGAAAAAATCAGGAAGTATGTAGACCAACTCTTTTGTATTCTTCCATTTGAAGTGTCATTTTTTTCTGACCGAGGAGTCAAATGCGATTATGTTGGAAATCCTGTACTAGAGGCGATAAGTAATTATTCCGCCTTATCTATTGATAGAAATCCAGATACCAAAATAGTTGGTTGTTTACCAGGTAGTAGGAAGCAGGAAGTAGCTTCAAGCTTGGATATAATCGTGAGCCTCGCAAAGAGGAATCCGCAGCTTTTCTTTCTTGTGGCAGCGGTCAACAATTTGCCATATGATCTATACAATTCAGCAAGAAATTTACCCAACGTGGAAGTGTTGGAAGAGAGAACATATGATATCCTGAATTCCGCAGATGCCGCCGTTGTAGTATCCGGTACCGCTACCCTTGAAACAGCTTTATTTGAAGTGCCCCAGGTTGTTATTTACAAAGCAAACCGAATCACTTATTTGATTGCTAGATGGTTGGTGAAAATAAAGTTCATTTCATTGGTCAACTTGATAAATAATCAGGCGACAGTCAGGGAAATGATTCAAGAAGATTTTACGGTAGACAACCTGGAAGAAGAGCTCCAGAAGTTACTTTTTAATAAAGTCTACCGAGCTGGGATTATCAATGGGTATCAATTGATGGCGAAACAAATTGGTGATCAAAAAGCTTCGAGGACAACCGCTAAAGCTATAATTGGGGAATTTGGTACTTAGGCCGCACGTAGCTTGCTGAACTTAGACTTTTCAAATTTCTCTTCAGCGTAATTCTTGGAGATGGAGATCTCTTTCACATCATCACTTGATGGTATTTCGAACATAGCATCAGTCATGATCGCTTCAAAAATGGACCTCAATCCCCTGGCTCCAAGGCTAAACTCCAATGCTTTTTTTACAATATAATCCAACGCCTCTTCTTCCAATGAAAGCTTCACATCCTCCATTTCAAAGAGCTTTTGGTATTGCTTTATCAAAGCATTTTTAGGTTCTTTTAGAATTCTCTTAAGCGCTTCCTCATTGAGTGGGTCTAAATGCGTCAAAACAGGAAGACGTCCGATTAGCTCTGGAATCAGGCCGAAGCTTTTCAAGTCTTGGGCTGTTATGTATTGAAGAAGATTCTCCTTATCAAGTTGCCCAAATTCGTCTTGGTCGGAGTTTACAAATCCAATGGGTCGGGTATTCAATCTATTGCCGATGTGTCTTTCTATACCATCAAAAGCACCACCGCAGATAAAGAGTATATTCTCTGTGTTAACTGAGATCATTTTTTGATCTGGGTGCTTTCTTCCCCCCTGCGGAGGGACGTTGACAGATGTACCTTCAAGTAATTTTAGTAGTGCTTGTTGCACACCTTCCCCGCTCACATCACGAGTGATTGACGGATTATCTGATTTTCTGGCAATTTTGTCTAACTCATCGATGTATACAATACCTCTCTCAGCTTGTTCTACGTCATAGTTAGCCGCTTGAAGGAGCCGTGTTAAAATACTTTCTACATCCTCACCAACGTAACCTGCTTCAGTTAGTACAGTAGCATCAGCAATACAAAATGGAACCTGCAGGATCTTGGCGAGCGTCCTGGCTAGATACGTTTTACCAGTTCCGGTTTGACCAACCATGATGATGTTTGATTTCTCAATAACCACTTCATCCTTTGCTTGCTTTTGCATTAGCCTTTTGTAGTGGTTGTAAACAGCAACTGAGATATACTTTTTTGCCTCATCTTGACCTATTACAAACTCATCAAGATGACTTTTCATATCGATCGGCTTAATCAAATTGAAGCTTGGTGCTTCTGGAGCATCTTTGGCCTTGAGTTCTTCATTGAGAATCTGCTGCGCCTGGGTGATACATTTATCACATATATGGGCGTGGATCCCAGATATCATGAGATCCACATCCTTTTTGTTCCTTCCGCAAAAGCTACAAGTGACTTGAGCCATAATTTATTTTTTTGTTAAAACCTCATCTATCAGGCCGTATTCCTTAGCTTCAGATGCTCGCATCCAGTAATCTCTGTCAGAGTCTCTTTCGATTTCTTCGTAGGTTTTACCGGTATGACTAGACAAGATAGTATAAAGATCCTTTCTCAACTCTTGCATTTGCTTCAAGGTGATTTCCATATCCCTGGATTGACCCTGCATGCCACCACTAGGCTGGTGGATCATGATACGTGCGTGAGGAAGAGCTGATCTTTTTCCAGCCGCGCCGCCAGACATTAATACTGCACCCATAGATGCAGCCATTCCAGTACATATAGTAGCTACGTCAGGACCTACAAACTGCATAGTGTCGTACATGCCCAGACCTGCGTAAACAGAACCACCGGGGCTGTTGATGTAAAGAAGAATATCTCTGGTGCTGTCGACTGACTCCAAGAAAAGGAGTTGAGCTGTAATGATATTTCCGATGTTTTCTTCAACCTGCATGCCAAGGAAAATAATCCTATCCATGATAAGCCGTGAAAAAACATCGATTTCTGCAAATCTGGTCGGCCTTTCTTCAATTACCGACCGTGTCATATTTTCAAACTGATGGTTTAAGTGCTTGGTATAGGCGTCAAAAGTTGATCCGCTTATTCCTTGGCCCTTAACTGCGTATTTTCTGAATTCGTTTCCGTCCATTTATATAATAAGGAGTATTAAACAAAAATAACTAAAGTCCTCCATGAGAGAATCTAACCATTAAACCCTTATAGAGGACTGTAAGTTTCTTCTTCTTATGAAAGCTTCCTAAACTCCTCTAAAGACACCTCTTTTTCTTTAATAGTCACGCTGGACTTGGCAAAATCAAGAATTTTTTGATTTTGAACTTGATTATACACTTTCATGTAGTTATCACCATTCTCACCCTTTAGGTAATTATCAGCGAACTGATCAAGTTGGTCCGCTAGTTGGTCAGCCATAGCATAGCCCCCAAACTGAGCCAAAATTTGATTTTTAGCCTCTTGTACAACTTCTTCATGCTCAACCTTAATTTCTTGTTCTTTGGCAATTTTCGAGCTGATAAGAGACCACATCAATTCCTTAGAGTACATCTCGTATTCTGTCTCTATTAACTCTTCAGTCATTTGCTCATTAGTTTCTAGAAGCCATTTCTTCAAGAAGCTATCAGGGAGGGTGATTTTGGCTTTTGAACGTACCTGTTCTTTCAGCTTATAATTAAAAAACTGATCAGCTTCCCTGTCATAATTAACAGAAATCGTCTCCTTCACTTTCTCCTTGAAGGCGTCAAGTGAATCTACGTTCCCCTTACCAAAAGTCTTGTCAAAAAGTTCTTGATCTACTGCTGCTGGCTGGGTTCTGGTGATACCTGAAACTTGAAAGTCAAACTTATTTTTGGTAGTTTTTAAATCCTCTTCAGTCATTCCGGCAATTCTTTTTAGATATTCCTCATCCTCAAAGAATTTCTTCGCATCAATTGCTACTGATTCTCCAACCTTGGTGCCAACAAACTTTTTAATGCCCGCTTTACTCAGGTTTTTTGTGTCTATGGTAAGCTCTCGCTCTATTTCCAATGCCTTAGAAGAGATCTTACCTACTACACTATCTTTTTCTGCTATCTCTTCTGCTACTTCTGGAGATCCAAACTGATTTTGTAGATTCTCTATTGTTTCAGTTAATACACTTTCGTCTACTTTAATTTTGGCGTGATCAACTTTGATCTTCTTGTCAATTTTAAGGTCAAAATCACTTGCGTAGCCGGCATTGTATTGGAATTCAAACTCCTTCTGGTTATCCCATTGGATAGATTCGAACGTTTCTTTGACAGGTAGAGGTTCGGCTAGAAACTGTAAGTCACTTTCCCTGAGATACTTTGTGAGATTCTCGCTAAGGATTTTATTGATTTCCTCAATTAGAAATGATTGACCATACATTTTTCGGATCAATCCGGGAGGAACCTTACCCGGTCTAAAACCTTTGAGTGCAGCCTTTTTGCTGTACTCCTTTATTTTTTGGTCAACACCTTGTTGATAATCCTCTTCTATTAATTTAACTTTAATAAGGGCCTCGTTATTTTCAGTTTTATCCAGTGAAATATCCAATGTCGAAAATGTTTAATGTCTTGAAACTAAAAACCCCCTTATGATTGCTATCGATAAGAGGGCTTGTGTGCGGATGGAGGGACTCGAACCCCCATGCCTCGCGGCGCTAGATCCTAAGTCTAGTGCGTCTACCAATTTCGCCACATCCGCAAAATAGGAGTGCAAAATTATTCAAAAAATTATTTTACAAGTCAAATTGATCAGAATATTTGCGAATGCAGGAAGTTGAAGAGAAAGTAGAGGATGAAAGTCTGATCCTTTTAAGGAAATACAGGTTACTTCTAAGGCATGCTAAGCCCATCTTAAAAGATGGTGATGCCAAAATAATTAGAAAAGCATTTAATACTTCTCTCAAGGCTCATGAAGGTATGAGGAGAAGATCTGGAGAGCCTTATATATATCACCCGCTGGCAGTGGCTATGATCTGTATTGATGAAATCGGCTTAGGGACTACCTCAATTGTCTCCGCCTTATTGCATGATGTAGTTGAGGATACGGAACTACAACTATCAGATATTGATAGACTTTTTGGCCCTAAGGTCGCAATGATTATAGATGGTCTAACGAAAATCTCGGGAGTATTTGATCAGGGTTCTTCACAGCAAGCTGAGAACTTTAGGAAAATGATCCTCACGCTTTCGGAAGATGTCAGAGTTATCTTAATTAAACTGGCAGATCGTTTACATAACATGAGGACCTTGGGTAGTATGCCTCAGGACAAGCAACTGAAAATTGCCTCAGAAACAAAATATATCTATGCGCCTTTGGCACACCGACTGGGCTTATATGCTATCAAGACGGAACTGGAAGACCTTTGTTTGAAGTATACAGATCAGTCGATCTATCGGGACATAGCTACTAAAATCAACGCTACCAAGAAAACTAGAAATAGGTTCATTAGGAATTTTATGAAACCTATAAAAGAATCAATGGACAGGCTGGGGGTAGCATATGAGATAAAGGGAAGACCTAAGTCAATCAATTCCATATGGAATAAAATGCAAAAGCAAGGAGTGGCTTTCGAAGAAGTCTATGATCTTTTTGCTATTCGGATCATTGTCGATACTGATTTACAGATCGAGAAGCAGGTGTGCTGGCAGATTTATTCGATCGTCACCGATTTTTATCAACCAAACCCTGAGAGGCTGAGAGATTGGATAAGCATACCGAAAGCGAATGGGTATGAGTCTTTACACACTACCGTAATGAGTGACATTGGCCAATGGGTTGAGGTTCAAATAAGGACCAGAAGAATGGATGATATAGCTGAGAAAGGCTATGCCGCTCACTGGAAGTACAAAGAGAATGCTGAGAATGGGGCAGAACTTGGCCTTGAAATGTGGATCAGTAAGGTGCGGGAGGTATTAGAAAACAACGATGCCTCCGCTATTGAGTTTGTTGATGATTTCAGATCAAATCTGTATCAGGAAGAAGTATTTACATTCACTCCAAAGGGTGACCTAATTACACTACCAAGCGGAGCAACAACATTAGACTTCGCATTTGACATACATACAGAAATTGGGAAACAGTGTATTGGAGCAAAAGTGAACCAGAAACTGGTTCCACTGAATTATAAATTCAAAAATGGGGATCAGGTAGAAATCCTTACTAGTAAGAAGCAGAAGCCTAGTGAAGACTGGTTAAAGTATGTTGTCAGTTCTAAAGCTAAATCCGGGATCAAGGATGCTTTAAAAGAAGAAAAGAAAGCTTTTGCGGGAGAGGGCAAAGAAGTTGTGAAACGAAAATTAAAGCAGCTGAAAATGCCTTTCGAACAGAATGTAATCAATAAGATGGTAGACTACTTTTCAAGTGGGACACCCACTGAGTTATTTTATCTGGTAGGTTCGGGTAAGATCGATCACAGCGATCTGAAAAAATTCAATGATTCTCCTGCTAAGACCATTACAGTTCAGGAAAATTCAAATGGAAGTTCTCCTCCTGCTTCTTCACCATCCACCAAGACTAAAAGAGCAGATCTTCCTGAAGACCTCTTACTGATAGGTGAGGACCTGGATGTCATAGACTATAAGTTGGCCAACTGTTGTAGTCCTATTCCAGGAGATGCTGTTTTTGGCTTTATCACAGTTTCTGATGGTATCAAGGTTCATCGTACCAACTGCCCCAATGCTCCGGAGCTACTCGCGAACTATGGGTATAGAGTTGTAAAGGCAAAATGGGCTTCCAAGCAGAAAACTACCTTTGAAGCAGGTATAAAAATTCTGGGGACAGATCGACTAGGTTTAATAAATGATGTTTCAAACGTAATTTCTGAGGAACTAAAAATCAACATGAGATCTATGCAATTAGATACAGATAGCGGAATATTCCAGGGAGAAATACAGCTATTCGTTGAAGACAAAGACCACCTTGATCTTATGCTTGAAAAATTGGAAAAAGTTGAGGGCGTTTTAAGTGTGAACCGCCTTTCTAATAATGATAGTTGAAGCAAGGAATGGTGAGACTATTTTCATAAACGCTATTCCTTGGACCCACTGATTTTGATCTATCTTTGAAACAATGATGCAGACGGCGACGATTTTAGAGGAGGTAAAAAAAATTTTCACGGCGTTTTTAGAGAAAAAAAGTCTCAGAAAGACACCGGAAAGATTTGCAATATTGGAAGAAATTTATTCGAGGCAGGATCACTTCGATGTTGAATCTTTATATGTAAGTATGAAGAATAGAAACTACCGTGTAAGCCGTGCCACAGTCTACAATACATTAGATTTATTGAGCGAATGCGATTTGGTCA
This sequence comes from uncultured Roseivirgaceae bacterium, assembly GCA_964653795.1. Classification (GTDB taxonomy): domain Bacteria; phylum Bacteroidota; class Bacteroidia; order Cytophagales; family Cyclobacteriaceae; genus JAWPMT01. The sequence goes on along the minus strand of CAZZHO010000090.1, from coordinate 2,139 downwards.
CCAAGCATCAGTTTGGTAAGAATCTTGCTCAATTTGAAAAATCTTATGGTTTCAGGCAGCATGATCATTTGATATGTACGGATTGTAACAAAGTAGTTGAGTTTTGTGATCCAAGAATCCAAAACATCCAGAATACAGTCGGCAGTCTTTTAGAATATGAAGTGATCCATCATTCCTTAATTTTGTACGCGAATTGTAAGAAGGTAGATTGCCAGAATCGCGGTAAGAAATAGCTATTAACTTTTAAAAGTATCAGTATGAACTATGATCATCTAATTGAAAACAATTTGATGAAAATTCACTTCTCCGGTGATCTAATTGGAGAAAATAAAGGCCCCGAACTTGTCGAGGTAGTAAATGATGTTTTGGGTGCTAATAAGGCTAAGAATTGTATCGCGGATATTTCCGATGTGAGATACATCAACTCCAGTGGTATTGGTGTGCTAATTACGATACTCACAAAATTCAGAAATAAGGGTGGTGAGCTTTTTTTGGTAAATCCATCAGATCACGTGAATAAGCTCCTTATAATAACCAAGCTTCAAGCAATCTTCAATATTGTGAAGACCGAAGAGGAGGCACTGAGTAAGATAGGTTAGGAATGAGTCAAGTCGATATCCTCTTAGGCCTTCAATGGGGCGATGAGGGCAAAGGAAAAGTTGTGGATGTTTTAGCGCCAAAGTATGATTTGGTTGCTCGGTTCCAAGGTGGACCAAACGCTGGACACACATTGGAGTTTGATGGACATAAACATGTTCTTCATCAAATACCTTCAGGAATATTTAGACCTGGGATATTGAATGTTATTGGGAATGGTGTAGTGCTGGATCCTATTACATTTAAGAAGGAATTGGAGGGGCTTGATAGCTTCAATATTGATTTCAGTTCCCAACTGATTATTTCCAATAAGGCTCAACTTATTGTGCCTACACACAGATTGTTGGATCAAGCCTATGAGAAGTCGAAAGGCAATGAGAAAATAGGCTCAACACTTAGAGGTATTGGCCCCACATATGAAGATAAAGTTGCAAGGGTTGGTCTTAGAGTCGGTGACGTATTAGAATCAGATTTCGAAGAGAAGTACCAGAAACTAAAGGGTAGACATAAGGCGATATTAGATCACTACAAATTTGATTGCTCTTCACTGGAAGGACTAGAAACGGATTTTAAGGAAGCCGTGAGAGTTCTAAGGGAGATGAACATTCAGAATACTGAGTATGTGATAAACCGGGCTTTGGATGAAGGTAAACGGGTTTTGGCAGAAGGAGCCCAAGGCTCATTGCTTGATGTTGACTTTGGTAGTTACCCATTTGTTACCAGTTCAAATACAATATCTGCTGGAGCTTGCGCAGGTTTAGGTGTTTCTCCAAGAAGAATTGGAGAGGTCTTCGGTATTTTCAAAGCATATTGTACAAGGGTTGGAAGTGGTCCCTTTCCTACGGAACTTTTTGGGGAAGACGGGGAGAACCTCAGAAAGAAAGGAAATGAATTCGGAGCTACTACTGGCAGGCCCAGGAGATGTGGATGGCTTGATTTAGTGGCTTTGAAGTATACATGTATGCTGAATGGAGTGAGTCAGCTATTTATGATGAAAGCTGATGTGTTAGCTGATCATGAAAAAGTTGAAGTTGGTACTGCCTATGAATTAAAAGGGAAGGTTACAGAAGAAATACCACTTTATACATCTTCTGATCTTAAGCCAATTTTCCAATCTTTTGAAACATGGGCTTCGGTCGATACTCAAAATTTTGATCAGTTACCTTCACAGCTTCATGATTACATTGAATATATCGAGAGTCAGTTACAGATTCCGATGGGTTTGGTTTCAATCGGGCCTAATAGGAGTGAGACCATTCTGAAGTCTGATATTTTCAATTAAGACCTACTGCTTTCATAGAAAATGTTTATTTTCATTGTCCCTTTGAGGTTTTGAAGAAATATTTTCGAATTTTATTCAGACTAATTGGGAATTAAATAAAGATGTATATCTTTGCATCCGCTTTGACGGGGAGGATAGAAGAGAGACAGGAAAAAGAGGAGTTAGAGTGGGATAAAAAAGGGTTTTGAAGGTAGTTTAAAACCGTCTGTATTCTGGTTTTTTGAATGGGATTAGCTCACTGACGAATAGGAAAAGAGCTA
>CAZZHO010000089.1:0-16984 GCA_964653795.1 uncultured Roseivirgaceae bacterium | reverse complement strand
TCGATGTAATCAAGTGCTACTTGTCTAATGTCCAGTGAGTCTTGCCGCGTTTGTCCTTGTACTTTTAATGATGCGATGCAGATGAGTAGAGTGTAAATTGAAAATTTCATCATTTGGCTGAGTATTGTAATTGATCAATTGAGCTCGTAAACTAGCAACTTAGTTTTAGCAGCCTGACCATTGCTATTGAACTCGAAAGTTACCTGGTCGAGGTGCTGTAAGTTGGAGTTACCGATGACGACCGCCTGCTCGTTGACCAGACAAAAAGTAAGCGGTACATCCAGCTCAGGGTTGTGACTATCAATTATTTCAATATCTACAATCGCATCTTTGGCCTCGTTTAAAATGAGTTTTCTGAAGTTGAAGGAATTGGCCATTATCCCATTCTGGATACCGTATAAATGACCCTTATGAAACTCTAGCCCATCAATCCCTTGTGACTGTTCCAGGGTATCAGCTTCATTTAAGATCGTCTTAGTTTTAATATCTAGAATTCTAACTCCTTTTGGCATAGAGGCAACATAGAGCATGCTGTTATCATCTGATATGGCAATGCCATTGGGAAAGACTATTTCTGGGGATTTAAAGAATTTCTCTAACCTATTCTTTCCGCTTCTGGCTATATACACTGACGAATCCTTTGAGTCCGTAAAGTACATATTGCCAACCCGGTCCATTATCATATCATTCAAAAAGTGCTTCCCCGAATCCGTGACATCCAGCCTTCTGACTAGTTTTCTGGTGTTAAGGTCATAAGTGAAAACAGAAGTGAGTGAATCATCCGTGAGATAATATCCACCTATCGCATGAAGGAGATTCTTTTCTTCCTCTACATAAATCCCGACTCCAGGCATATATCCGGATCCATGCTCACCTATAAAGTCTTCTTGTTGCCCTGAGACCCTGTCTACTTTGACAATCTTGGACTTACTGACGCTGGTAAGGTAAAAGGCGTCTGTTTGTTGGGAGTAGGCGATACCCTCTGGTACCAGGTCCAGTTCATCTAGTATATATTCCCTGGGAAGATTGGAGGCTTTATCGGGTTGTGTTTGACAAACTGCCAACAAGAGGCAGAGTAGGGGGTAAGCTAGGTTTTGCATAGGATTTTGTAAATCAGACGAGCGGAATAAGATTTTAGAGTTTGGATCTTGCCTTTTAACGTGCTCTCAATGATGGAAGTCAAAAACTGACGGACCAACGCTAAGCCATCACCGATACCATTTCCAATGCTTTTTGTGCCAATACCTGGTCTCCATCAATTTCTACTTGATCAATGATTTCCTTTGGCCGAACGCTCTTAGTGAACAGAACCCAAGATAGTTCGATGGGAATGGTCACGGATGCCACTGGTTCTGAGCTGGGTTGGGTTTCCAAGTCCCATCTGTCTACTTTTTTCATTAAGTACCAATCACCACCTGCCTCAGAGGTTATGGTTGTCCTGATGACCGTGCCTTCAGGAGCATTCACATCTTTGAAAGTGTAAGGTAGGGCTTGGAAGAAAGTATTCAGGACGGGGTAGTAGAGTTCTTGTGTCATGATCCCTGCCTTGCCTACAGCCTCTCTTATCTGCTGCTGATGGTGCCAGTACTCCGTGTATTCTCTAGCTACATGCATCCAGTTGTAACTGGTAGATTCACCCGCCCATGACACAGCGAACATGGCCTCACCCCATGGGTCCAGTGAGCCGTAGTAGTTGGTTGTTAAATCCCCGGTGTACTCCAGTAACATGATCAATACATCCGGGCTTAGTCTTTTAGTGGAGTTTACCCAATCGGTGTTGAGTTGGTTAAGCCAATCAACGAGATCCTGATGGCTTTTGATTGCTGGTGGTTGCTCCCCAAAATATCCGTCTCTTTGCATCGAAAGTACCCTTAGCTGACCGTCTAGTATATGACTTACCACGTCTTTTACTTTCCACTTCTTAGCCACTGTTTGTCTTTGCCACTCCTGTTCGGTCAATGACTTCAGTAATTGCAATAACTTGTCGTGCAATGGCTTGAATAAAGATCTTGGGTCGATGGGTACCTCTTTCATAGGATAGCGCCTGACTTAAATTGGTGAGATAAAAGTATTGTATTGCGTTAGCCTTTACAATGACAAAAGCTCTTAGCAGGTGTCAGGTAACGTCTTTCTGGCGTACTTCATTGAGACCCTTTATGGAAAAAGGGTTGAACTTTGTTAACCTAGTATTATCTTCATTGCCCAAAGGTTAAGTCAGACTCATGTTCGAAAAATTCCTGGAAGGAAGTCGCTTTTATCAATTCCCGTCTTTTGAGGTTGCCGTCTACTCTGTGCTGTTGGCTTTGGTGTTAAGCGCAGCAATCGCCTTCACCTACAAATTCACTTACCAGGGCAAGAGTTTCCCAAATGGATTTTTTCAGGCGATGATTTTGAGTGCAGTCGCCACCACCACTATCATGATGGCAGTGGGTAACAACCTGGCCGTGGGCTTTGGTATAATTGGAGTCATAGCCATCATCCGGTTCCGGATTCAGTTTCAAAACACTCGAAACATCGTCTTCATATTTGCAGCCATCTCCACAGGTGTTGCTTCCGGTGCTTATGGCTATGCCATTGCTGTGGCGGGTACAATGATCTTTTGCCTGGTAGCTGTTCTGCTTTACCATTCTAGTTTTCGGCATGGCTTTGGCGCAAAAGTGAAAATAGACCTTGTCTTTGGAGAAGGTCGACCGGCTGAGAATGCTGAGCCCGTTCTGGATCGAATTTTTGATCATTTGGAGTTAGTGGAAATAAGGACGCGCGAAAATGGTACTAAGTATGACTATGTGGCGGAATTGAAGAATCATGTAAACTGGCCTGAGGTATATCAAAAATTAGCAGAGGTTGCCTTAGAGGTCCGTATTCAACATTTTGAGAAGGAGGAATCACTTTGAGAAAGCTCGTTTTTCCTTTGTTTATTATTGCGATCACCGTCTTGCTTTCACTGGTTTCTTACCTTTTCAGGGACAGTCGTGAGGCCATGATTGCCATTGTGGACGCGCAGGTTACGGCCATAAGCTTCGAGGAGCCAGTGGTAGTCAGTGAGATCCAGGTTGTAGCTGGTCAGAAGGTGAAAAAGGGTCAGGTTTTGCTCAATGTTGAAAACCCCCAGTTGGCCCTTAAGATCAATCGATATGAGGCGGAGATAGCTATGTTGGGACAGGAGTTGAAAGCAGAGGAACAAAAAGCGAAAAATCAGGAACAGCTATTAGGCATAAAATACAAGCAGCAAGCTGGGGAGGACAAGGCTCGACTGGAGTTGATAGACTTGAAGATCAGCCAATCGCGAAGCATGTCTCAAAAGCTGGCTTTGCTAGGAGGTGACAGCATAAGTTCAGAACTCTCCTTACTCTTAGTTCAAAAGGAATCCATCCTAAAAAGCCTAGATCAAAAGAGAAGCGTCTATCAATCGGAATTACGAGCCATAAGATCTCAACTCTCTTCTAATCAGGAGCTGCTCCAATCTCAATGGCAACTAAAGCAGGTGGAATTGAAAAAAGCATTGGATGATCAATCGCAATTGGTGCGATATGCGAGTTTGGACGGAACTGTCGGGACGGTCAATGTACAACTGGGGGAGCTAACGCCGCCATTCAGTAAGTTGGTGACTATTTATGAGAGTAAACCGTCATTAATCAAGGCTTATCTCAATGAACGTATCACCTATGAAGTGAGTGTAGGTGATAGTGTGAATGTGCTGTCTGAAAATAGGTCCTACCAGACTTCTGGGGTAGTAATCGAAATTGGCAATCGCATAGCTCCGTTTCCAGAGAAAATAGACTTGGATCCTCTCACTAGAAATTATGGACAGGAGGTGTTCATTCGAATATCCCCAGAGAATACTTTTTTAAACGGTGAGAAAGTCTTTGTGACACCAAAGAAGTAGTGAGAGTACTTTGCTACATATCGATCATATTCTTTGGCTTTGTTGCAAGGGCACAGTTTAGTATGGATGAGTTTTTAGCTCAGTCTGTTTCTGATATTGAATTATCCGAAGTGAAAACCAGCCTTGATTACATCAATAATCATAGTTTCAAATCCCCTTGGATTCGGGAAATGGAGATCCGAGCACGCTCCAATGATTCAGAGCTAGGACTGGAAGACTACAGGTTGAGATTCGGATTGCTGAATCCAGGTGAGCAAAGAGCTAACAGGGCTTATAGGGACCAGTTGAGAACTACCACAAGGTTGAGGTTGGATACTGACCTGAATGACGTCTTGCTCCAACGCTATCGATTGGCTATTGAGAGTATGAGGCTTACCTCCATGGATACTTTGTTGGATTTGGAGCGACAGCTATTGGAGATCGAAAAAGAAATTGCTTTAGATGCAAGTGACTTAGGTCAGGCAATGAAAAGGGAAGATGATATCTTTCAAATAGGCCTGGAGTCGCTAAGAAATCAGCAAAAGCTAAAGATCAACACGTTTTTGGTAAGGGAGCGATTGGATTTTACTGGTGACGTTCTATTGGATACTGCCACTTTTTTATCCTTCCAATCAATTCTGGAAAGGATATCCTGGGCTGCCCAAAATGAAGAGGATCGAATCGAACTGCTTGCCACAGAGGAGTCCAAGCTACGATCAGTGCTTTACGACATTGAGAAAGCAGAGAGTCGCAGCAACATTGGCTTTATTCAGGCTGAATACGATATAGAAAGAGGTAATGAAATAAATGAACATCTCGGCTACCAGGTGGGGGTTACGCTTCCTGTATTTAATGCGGACAAGCCAAAACTTCAGCGAGAGCAGCTGAAATTACAAACCAGAAACCAGGAGTCTCAAATAGTAAAGAGTGATCGGATTAGGGCTGCAACCTTTTACTCTCAAGAGGTGGATTACATGATGGCAAAATGGAATTTGTTGACTGAAGAATTAGCAAAGCTAGAAAGTAGAACTGCCACTTATGATGATACAGAAATCATGTTGTTTTCGTTGAGGAAAAAGTTGCAGCTACGAAAGCAGTTGATCAATCTCTATCTGGAGGCAATGGATCAATATGTAGGTGTCTTGCACTTGAAAGGTGTCTTATCATCATCGCCTTTGCGGAACTATTTAGCCAAAGGCCAATACATCATAGACATCCCTCAAGAAAATTGATTGTACTGAACCCAAATATGCTATGAGAAAATATCTACAGTCAACACTTTTTTGCAGTCTTATATTTCTGATTGCCTGCAACAACGATAATGATGCTGACTCACCAGTCCTCAATATTGATACTGTTCCTGATTTTGCTGTTGATATTGGAGATAGCGAAATACCCTATATCATTATCAATACGGGTGGTGCGGGTATAGAAAATGAACCTAAAATACCTGCTAAGATGTACATCCACTCGGGAACCGAGCTGATGCAGACCAGTTCAATTGGGATTGAGTTTCGTGGTTCTTCCTCTTTTCGACTATCTGACAAGAAATCCTTTGGGATCGAGACCTGGACAGCAGAAGGCGAAGACACAGACGAATCTTTTTTTGGTATGCCAGAGGAGGAGGATTGGATTCTTACAGGTCATGTAGTGAATGAGCGAGAGGGCTTTATATATGATCGAACAATGATGTACCACTATGTTGGATACAATCTATATCGTGATATGGGCCGATATGCCAGTCGTACGCAAATGGTGGAGCTGCAGATTAACGACGAGTACCTGGGAGTTTACGTTTTCATGGAGAAATTGAAAAGAGATAATGAACGAATTGATATCGCAAATCTCAGGCCTGGGGAAGATACAGGCGAAGAACTGACAGGTGGCTATATCCTGAAAATAGATAAGACAGATGGTAGCGATTTTAATCTCAATCAACCATTAGAATATTATCTCACCAATTGGGAAGACGATGCCCGGTATATAGAATCAAACAGCTTTAGGTCCAATTATGACGTCTTCAGGAATCCTATCAATTTTGATCCTTATGATGCTCCGTATCATTCGAGGATGTTCCTTGAGACGTACTTCAACTACGAAGAGCCTAAATGGGATGAGATAAGCGACGCTCAGAAGGATTATATCCAAACTTATATCCATGAGTTTGAGGATGCTCTGCTCGCAGATGACTTTACTACCGATGAAAGAACCTACGCTGATTACATAGATGTTTCAAGCTTTGTAGATCACTTTATTCTCAATGAACTGGTACGAAACGTCGATGGCTACAGGTTAAGTACCTATCTGGTAAAAGACAAGAATGAAAAGTTGGAGATGGGACCTGTCTGGGATCTCAATATTGGGTATGATACTGGCGATCGCATTCCTTTTACTGATTGGGTGGTGAACTATAATAATTATGTAATAGCTGACCCGTGGATGATGCCCTTTTGGTGGCCGAGGCTGTTGGAAGATCCACAATTTACTGCGGAGATTAAGACGCGCTGGCAGGAGCTGCGGGGAGGACCTTTAAGCACTGCAAATATTGAAAATCTTATCGATGAGACTAGTAGCCTGCTTATAGATAATGGAGCGGTAGAGAGAAACTACGCGAAATGGGACGGTGTGAGTGTTGATTACAATGCTAGTGTTGAAAGCATGAAAGACTTTTTAAATGTTCGAGCCGAGTGGATGGATAGAGAAATAGCTGCTTTTTAGCTTCAATTTTTGAAAATATGGGTCTCATGCCTTCATAAGACCTATTCGCAAAACCCTTGGTCTTGTTAGAGGGTCTCTACAATTTGCATGTTGTTCCCCACAGTGTCATTGAATACCGCGAATTTCACGGTTCCCATTTCTGTTGGCTTCACACTGAACTTGACACCCATTTCCACTAACCGATCATATTCTTTTTGTACATCATCTACATCGAATTGTGTCCAGGGGATGCCAGCTTCCATTAGTGCATCTTGATAGGCCTTAGAAGGCTCAAAGTGCAAAGGTGCAGGTTCCAAAAGCAGTTCTGGACCATCTTGAGCTTCTGGTGATACCAATGTGAGCCATCTGTTGCCTCCCTCTAGTGGTGTATCGAGTTTCTTGATGAAACCTAGTTTTTCAGTGTAGAATTCTAGCGCCCTTTGTTGATCAAGCACAGGGATACTAATGACGTTTACCCTCATTTTAGTCTTTTCAATTGGTGATTTTCAAATATTAAATATTGAATGCTCACATACTTCTCGAAAGTTGCTCTTTTTGGAATTGAGCAGGGGTTTTGCCAGTTTTTCTTTTAAACAGGGTGCTAAATGAGCCAGGACTTTCAAACCCAACTGCAAAGCAGGTTTCAATAACAGGCATCCCTTTTTTTAGATGGATTTTGGAATGCTCTATACGCTTGTCAATTAGGTATTGCCTGGGAGTGAGGCCATAGTACTTTTTGAACAGGCGTAGAAGATGGTATTTGGATACGAGCTGAAGCTTTGAGAGCAAATCCAGATTCAAATCAGATTCATAGTTGCTATCGATGTAGTTGCGCATGGCAATTACCACATTGATTTGAGCTTGATTCTTATAGATCGTATTCCTGAGATTACTCAGTTTTTGCTCATAGAAAGTCATTACTTCAATCTAGTGAAAAGCAAATGAGCACACAAGTGTTGAGGAAGCTATTGCCTATGCTTCTGTTAGGATAAAAAATATAAAGTTGAAACTAAACCTTCTTTCCTTCTTATTGGCGGCGAGGTATTAGTCGTCTAAAAAGATTACTTTCTCCAAACGGTATATCCTAGATTAAAGCCGAAGTAATTCTGGAAATCTTTTCCAACTAGATTATATGAGGCTGATAAATCAAATCTACCCAGCAAAACACCCACTCTACCTCCAGCGCCCAGTGAGGTCATTCTTCTTCTGGTATCTTCCCAGTCGTCGACACGGGAAGTAATAACATGACGCTGGTGGGTGAGCATAAGCACATTAATTCCAGTGTACATCCGATTCTTGGTAGCATTCCCAAATAGATAATCTGCTTTTAGGTAGTTGCCAATGAGATAGTTGGATCCCTCTTTGCATTCGCCGCCACATCCTGATGGTAAAACTCCCACTCCCCAAACCAATGCTGTAGGCTCAATTCTCAAACCAAATCTTAGTTTTTGCTTTAGAGTGTAATTTGATTCTACAAACATTCCCAGACCTGTGGAGCTGTTGGATTCATCTGATCCTGGACTAGCATTGAATGTTGTCCCAATTTGGATTCCAAAATTATCATTGGTGTCTTGGGCTTGGCTACCTAGAGCCCAAACCAAGAAAGCGATGGCGAGTGTCTTTCTCATATTAAAGGCAATAACAAAGCAATTTAAGTTTTCCCGAACTTGCTACTAGTTAATTATTGCAAAGAATGGTTAATAAGAAAGACAGCTTTTTCTCCGAAAAATCCGTATGATGAAGATGATGAATAGGAATGTCTCCCTTGCAGTATTGCCATTTAGGAAGGATAAACTTCGTGATCATCCGGTAATTGAGCATTTTGAAGAGGACTTGGTATATCATTTATCCAAATTTCACGGACTTTCTATTCTTTCGTTCTTCTCGACCAGTCAATGGTCTTTGAATGATACAGAGGTTTTGGATAGATATTATGTGAGTCATGTTATTACCGGTTCTTTTAGACTAGTTGGTGACAGGGTAATATTGAGCGTACAGCTTATCGGCATACCCAACCATCAAGTCATATATGATCAAAGAGTTGACTTTTATGATGATGAGGTCTTCGATTTATTTGACCAGTCGATAATTCAGATAACTAATCTTCTACAAACGGAATTAGATCGATCTATTCTGTCTAATTCTTACCAAAAACCGAAGGTGGGCCTTCAGACATATGAACTTCTTTTGATGGGAAATGCTCTACTCAAGGATGGAACACCTGAATCAGACCTTAAGGCAAGGTCATTCTTTGAAGAAGCTCTAAAGCAACAACCAAAATATGCCCGAGCCTATGCAGGCATTTCGAGCAGTTATTTCAATCAATGGAGTTGTCAAATGTGGGATAGGTGGGAAATAAGTCAGAGTGGAGCAAAGAAGTACGCTTTGAAAGCCATTGAAAATGATGAAAATGATTATCAGGCACTGTTCATTCTAGGTCGGGTATTACTTTTTGAAAGAGACTTTGATCAGGCAGAATTCTATTTAAGGAAGTCCCTGGGAATGAATAATAATGATCCCTCAACATTGTTGGAAACGGCTTTCTCCTTGATGTTTTTGGGAGAAGTAAATGAGGCTAAGAAATTGTATGATAGGGCTTGCTATCTCAATCCACTCAAAGAACACAAGTATCTTGCAGTTGGTGCTACTTTGTCTTTTGAGAGCGGTGATTTCCATCAAGCATTACTCCTTGGTAGTCGACTAGAGCTATCAAGTACTTACATCGACTTTCCGGTATACATGGCTGCTGCAAGTCATTACCTTGGATTTGAAAAGGAGGCAAATGAATATTGGGAATACTACCTCCAAAAATTTGATAAACATATCTACTTTCTTGGTAAGGACACTACGCAAGAGGCGCTTACTTGGCAGATCAATGTTAATCCTTATCGCGGGGGTACAAGGTTAGAGGAATACCATGAATATTTAAAAGGCAAAAATGTAAGTCCTTCAAGATCTTTAGAATTATCGGCTAACCCTTCGGCTACTTTGGCCATTAAGGACAACACCGTTCATTTTGTTTACAATGGGAAGCGGTGCAGTTTAGTCAAATCCAAAGGATTAGAAGATATTATCGAACTTCTTTTGCACCCCAATAGGGAGTTACATTGCCTGGAGCTAATGCAGGCAGGACATCCTCATGGAAGGGGAATACCAGTCATGGACAAGCAATCAAAGGCGGAATATCAAAACCGTATTAAAGACTTACAACTTGAGCTTCAGGAAGCTGAAAACTTCAATGACAGTATGCTTATCGAGAAATTAAGCTTGGAATACGACCAATTGGTGGAACACCTGTCAAAGTCCTTAGGAATTAGGGGAGAAGCCAGGAAAGTAGGTTCTTCCGCGGAGAAAGCAAGGGCTGCTGTGACGGGTAGAATTCGTGAGAGTATCAAGAAAGTTCAAAAGAAGCATGATGAATTGGGTAAGCACTTTTCAAATTCCATAAAAACTGGACTGTTATGTGCCTATAGGCCGGAGAAAATCATCCACTGGGATAATATGAGCAATTGAGTCCGCTTACTCAAAGTCTTACAATGTAAGATCATTTCTTACGCAATGGAGGTAAATCAAAATTATAGTTATGAAAGGTTTACCGTCACCTTTGGATCTTTTGATGGATCCAATTTCATTAATAGTACTTTCCATCTATGGAGTCTTAATGCTTTGGGAAGCTTTATGGCCTGCGAGGACTCTGCCGAAAGTAAAAAACTGGAGAGTCAAAGGGATCACGTCTTTTCTTGTGTTTTTTTATCTCTCTTCCTACCTACCGCTCCTGATAGACCCATGGATAGCTCAGTATATGTTGTTTGATATTTCGTCGTTGGGAACAGTATTTGGAGCTATTTTGGGAGTTATCTGTTACCAGTTGGGAGTGTACATTTACCACAGAGCTGTTCATACTTCAAACTTACTTTGGAGGGTATTTCATCAAATGCATCATAGTGCGGAAAGGCTCGATACTTATGGGGCGTTTTACTTTAGTCCTTTAGATATGATATCCTTTACCTTCCTTGGTAGCATCGTCTTTGCATTCTTCATCGGCTTGTCACCGCAGGCTATAACGGTTGTTATTCTACTGCTTAACTTCTTGTCTATTTTTCAACATGCCAATATAAAAACGCCGCAATGGCTTGGCTATATCATACAACGTCCAGAAAGTCACTCTGTTCATCATGGTAGAGGCCTACATAAGTACAATTATTCTGATATTCCAATGTGGGACATGTTATTTGGTACTTTTTATAACCCTAAATCTTATGAACATGAAAATGGTTTCTATGATGGGGCGTCAGCGAAGCTCAAAGAAATGCTTCTTTTTAGAGATATAAATAAACCATCTTGATGAGTGTGCTTATAAAAAATCCAACGCTCTTTAAAGGTGAGTTAATGTTCCAGTTGGAACAAATTGAGAGTAACTACTGGTCGAAATATTACAGGGCAGATTCTATGCTGCCCACCTTTTCGACTATCATTGGTGGTGGAGTGGCTTGTGCGATTCCTGATTTTGATATCCTGGCAATGAACAGGGTACTAGGTCTTGGGCTGAATTCTGCTCTTGACAAAAGTGTATTGCAGCAAATTATTGAGTTCTATCGAATTGCCGGTAGTAAGAGGTTCTTCGTTCAACTTCCCCCTGCCATAGCTTTAGATAGTACCAGAAGGCTGCTTGACGGAGAAGGTTTTACACATCATAATAACTGGACAAAGCTTTACAGAAAAGTTCAGCCTTTAGAAACTTCAATCAATGAAGAATTGAGTATACGCGAAATTGACAAGCGAGAGGCTGACAATTATGGTCAATTGATTTTCATGAGTTTTGACTGGGAAGATAGTAGACTGGCGCCTTTACTTGCTTCCACAGTCGGGCAGGTAGGTTACAAGCATTATATAGTCAGTCGACAGGGAAAAGATATTGCTGCAGGAGCGCTGTATGTGGAAGGCAATATGGCTTCTATGGCTTTTGCGGGGACTTTAGCCCCCTTCCGAGGTAAAGGTGCTCAGCGTCTCTTGCTAAAAACAAGAATGGAAAAAGCATACAAGTTGGGTGCTCGGTTTATAACTTCCGAGACTGCCCAACATACTAACGAAAACACTGTTGTGAGTTACTTGAATATGAAGAAGGTGGGTTTTGAAGTGGCCTATCAACGACAGAATTGGCTTTATGATTTTACGAGGTAGTTATCTTACTCTAACCACACCTTATGCCATCTGCCATCTGTTTTATCGTCGAATATGACTTGCGGTGCCAGTCTGGTATTGATTAGTTGCTGCCTAAGGACTTTTTCATCCCAGCCCAATTCATAGAGGTCCAATAAGACTTTTTCAGGAATGAGCTCTTCGATGTTCAAGGCGGCATCTGGTGGGAAGGTCAGGTTCATCACCTCTTTTTTACCTTCGAAAATGATGACCTTCAGCTGCTTTGATACTGCTTGTACTTTAGGGATAGGAGTAAATGATGGAGTAGGGGGGAGCTCAAAATTTCGAGCTTCATCCATTAAGTCCTCTCCAAGGGACTTCTTCAATAGGCCCCACATAGGGAGTTGTACATTTAAGTCTACTAGCTGCAAGATCAGACCCTGAAATGTTCGCATAATCAGGTACAAGTCAGCTGACCCTGAAGATCTGAACCACCATTTTCGTTCGCCGAGGATGACCTCAAATCCTTTGGTGACTTGCCACTTATCTAAGTCTATTGCTTCGTTGGTAAGGAAGGGTTTGAAAAGGAGTGGACACATCACAGGCAGTTCGTGCTCGATGTACGCCAGTTTTGATAGGTCGAACCCCATGGCTGCAAAACAACGCATGTAGTCTATGTTTGTATTTTCTCTTAACGCTATGATGAGCTTTAGGAGTGCCATTCGTTCGGACTTGGAGATGGTATCAGTACTGCCATAATCCAACATGGTGACGGTAGGTTTTTCCCCTTCTTTTTTATTGAAAAAGAAATTGCCCATATGGGGGTCTGTATGAACCTCACCAAATTCAAAAAGACTTTTCATCAGGGTCATTACCAAAGTCCTTCCGATGAGTAGTTTGTCTTTCTTTTCCCAGTGCATTACTTCGTCAAAGAAGGTGCCTTCTTCCCAGGATTGTACCAAGATCTTTTGGCTACAGAATTCTGGATATACTTTAGGAATGATCAACCCGTCCACTTTGAGGGATTCATAAAAACGATGCTGTCTTGCCGATTCGATGGTGTAATCCAATTCATCTGCAAGGTCCTCGTTGAGCGCTTTTTTGTACGAATTGAGATCTAACTGCCACTTCTTTGCAGGACCCATCATAGGTACTAATCCGGCGATTTTCAATTCAGCTTTGATCGTCTCCGCCATTTCCGGGTATTGGATCTTCACTGCCACTATATCGCCGGTGGATTTCAGTTTAGCCTTATGTACTTGCCCCAGAGATGCGGCGTGTGCTTTTTCCTCTATCCATTCAAAGTCTTCAATGCTCGGTTTTTGTGGAGCACGCTCAAATTGTTTTTTCATTTCCGATAGCGCTCGCTGAGGAATTCCCTTCAACAATTGCTGAAAAGCGGGATCCTTTTTATAGTTGGCGACTACTTGTCCCACCTTCATAGCCAGGCCACCATTTTTAGCGAGTTGTTCAGAGATTTTCTGCCTCACGATCTGCTTGTCTTGCTCGGACTTGGATTTCCTCAACTTGATCATGGCCCTCAATAAGTTGATGATGTATAGGAATTGTCGATAGTTACGTATCAGGGCCATCAGCTCTTTTTAAGTTGTTCATCAATGAAAGCCTGGCTAATACCTTTTTGGATTAGCAGCTCTTGCAAAGCATCTTGCTTGAAATAAGGTGTAGTGTATAGAAAAGCCGTCACCATCTCATCTTGTCCTACTTCCAAATTCCCTTCAATCAATGCTAATGCCTCCGCTTGCTTCACCATTTTTTTACGAGCGGAATCACGAAAGTGGATGGTAACATGCGAGAGGAGCGATTTGGCCATTTCTTCTGTATCCACTTCCCAATCGAGGGTTTTATCCAATTCGGGATGTATGCCGAGATCATCTTCTGTAAGTACTTGGTGAAGCGTAATCTCCAGTCCATGAGGTCCGAGGAACGTCTGTTCTTTCCGAAACATTCCAGCATTTTTCAATTCATCATGTGGCTCAAAGCCAATGGATTTTAGTTCCTCCGAGCTTTCTTCGAGATCTGTGGACTCCAGGTCAAGATAGACTTTGCAATTGCTTTCTGTCGTATCATGAAATCTGATACTTAACACGCCATTGTTGACGGTAATGCTGCTTTCATCCTGAGCTATGAGTTTGAACTCAAAATGGTCACAGAGAAAGTGGGAAACTTCTCTCTTATCAGAATGGCCAACATTGATTGCGGATACAAATTGCACTACACCTGAACTTTACATCCTTTAAGATACTGCAGCTTGCCTTAGATGAAACCAGCTTTCGATTCAATGAGTATTTTTATCGATGACCTGGGTCAATCCGGGAGTCTCTTTTTACTCGCTATTTGCTATCGCACTTAATTCCTTTTACCTTTAAAGTATTATAATCTCTCAATAAAATATTGATACTGATTATCGCTCCTTGCCAGGGAGCGACCATTTTCTAAGCCTCCCGGTTCCCTGGGAGCAAGCAATTATTATATCAAATTTTACTAGAGAGTAATGAAATCAAATACAATAGCCGTGATTGGCGGCACCGGAAAATCCGGTAAATATCTCGTTAACACACTTATTGAAAACCAATTTAAGCTGAGGCTCCTAGTCAGAGACACTAGGAATTTAGGAGGCATTCACCCGTCTATTGAAGCGGTGGAAGGTGATGCCAGGGATTATCATTGCGTTCTATCCCTTCTTGCGGGATGTGAAGCCATTATCAGTACTCTGGGGCAACCTAAGGGTGAATCATCCATATTCAGCCAAGCGACCAAAAATGTTGTAAAGGCCATGAAGGTATCGGGAGTTAATCGCTATGTCGTCACTACAGGTCTTAGTGTCAATACCCCTGGTGATCAAAAGGATGAGAAAGTTCAGTTTGCAACCAATTGGATGTACGAGAACTTTCCTGAAACAACCGAGGACAAGCAGGTTGAGTATGAATTTTTGTCCCAAAGTGAAGTAGCCTGGACGCTGGTACGTTTACCCCTGATTATTCAGACAGAGGAGCGGTTTCCATTAAAAGTCAGTTCAGAGAACTGTGCTGGTGAAAAGGTAAGTGCCACTGATTTAGCTCATTTCTTAATGGAGCAGCTATCTGATGATCGGTACATAGGCAGGAGCCCATTTATCTTTAATACATAAGTGCTAGAGTACTCAGAAGCGAGTCAGTTTTGGCTCGCTTCCTAACTAGATTTTACAACCTTATCTACTGTTTAAGATAATTCACCATCCACTGCACTCCGAATTTGTCGGTAAATGCTCCAAAGTAAGCACCCCAAAATGTATCCTCAAGGGGTGAAATGACTTTGCCACCTGCTGACAGGCCATCAAATAGCTTTTTTGCCTCTGCTCTGCTCTCTGGACTAATGGAAATGTAGAAGTTGTTTCCGAATATTAGTGACTGTCCTTGCGACTCAAGGGCGTCTGTCCCCATCAAGAAGCTACTACCTCCTATTGGTAAGCCGACGTGCATGACTTTCTCTTTGTCTTCTTTCGGCAGAGCATCGTTATCAGGCATATCCCCAAAGCGCCTAATGCCACCCACGAATTCGGTGCCAAATACTGATCGGTAAAAGTTAAATGCTTCTTCAGTATTACCCATGAAGCTTAGGTAGGAGTTGATAGTGGCCATATTCATCTCAAGTTAATGTTTCATGATGAATATCGTCTGTGACTCAATTCTGACAGCCTCGTAGGTTCAGTAAGCTCATCATTTGTTGGCTACTGTGATTTTTCCTTTTTGCCAGCCCTTGGGGATGTATAGGTTTAGTCCGGTTTCTTTTTCAATATCCAGGAGCTTATTTCTTAGCTCAATACTTCTCACACCCAGTTTCTCTCGATTTTGGTTGACCGCCATAAGTGTTGATTCGTCTGGGATTTTTCCCAGGAAACCGAACAAAGACGATTGATGCTGGTGGATTGCTGCATTTCTCCAATCTTCGATAATGGCAAATTCCTTCGGATGAAGCTGTCCTCTCTCCAGAGCTCTATACAGTTGAGGTCTTAAGTTCAGATATAAGGTGTCATTTAGGGTATACTCCCGATCAAACGAATTGTGGTGACTTAAATTCACAGAGGTCCACCAACTGTTGCCAATCAACTTTTCACCAGGATAGCCATATTCGTTTAACATTTTATTAAGCCGAATTAGTACTCCTTCACTGTAAGGCTTAAATTTTTTCAGAGCGAACTTGATCCTTTTCTTCTCGCTGATTTTTAGAAAAGCCCTAAGCGCAATTTTTTGATCTTTTTTCAACATCTTATGGGCTTCTTTTCTAAGCGGAAGATTTAGCTGGGACATGTAGATGTCTCTAAGCGAGTCATAATCTGCCGCTAGCCTATCCCATCTTGCATCTTTTCGCAAAGGCCTAAGGTTCTTACTCTTTTTCATCTGCTTGATGGTCCACCCATGGAGGATTCCAGATCGCAATAGTTCAAATGCTGAGTCATGATCTCCGTCATAGACGCTTAATTCAGTAGCTACTTGATATTCTCTAAGAAATACGAAATCAAATTCGCTGAATAATGTCTTCAAAACCTCGCGTGCCTGGCTAATCTTGTTTTCTGAGATTAACTCCTCGCATCGAATTACTTCTTTATGATAATCCGCATAGTCGACCGACTGTCCCTTGGCCATTATTACCATGGCATATAGAAGAAAAGCTAAGAATATGTTCCTCATGTTTCTTGATCAAAAGAACAGAGTTATTCTGTTCCGGCGCACTTACAAACGCTATTAAAGTCTTTTATGAAGAATTAAGGTTCTTTAAGACTGTCGCAAGTAAATAACCGGAAATTATGATTTTGAAGACTAAACCTGTTTTCCTAGGTATTTGTAATTTGTTTGTATGATGTGTTATGTTGGTTGAGGAAGTCCCAGGCTTTAAAGAAAGAAATTAGCCATTATAATTTACCGCTCAGAAGGGTCAACCCCTCTAAATTTCTCTAACATCATTTCAAAGCGCTCTAAATCTATGGGTTTAAAGACCCTTTTATCTGAAGGTGGATGTTTTTTTATGTATTGCTTCGGTCTGGTGGGCCTTTTCTCAAACCCTCCGCCACAATTCGGGCAGACATTGAAAAGTATTTGTTCCACACAGTTTTTACAAAAAGTGCAATCAAAAGTACAAATCATTGCTTTACTATCACCATTTGGTAAAGGTTTGTCGCAATTCTCGCAATTCAATCTGATTTCCATAAGCCTACTTTTAAGTATATTATTTGATCTTTTTTTGTTTGAACACGATCATACTGCTCAGTGGGCATTCTTCCAATTT
>CAZZHO010000088.1:12553-17199 GCA_964653795.1 uncultured Roseivirgaceae bacterium | reverse complement strand
CTCCTTTTGATCAAACGCTCCATCTTACTTTTTCCAACTATAAGGGAATAGGATAAATAGTAATGCAATGATAATAACTAGTAGAGAGAAGGAAGTAGTGATGCCACTCTTAACCGCTTCAAAATTAGCACCAAGCAAAAGTTTTCTACTATTGGATACTGACACAACTAAAATTGGAATAGCTAAAGGAAAACCCAGCACCGCCATCAGGACCCCTTGGTTAGAGGAATTTGATGAAATAGATGAGACCAATGTGAATGTGCATGCCAAGGAGGATCCACCTACCAGTAAATTGATATAAAAAGGCCAAGTCAAATCTGGAAGTACTGGAAAGAGAGTGGAAAGGAGCCCAATTAGTAAAATCATTAGCGCGATACTTAAACCCAATCCAAATAAGAGTTTGGAAACAAGTAGCGTTGAAGGCTTAATTAAATGATAATAGTATAGAGTCCGATCATTCTCTCCAATGAAGGATCGACCTATAGCTAATAGATGGGCTAACAAGAGTGAAACCCACAGAATAGAATTCCAGGTCTCAATTTTCACATTGGCAGAGAATGCGATGTAGTTGATATAGATTATAGCAACTAGATAAAAGAGCACTGATAGCAATGAAGTCTTATTCCGAAACTCAACAGTCCATTCTTTTCTAACAACTGTTTTTACTTCGTTAATCGTCATTGTTCTAGCTAAAATCGAAAAAAAGAAAAAAAATGTAGCTGCCCTAAAATAGAAACCTACTTTTGCTGCCCAAAGGAAGCAATTCCTCTTGTTATGACTAATAAAAGTAAGATTTTAGTTACTGGCGCCGCAGGTTTTATCGGGTTTCATCTGATTAAAAGATTGATAGCAGAGGGGTATGCGGTCGATGGTGTAGATAATCTTAATGACTATTATGACATTCAATTAAAGAAAGATCGACTTAAGCAGCTAACAGAGCTCCCAGGATTTTCCTTCACGCTGGCTGATATTGCGGACAGTACTGCGATGAAAGATCTTTTTGCCCAAAACAACTTTGATTTTGTAATTAACCTAGCTGCACAAGCGGGTGTCAGATACTCATTAGAAAATCCCCAAGCCTATATTCAATCTAATATCGTGGGGTTTACAAACATTCTAGAAGGATGTAGGCACGGCCGAGTAAAACACCTTGTTTTCGCCTCATCGAGCTCTGTATATGGGGCCAATACTCTACAGCCATTTGCAGCTAATCATAATGTGGATCATCCAATTTCGCTTTATGCCGCATCGAAGAAGTCCAATGAGCTTCTTGCTCATACTTATTCCTCGAGTTTTGGTTTAGCTACCACCGGCCTGCGTTTTTTTACTGTATATGGTCCATGGGGAAGACCTGACATGGCACTATTTCTATTCACTAAGGCTATTTTGAATAATGAGCCAATTAACGTTTTTAATAATGGAAATATGAGTAGAGATTTTACCTATGTGGATGATATAGTAGAGGGTATATACAGGGTTATAAAGTCTAAACCGGAGCCAGATGGGAATTGGGATTCGGATTCCCCGAACCCTGCGTCAAGTTTCGCACCCTACAGAATTTTCAATATAGGAAGCAATAATCCAGTTCCTTTAATGGAGTTCATCCGAATTATAGAAGAGGAAGTTGGTAGAAAATCTGTTAAAAATTTCTTACCTATGCAGATAGGAGATGTGCCAAAAACTTACGCCGATGTTAGTAATTTAAAACTGGCTACCGGCTATTCTCCATCTACTCCTATCGCGCAAGGTGTTAAAAATTTTGTTTCATGGTATCGAGAATACTATAGTATATGACAATATTTATCACTGGAGGCGCAGGTTTCATCGGCTCCCATGTTGTGCGGCGTTTTGTTCAGAACTACCCGAATTATCAAATCGTAAATATCGATTGTTTGACGTACGCCGGTAATCTTGAAAATCTTACAGAGATTGAGAATTTCAAGAATTATCATTTTGAGAAGATCGACATTACCGACTTTGAAGCACTTCAATCCGTATTTGAGAAGTACGAGCCTGGCAAGATCATACATCTGGCCGCTGAGTCTCATGTTGATAGATCTATTGAGGATCCATTTTCTTTTGTCAAAACAAATGTGATGGGGACACTCAATCTCTTACAAATTGCGAAGAATTCATGGGAAGACCTCAGCGATAAACTTTTTTATCACGTTTCTACAGATGAAGTCTATGGCTCCTTAGGCAGAGAAGGGTTCTTCACAGAGAATACACCTTATGACCCTAAATCCCCGTATTCCGCATCTAAGGCATCTTCAGATCACTTTGTTAGAGCATATGCCAATACCTACAAGCTGCCAACTCTATTGACCAATTGCTCTAATAATTACGGCCCTTATCAGTTCCCTGAAAAGCTCATTCCTTTGATGATCAATAATATTGTCAACAAAAAAGCATTACCAGTATACGGCAAGGGTGAGAACATAAGAGATTGGCTTCACGTCGAGGATCATGCAGCCGCAATAGATTTAGTTTTCCATAAAGGTAAGATTGGAGAAACCTATAACATTGGAGGGGTAAATGAATGGAAAAATATTGATTTAGTTACCCACTTGTGTGATTTGATGGATACCAAACTGAGTAGGCCGAATGGAACCTCACGGGACCTTATTTCCTTTGTCCAAGACAGAAAGGGGCATGATGTCCGATATGCTATAGATATTGATAAAATAAGGTCTGAACTTAATTGGGAACCACAATATTCTTTTGAAAAGGGAATTGAACAAACAGTAGATTGGTATCTAAAAAATGAAGATTGGCTCAATTCTGTGACTTCCGGATCCTATAAGGAGTATTATAACAATCAGTATAATTCTTAAAATAAAATGAAAGGAATCATACTCGCAGGTGGTTCGGGTACTCGGCTGCACCCTTTGACCCTATCAACAAGTAAACAATTGCTTCCGGTTTATGATAAGCCGATGATATACTACCCTCTGTCCACTTTGATGCTTGCTGGTATTAGGGAGATATTGATTATTTCTACACCTAGAGACTTGCCTATTTTTGAACAACTGCTTGGAGATGGCAGTTCGCTGGGTTGCGAGTTTAGTTATGAAGTGCAAGAGAAACCTGAAGGTCTGGCACAAGCATTTTTAATTGGTAAAGAGTTTATCGGTGCAGACAGTGTGGCACTGATCTTGGGAGATAATATCTTCTATGCTTCCGGTTTTTCCAGGAAACTGCAATCTTGTACTGATCCAGAGGGAGCTTACATATTTGCTTATCATGTTAATGATCCCGAAAGGTATGGCGTAGTTGATTTTGATGAAAATATGACTGCTGTCTCAATTGAAGAAAAGCCAACCAATCCAAAGACGAATTATGCTGTACCAGGGCTATACTTCTACAACAATGAGGTCGTGGAAATTGCCGAAAATGTTAAACCGAGTCCTAGAGGTGAGTTGGAGATTACAGATGTGAATTTGGCCTATTTACTTAATGGCAATCTCAAGGTAGAAGTTATGGATAGGGGAACTGCTTGGTTAGATACTGGAACATTCAATTCTTTGCTGGAAGCTGGCAATTTTGTTCACGCAATAGAAGAACGTCAGTCTTTAAAAATTGGATGTATTGAAGAAGTGGCTTACAAAATGGGTTTCATTGATTCTGTACAACTAGAGTTTTTAGCTTCTGGTCTGTCAAAAAGTGGTTATGGTAGTTATTTGGAAAAAGTCTTACAATGGAAATAAAGCAAACCCCTTTAAAAGATTGCTTCATTATTGAAAATGACCTCCATGGTGACGCTAGAGGATTCTTTTTAGAAAGTTTTAATAAAAAAAGATTCTCCGAATTGTCCGGTTTTGATATGGACGTCAAGCAAGTGAATTTTGCAAAATCCCAGAAGGGAGTTCTAAGAGGCTTACACTATCAACTTAATCCATATGCACAATCTAAGTTGGTTGGCGTTATTTCTGGTGCAGTAATAGATGTGGTGGTAGATCTGCGAAGTGACTCTGAAACATTTGGAAATAAATTCGAAATTCGAATAGATTCTCCGAACTTAAATTTCTTTGTTCCAAGAGGTTTTGCTCACGGATACGAGGTTTTGGAGGATAACACAATATTTTATTACGCAGTAGATAATTTTTATTCGCCGGATTATGAACGTGGACTTTTTTATGCTGATCCTGATATTGGAATAGAATGGTCCAAAGGCTCGAAAAACATATCACAAAAAGATCAATTAAATCCCTCTTTGAAAGAGGCCGAATATAACTTTTAATTATGAAAATAGCTGTTGTTGGAACAGGTTACGTGGGTTTGGTTACTGGTACATGCTTTGCGGAAACAGGTAATCACGTAACATGCGTAGATATCGATGAGAAAAAGGTCCAGAAACTGCAAAGCGGTAAAGTGACTATATATGAACCTGGCCTTGAACCTCTCTTTGAAAGAAACATTCGTCAAGGAAGATTGGATTTCACTACCAATTTGAAAGAAGGTATAAAGGATGCTGCTATCATTTTTCTAGCCCTACCAACACCCCCTGGAGAGGATGGTTCCGCTGATTTGAAGTACGTTTTAGGTGTAGCTGAAGATCTTGGACATATACTCGAAGACTATGCCGTAATTGTGGATAAAAGTACCGTGCCAGTTGGTACTGCGGAGAAGGTTCATGCGAAGATTGC
>CAZZHO010000088.1:0-12543 GCA_964653795.1 uncultured Roseivirgaceae bacterium | reverse complement strand
GTAAAGGTTGATTTCGATGTTGTTTCTAATCCTGAGTTTTTAAGAGAGGGCGTTGCCGTTGATGATTTCATGAAACCAGACCGGGTTGTAATTGGTGCGGATTCAGAGAAAGCAAAGGAGATTATGGGTAAGTTATATGAGCCATTTGTTCGTCAAGGGAATCCCATAATTTTTATGGATATTCGATCCGCGGAATTGACAAAATATGCAGCAAACTCATTCTTAGCTACTAAAATCACCTTTATGAATGAAATCGCCAACCTATGTGAGCTGCTCGGAGCAGATGTAGATATGGTCAGAAAAGGTGTTGGTACAGATGCCCGAATTGGCAAAAGATTTCTTTTTGCTGGAATAGGATATGGAGGAAGCTGTTTCCCAAAAGATGTGCAGGCTTTGGCAAAATCTTCAAGTGAAGTTGACTATGATTTCAAAATACTTAATTCTGTGATGGATGTAAATCAAAGGCAAAAGTCTAAACTTCTTAAGCCGCTCCTAGACCATTTTGAAGGAACTATAAAAGGTAAAAGAATAGCAGTTTGGGGTTTAGCTTTTAAACCGTACACAGATGATATTCGTGAAGCTCCTGCTCTTGAAAATATTAGAGAACTTCTGAAGTTGGGAGCTGAGGTGGTAGCATATGACCCTGAAGCGATGGATAATGTCAAAGAGCTGTTTGGCAAAGAAATAAACTTTGCATATGATGAGTATGAAGCGGTGGAAGGAGCTGATGCACTCATGATCATGACTGAGTGGCCCATTTTCAGAACTCCTGATTTCAATGCTCTAGGACAAAAGCTGAATGAAAGAGTCATTTTTGATGGGAGGAATCTCTATGACTTGGATGTCATGGAAGGTTCTGGTTTTAAATATTTTAGCATAGGTAGAAACACAATAGATCAGTGAAAAGAGTATTAATCACAGGTGGCGCAGGATTTCTGGGTTCTCACCTATGCGACAGGTTTTTGAAAGAAGGCTGTTATGTAATTGCAATGGATAATCTAATCACGGGAGATATTGCAAATATTGAGCATCTTCTTGGTCGAAAGGATTTTGAGTTCCATCATCATGATGTCTCTAATTTCGTCCATATTTCTGGCGATCTTGATTACATTATGCATTTTGCCTCACCTGCTAGTCCTATTGATTACTTGAAGATGCCGATACAGACCATGAAAGTGGGCTCTCTTGGAACTCTAAACTGCTTGGGTTTGGCTAGGGCAAAAGGAAGCAGAATTTTAGTCGCTTCCACCTCTGAGGTTTATGGCGACCCTCTAGTGCATCCGCAGAAGGAGGATTATTGGGGGAACGTAAATCCTGTTGGTCCCAGAGGTGTATACGATGAGGCTAAAAGGTTTCAAGAAGCCTTAACAATGGCTTACCACACTTACCATGGTCTCGAAACGCGCATTGTGAGGATATTTAACACTTTTGGTCCTAGAATGAGATTGAATGATGGGCGCGTTTTACCTGCGTTCATATCACAGGCTTTGAGAGGAGAAGATTTAACGGCTTTCGGCGACGGTTCGCAAACAAGGTCCTTCACCTATGTGGATGATCTTGTCGAGGGTATTTATAGATTATTACTGAGTGATTGCGCTGATCCTGTGAATATTGGTAACCCTCAAGAGATCACGATAAAAGAGTTTGGTGATGAGATTATCAAGCTCACCGGAAGTTCGTCAAAAATCACTTTTCGAGATCTTCCAAAAGATGATCCAAAACAACGCAAGCCAGATATTTCGAAGGCTAAGCAAGTGTTAAACTGGGAGCCAAAATTTACCAGAGCGGAAGGTTTAAAGCCCACATTGGAGTACTTTGAAAAGAAGGTAAATTGCTGAGGAAATATTGATTTTTGACTTTTCGGTCATTTTTGATTGCATCTAATACAAGATTGCCAGCTCTTGGAAGAATAAAATGGATTTTAAAGTTGGAGTTGTTGGTTTGGGGTATGTAGGTCTTCCACTGGCAGTGGAAGTGTCAAAGCACTTTGAGACTGTTGGCTATGATATCCAGAATAATAGGATTCATCGGCTTGAAGAAGGTGTTGATGACACCAATGAGGTTACCTCAGAGGAGTTAGAGATATCAGGCGTTTTCTTAACTTCGAAACTGTCTGACTTAGCGAATTGCAATTTCTATATTCTGACTGTACCCACTCCAGTAGACAGTGCGAATAATCCTGACTTAGGACCACTTATAAGTGCCACAGAAGATATAAGTGGCCTACTGAGTAAAGGTGATTTTGTTGTATATGAATCCACAGTGTTTCCAGGATGCACTGAGGAAGTTTGTGTGCCAATTTTAGAAAAGTCAGGGTTACAATATAATTTGGACTTCTTCTGTGGTTATTCACCTGAACGAATAAATCCAGGGGATAAGAAGCACCGTATTAGTTCAATAAAGAAGGTGACCAGTGGAAGTTCTGATTCGGCTGCAGAGATCATTGATTTATTCTACAACAAAGTGGTTGATGCTGGAACATTTAAAGCCTCTTGTATTAAAGTGGCTGAGGCGGCGAAGGTTATTGAAAACTCACAACGAGATATCAATATAGCGTTTGTGAATGAGCTATCAGTGATTTTCAACAAAATGGGTATTGATTCTTTGGAAGTTTTAGAAGCTGCATCAACCAAATGGAACTTTTTGAATTTCAGGCCTGGGCTGGTTGGAGGACACTGCATTGGGGTTGACCCTTACTACTTAACCTATAAGGCCGAACAACTTGGCTATATCCCAGAAGTTATCCTAGCAGGAAGAAGTATTAATGATTCCATGGGAGCACATGTGGTACGCCAGACCATGAAACTTTTGACAAAAGATATCCAAGTAGCTCGTAAATATAGAGTTTTAGTGTTGGGGTTCACATTCAAGGAGAATTGCCCTGATTTCAGGAATACAGGAGTAATGTCTATTATAAAAGAGCTGCAGGAGTTTGGAGTTGACTATGATATTCACGATCCTAATGTAGACTCATCTGAAGTCCTAAAAGTCTATGGTATTAAGACTATGCCCAGAATCGAGACAGCTAATTATGATGCTATCATCTTGGCTGTTGCTCATGATAGTTTCAAGAAATTACCTTGGCAGGATATTAGAAAGCAAGTAAAAGTGATCTTTGACGTTAAGGGTATACTGCCCAAAGAATGGGTAAATTCGAGACTTTGAATACGGTGAATAAAAATATTGTTCCACACAACTATGTTATAAATCGAGTTGCTCGAGAAAAGAGTAATGGTCACAAGTCTAAAGTTATTTGGTTTACTGGCTTATCCGGGTCTGGTAAATCTACCCTTGCAAATGCATTAGAAGAACATTTGTTTCGCAATACCTTCCAAACTTATTTGCTAGATGGAGATAATGTTCGGAGTGGCATTAACTCAGATTTGGATTTCTCAACTGAAGGAAGAACGGAAAATATTAGAAGAATTTCAGAGGTATCTAAGCTTTTCCTAGATGCTGGAGTAGTCGTTCTTTGCGCTTTTGTTTCTCCATTAAATGCTGATAGATCTTTGGCACGTAGCATAATTGGAGATAGAGATTTGATTGAGGTTTTCGTGGATTGTCCACTTGAAGTTTGTGAAAGCAGAGATGTAAAAGGATTATATGCGAAGGCGAGACAAGGACTTATACCGAACTTTACGGGCATTAGTGCGCCATTTGAGCAGCCAACAAATCCTGATGTTATTATTGATACCGCGAACCAGCCGATTGATGAGGCTGTGACGCTGTTAGTCTCGGAAATTATTCCAAAAATCTAAAATGATGAAGAGCTATAGTCTTACACACCTAAAAGAACTTGAGTCCGAGTCAATTTTCATATTAAGAGAAGTGTTTGCTCAGTTTGAGAACCCCGCCATACTTTTTTCCGGCGGTAAAGACTCAATTGTAGTCACTCACTTAGCTAGAAAAGCTTTTCATCCGGCCAAGATTCCTTTCCCGTTAGTACATATAGATACAGGCCATAATTTTCCTGAAACAATTTCCTTCAGAGACAATCTGGTTGAAGAACTAGGAGCCAAACTAATTGTAGGTTCTGTTCAGCATTCTATCGATGAGGGGACAGCTACTGAGGAAAAAGGCAAAAATGCTAATCGCAACGCTATTCAAACCGTGACTTTATTGGAGACAATAGAAGAGAATGAATTTGATGCCTGCTTAGGAGGAGCTAGAAGGGATGAGGAAAAAGCCAGGGCAAAAGAGCGTTTTTTTTCGCATAGAGACGAGTTTGGTCAGTGGGATCCAAAAAATCAACGTCCTGAATTATGGAATATTTTTAACGGGCGACATCACCATGGTGAGCATTTTCGGGTTTTCCCGCTAAGCAACTGGACAGAAATGGACGTTTGGCAGTATATACTTGCTGAAGATATTAGTATACCTTCCTTGTATTTTGCTCATAATCGAAAAGTTATTCGAAGGAATAACACATGGCTTCCAGTATCTGATTATATCAAAATTGATGAATCAGAGGAGATAACAGAAAAGCAAATCCGATTCAGAACCTTGGGAGATATTACTATTACAGGTGGAGTGGAATCCGATGCTGATAGCTTAGAAAAAATTGTAGAGGAAGTAGCCTCCGCACGTCAAACGGAGAGAGGCAATCGTGAAGACGATAAGCGTTCTGAAACTGCAATGGAGGATAGAAAGAAACAAGGATACTTTTAAGGATGGATGGATATTTAGATATGGAACTTCTACGGTTTACCACAGCCGGTAGCGTAGATGACGGTAAAAGCACTTTGATAGGTAGACTTTTGTACGATTCAAAGTCAATTTTTGAAGATCAACTTGATCAGGTTAAAGTATCCAGTGAAAGAAAAGGTCTAGAGCATACTGATCTTGCCCTTCTAACAGACGGGTTAAAAGATGAGAGAGAGCAAGGCATCACAATAGATGTGGCCTATCGATATTTTGCTACTCCCAAAAGAAAGTTCATTATTGCTGATACACCTGGGCATATCCAATACACTAGGAATATGGTCACAGGTGCATCTACTGCTAATGTCGCTTTGATCCTTATTGATGCTCGTAATGGTGTAGTCGAGCAAACCTGCAGACATTCTATCATTGCCTCCTTGTTGCAGATTCCTCATGTTATTGTATGCATCAATAAAATGGACCTAGTGAATTATGATCAAAAAGCTTACGATCAAATTCAAGAGCAGTATGAGCAATTTGCTAGTAAGCTAAATGTAAAAGACGTTCGATTTATTCCCATAAGTGCCCTGAATGGGGATAATGTGGTGAATAGGTCGGAGAATATGGCATGGTATGAGGGGTCTACTTTATTGCATACGTTGGAAAACATCCATGTGGGAAGCGATCAAAACCACATTGATTGCCGGTTTCCAGTACAGACAGTAATCCGACCAAAGAGTGATGAATATCATGATTTTCGTGGCTATGCTGGTAGGGTTGCGGGAGGAATTTTCAAACCCGGAGATGAAGTAATGGTACTACCTTCTGGGTTTACTTCTAAGGTAAAGTCTATTGAGACCTTCGAGGGAAAAGTAGAGGAGGCATTTGCTCCAATGTCCATAACACTACTCCTAGAAGACAATATTGATGTTGGGCGTGGAGATATGATCGTTAGAGTTAACAATCGGCCAGAGGCCAGACAGGACTTGGAAGTTATGCTCTGTTGGTTAAATACTTCTGGTCCGAAGGCTAGAGCTAAATATTCTTTGAGGCATACGTCCGCCGAAATGAAATGTATGATCAAAGAAATTAGATACAAATTGGATATTAATACGCTCCACAGAAATGAAGAATCTAAGCAAATATCTATGAACGATATTTGCAGGGTTGCTTTAAGAACTACTAGGCCGGTTTTAGTGGATTCATATCAGAGGAATAGAAACACAGGAAGCATCATTTTAGTTGATGAGGCCACTAACGAGACTGTTGCGGCCGGGATGATCATTTAGAATGGATTATACATATCATTTGGATTTAGCAATAAAGGCGGCTAAGAATGCTACTGATGCTATCTTGGATGTTTACAACAATGAAGATTTTGAAGTGGAGGTGAAATCTGACAATTCACCCTTGACGATAGCTGACAGAAAATCACACAATGTTATTTCGCAAGTTTTAAGGGAATCTAAACTTCCTATACTGAGTGAGGAAGGCAAGAATATTCCTTATAAAGAGCGGTCAGAATGGGACTTTTTCTGGATGATAGACCCTATTGATGGGACAAAGGAATTCGTTAAGCGAAATGATGAATTCACGGTAAATATTGCCCTTATCAGAAGGGATACCCCAGTATTAGGAGTGGTGATGGTGCCCGTAACAGAAGATATTTACTGGGCGGTATCAGGTCAAGGTGCCTTCAAAAACGGCCAAAAAATAGAAGCAAGTAAAATAAATTTATCAAAAAAGGGAGTTAAGGTGGTAGCCTCTCGGTCTCATTTGAACTCTGAGACAGAGGAGTTCGTGCGATCATTGAACCAGCCTAAGATTGTTTCCAAGGGAAGTTCTTTAAAAATTTTAATGGTTGCTGAGGGTGATGCCGATATTTACCCTAGATTCGCGCCGACAATGGAATGGGATACTGCTGCGGCGCATGTTATTGCCAATGAAGCTGGAGCGGTTGTTATGAATGCTACTTCAAAGAAAGAATTGCATTATAATAAAAAGGACTTGAGGAACGACTTCTTCATAGTACAAGGAAAATATTGATTGGATAAAGTTGAGTCGCGCGTTGTGAGATCGGTCAAAGTTATACTTATAGTCATAGGTGGAGTATTTAATTTTTCTGCACTCTGCCAGGGATTAACTCCCCAGAATATTTTGGAATTCGATAGACTTTCAAGACAAAACAGCTTAAATCCTCAACAGGCAGAAACATTTGGTAATAATTTAGGAGTAAATCCCCTGGATGTACAGGAAACAGTTCGGGGGTCCAGTGATCTCAATCGCTTTTCAGCAACTGATACAATTGATGATCAAAGTGTGAGGGATATGGAACTCGCCTCGAAGTTATTTGGGTACTCTTATTTTCAAGATGCCGATATTGATTTTGCTCCAAACTTAAATGGTGCCACACCTAAAGATTATATTCTGGGCCCTGGGGATGTCCTAATAGTAGAGATTTTTGGTACTTCTGAAGCTGTTTATGAAAGAAGGGTAAACGCTGAAGGAAAAATCAATATTCCTAGACTCGGACCTCTTGTTGTAAGTGGGTTTTCTACTTCTGCGATAACTTCTAAATTAAAGCGGGAGCTATCCAAGATATACTCAGGATTGAAAGGGGACAATCCAACCGTCTTCTTAGAGACGTCATTAAAGGATATCAGAAGTATACGATTGAACATAGTTGGCGAAGTTGAACGGCCGGGAAATTACCTATTACCTGCTTATGCCAATGTGCTCAATGCTTTGTATGCTGCTGGAGGACCGAAGTTACGGGGTACCTTCAGAAGCATAAAGGTATTTCGAGGCAATAGTCTTTTGGAAGAACTTGATCTATATGATTTTTTCTTGAAAGGGAAGAATGGTGCGAGTTATAGCTTAAGTGACAATGATATTATCATGGTGAATTCATACCAGCACCATGTGGAGATCGTTGGAGAAGTCAAAAGGCCTGGAGTTTATGAAATAGCAGAAAAGGAGTCGGTTGCTAGTTTAATTGAGTTCGCAGGAGGATTCACTGCTGATGCTTTTAAAGAGAATTTAGTCTTAGAACGTACCAGGGGAGGAGAATTATTTGTTAGGGATGTTCTGGTAAATGACAAGGAACTTTCTCTTTTAGACGGTGATAGACTGATAATAAAAAAATTCAGGTCTTATGTCTCTGGTAGTGTGCAGATTGAGGGCGCGGTTAATGTTAGCGGGCTATTCCAATGGAAACAGGGGCTTACTCTACGGGAAGTACTAGAACGAGCCGGAGGTCTTCGTTTCGATGCAATGAGAGATGGAATCACGGTTATACGAAGACTCGAGGGTAATGAGAGTGATACTGAGTTGACAGGCAAATTGGACTTAGTTCTTAATAAAGGAGATCTCGTCGTGGTACCCAGTTTAAATTCATTTGACCAGGGTTTGGTTAAAGTATCCGGAAGTGTAAATTCCCCATCGTTTGTGCCGTACTTTGAAGGCATGAGTGTCTGGGATGCAATAGCTCTTTCAGGGGGCTTAAACGTAATGGGATCAGGCGGAAGAGTTGATTTGATTCAAGGATTAGGAGGGAAGGACCAGCCCTATGAAATGGAAAGTATCGAGATTCCCTCAACAATTACAGATATACCAAGAGCCTTGAAGAAGCGACTTCAAGTGAATAGTCGGGTAATAGTTCGTCCTAGATCTGGATATAGAAAAATCCAAACAGTGGAAGTTTCTGGAGAAATAAATTTTCCAGGAGATTATTTGCTCAGCTTGGACGGGATGAAAGTGTCTGATTTGGTGAAGTTAGCAGGCGGGGTTACGGAAGAAGCATATTTGGAAGGCGCGACTTTGCAAAGACGGAATGAATCTTTTGTTCCAAAAAATGAGAAAAAAGAGCAACTCCGGAGTTTATTAAGATTGAGGGAGACTTATGGGTCAGGTGAAGATAGAGAGGCAGGAACACTAACCAAGTTTCAAGAGGAGCTAGTAGATAAACAAATCATTGATCTTCAAAAGGAAATTTTTTATAGTCGAATAGATACCGTCTCAATGCTAACTGACAGGATAATTGAGCAGATTGATACTTTTTTGATCAACAAAGCATTCCGGGATGAGTTAGATGTCTCATTTGGGGCTACTCCAGAACTGAATTTGAATATTGCTAATCCAGCAGCAAATGTGACTGGGCAAGAGAACTCTACGAAGAATGTTAAGAATCAATTCGATGGTATTGGTATTGAACTCAAAGAGATTATGGAAGGGGACCGGATAAAAGACATACGCCTTGCTCCTGGTGACAAGCTTTATATTCCACAAAGACAAGAAATAGTAAGGTTACGAGGTGAGGTGCTCTACCCGACTTCTACCACTTTTCAGAAGGGTCTCAGGCTCAGGGATTATGTAGCTCAAGCTGGAGGTTATACTTTAGGTGCAAAGAGAAATCGAGGATATGTGATATATCCGAATGGTGCGGCTGCTGCAACTAGAAATTTTCTATTTTTCCGAAATTCACCTAAAATCTTACCAGGAACAGAAATTGTCATTCCTGGCGGCAGACAAAGACAAGGTTTAGCGGGAGTTCAACAGGTATTTGGAATCTTAACAGGTGCTGCAAGTGTTGTTACTTCTTATTTCTTAGTTAGAGAATTAGCCAGTAGTAATAATTAAGATCGGAGTGGCAAAATCAAAAACTGACATCACGGAAGTATTCTCGGGAGACGAAATAGCTATCAAGGATTTGATCAAGGTTTTTTGGGACAGAAGAATCTATTTCATAGTATGTATGACGATTATGCTACTGCTGGCCGTGGTACAAATAGTTTCTACTAAGAAATACTTCTCATCAGTCTCAAAATACATTACTGAACAAAGCCCGTCAATGGCGAATGATGCATCAAGTGGGTTTTCTGAATTGCTAGGCCTGCCCTCCAAGTCTAAATCTCAAGGAACGAGCTTTAGTGACCCTTCTTTTTTTCCTACAATATTGGGTAGTCAGTCTTTTTTATCGCCACTGATGAAGGAGTCCTTTTACTTTGAGATTTATGATAAAAACATGACTCTAAAAGAATTTGTTCTTCAATATGATGACAATTCTTTTTTATCGAAGGTAATCTCAAAGGTGAGGGGGCTACCACAGAGAATGTTTTCAAGCTTTCAAAATAATGAATCAAGGACTTCACAAATTAAAAACTCTAATAGTGGGTCTAAAAATTCTACTTCTGTTCCAATTGAAAGATATGAACTTATTAGCCCAATTTTGGAATTGAGTTCCTCGGATTTAAGTGCTATGTCCTTATTAGCCAAAAGGATAGATGTTAGTTTCAGTGGGAATATCGTCACTATTAGCACCGAAATGCCAGACGCATTAGTTTGTGCTCAGTTAAATCAACTGGTCTCAGCTAGGTTGTTGGATTTTGTAATTGAAAATGAGACTGAAAAGGAGCGAAGAGATTTAGAGTTTTTGGAAAGAAGAGTTATTTCTGCTAAAGAAAATTTCGAAATTTCACAAAAAAATCTAGCGATTTTCAAAGATAAGAACCAAGGTGTTATCTCCGCAGCTGCGGCAATAGAGCAGCAAAGGCTGCAATCTGAGTATAACATTTTTTTCGAGATATATAGACAACTAGCTTCTGATCTGGAGAATAAAAAGGTTGCTTTAGAAGAGAAAGTTCCGGTTTTTACGGTCTTTGAGCCAGTATATGTTCCAGTGTCACCCGTAGGTGTAGGTTCTGTACGAAGTATTGTACTTTTTTTGGCTCTTGGCTTTGTTTTAGGAGGTTTGATTATTTTGATTATAATTTTTAAAACCTTGTTTAAGTAACATGAAATATAGAGATAAGATTTATGTAGCTGGTCACAATGGAATGGTTGGTGGGGCAATAACTAGAAAACTGCAGGCATTAGGTTTTAATAATATTATCACTAGGTCATCAAAGGAGTTAGACCTAAGGTATCAAGAACAGGTTAATGATTTTTTCGAAAAAGAGAGACCGGATTATGTTTTCCTTGCGGCGGCGAAAGTTGGAGGTATCCATGCGAATAACAGATATCGTGGGGAGTTTTTGTATGATAACTTGATGATTCAAAACAATATCATTCACTCGGCGTATCTGGTGGGAGTCACGAAGCTTATGTTCTTGGGCTCATCTTGTATTTATCCAAAGCTTGCCGACCAACCATTGAAAGAAGATTCCTTATTGACAGGTCCTTTGGAACCAACCAATGAACCCTATGCCATAGCCAAAATCGCCGGAATCAAATTATGTGAAAACTACAGAGATCAGTATGGATGTGACTTCATTTCTATAATGCCGACCAACCTCTATGGGTACGGAGATAATTATCATCTGGAAAATTCACATGTATTACCGGCGATGATCAGGAAATTCCATGAGGGTAAGGAAAATGAAGACGAACACATAACGCTTTGGGGAGATGGTGCGCCAATGAGGGAATTTCTATTTGCGGATGATTTGGCAGACGCGTGCCTCTTTTTGATGCATGAGTATTCTGAAAAGGGATTATTAAATGTAGGAACCGGGATAGACTTGACCATCAAGGAACTGGCGAATACCGTCAAAGAAGTAGTCGGCTTCAAAGGTGAGATCGTTTGGGACCAGACTAAGCCAAATGGAACCCCAAGAAAATTAATGGATGTATCAAAACTCCACTCTTTGGGTTGGAAACATAAGATTTCTCTAAAAGAAGGAGTAGAATTAGCTTACGAAGATTTTAAAGTAAATATCGAGAAATGGAAAAAGTAGCTTTAGTTACTGGTATTACTGGACAAGATGGAGCATATCTCACAGAATTGCTGTTAGACAAAGGATATAAGGTTCACGGTATCAAAAGAAGGGCTTCTCTTTTTAATACAGATCGGATAGATCATCTATATGAGGATCCACATGTGGATGATCCGAGGTTGGTACTTCATTACGGAGACATGACGGATTCGATGAATTTAACGAGGATCATTCAGGAAACACAACCAGATGAGATATACAATCTTGCTGCTATGAGCCACGTAAAGGTCAGTTTCGACACTCCGGAGTACACTGCGAATGCGGATGGTATTGGAACGCTCAGAGTTTTGGAAGCCGTAAGACTCCTAGGGTTAGAAAACAAGACAAGAATTTATCAAGCATCTACATCTGAACTTTACGGTTTAGTCCAGGCTGTTCCTCAATCGGAAACTACACCTTTTTATCCTCGCTCTCCATACGCAGTAGCCAAGATGTATGCATATTGGATTACTGTTAATTACAGGGAAGCTTACAATTTACATGCTTCAAATGGAATTTTGTTTAATCACGAATCACCATTAAGAGGAGAAACTTTCGTAACACGAAAAATTACCAGGGCAGCAGCTAAAATTGCTTTAGGACTTCAGGATAAGATGTATATCGGTAATCTTGACGCTCAGCGAGATTGGGGTCATGCCAAGGATTACGTAAAAGCGATGTGGTTAATTCTTCAACAAGAAAAAGCCGACGACTATGTAATTTCCACGGGAGTAACAACCAAGATTCGAGACTTTATTACAATGACTTATGAAAAAATGGGGATAAGCCTTGAGTTTAAGGGAAAACAGGAACAAGAAACCGGAATAATTGGGGCAGTAGATCAAAGTAGATTTGCAGATATGCTGGGTTCGGAAATCCCAACTCCTGAGGTCGGCAAAGAAATCATATGTGTAGACCCGAAATACTTTAGACCTACTGAAGTAGAATTATTAATTGGTGACCCTTCGAAATCTAAGAATGTTTTAGGATGGGAACCTGAACACGATTTGTCGGCCTTAATTGACGACATGATCACTTCAGATATTGGACTTTTCCTTAAAGATCTGAAATTACTTCAAGCTGGGCATAAAATACTGAATCAAGCCGAATGAGTTCGTCCTCAGATCAAAGCTGGGATTTGATAATAAAG
>CAZZHO010000087.1:12346-17508 GCA_964653795.1 uncultured Roseivirgaceae bacterium | reverse complement strand
GCCATCTCCAGGCTACATTGAAACCGAAGTTATCTGTAACCTTTCTATTGCCAAACCCTAAATTATATCTGTATTTCGGAGTGTTGAAAGATGCCTGGAAACCTTGATTTCGTAGATCCTGATCTGAGATCAACTCATTATAGGAAACATTACCATTAAGTCTGTAACCACCGTCTAAAGTATATTCAGCGCTCAAACCCCAGCCTTGCGACTCAACATTTCCATCAGCATTGATATCAACACCATAACTTTCTGTGGCAACATCCCCAGCAACCAATGCAGCTCTATCTTCTACGTTGCTGATCGGATCAAAGCCGGAAATTGGTGTCTGTAGTATTGTTCTTATATCTCCAGTTGCTGAAGCGTCATAAGCTTGAACTGGCGTGATCTCTACTATAAAGTCCTGATAGCTATTATAGAAATAGAACGCATCGATCAGTAGTTTGCCATCTGCGAACAACCCTCGATAACCACCCTCATAAGTATTGACTTTTTCAGTTTTGAAGTCTTCTTGCATCAAAGTAGTTGCATTTGGCTGAAGATCCTCTATAGCTAACTCCCCGGCCTGTACCCTGGCGACATCAGTAGCCAGATATGAGGCGGAGGCGTTTCCACCGTTAATTAGATTATACCTCTCTAACAGAAACCTTGAACTACCTATTAGTCTCCTCGTAACAACATCGAGATCAATGAACTGATCCTGAGTTGTTGGGATTCGGAAACCTCTTTGGAATGAAGCCCTCAAGTTATGATCGGGAGCCACTTCATAAACCGCACTAAATCTTGGTGAAAGCTGACCTTTGAAGAATTCATTTTTATCATATCTCGCAGATGCTTGCAAAGTCAAAGCATCGTTGATAAAAGATTTCTTCGCTTGGGCATACAATCCATACTCCCAAAAAGAAATCTCATCGCCATTATCTTCTAATGCGAACAAAGTAGCCTCAGAATTTAGATTGAAATTTCGCACGTTTCCACCTACTACTAGGTCTACAGCATCAATCTCGTTTTCGAAATTGTAGCTGCCCTCATAGTGGTACATGTTCGACTTATCAAGGAAAAGAGCTCCACCTTCGGCGATAGATCTTCCTCTAAACTCAGCCGCGGCTGATTCGAATTCTGTCGATCCTGGTAAGGCTTGAGCTGCCCCGGCAGCTGCAGCCGCTTGCACGTGCGACTCATCCACTGAAAGTCCTGATCCTCTCGCCGCAACAAACGCCCCCGCATAAGGTGCCAAGTAAAACGTCTGGTTAATCAAAGAAGCAAGCGTATTGGCCGCGTAACTATCTCCTGAATTCTCTTGAGTGGTATAAGCTCTTAAGAACCAGTTAGAAGCTTTCAATTCCATCTTGGCAGTCCAAATCACAAAGTCGTCTAAGACGAATCTGTCATTTGCAGTATATACAGTGCTGCCACTACCCCAGTTGAACTGACCTAGCACTTCAATCTTATCATTTAGTCTGTAGTTAAGGCCAGCTCCTAGTTTAATACTCTCTGTAGTATTATCAACGAAAGTGTTCTCCAAAAATCCCGGAGGGGTGAAGGCTCCCGCAGCGCCAGAAGGCAATAAAGCAGCCACTCCACCTAAAGCATCGGGAGACGCAGCAGCAATCGTTGCAAGATCTATGGTAAAATCCCCATAGGTATTGACACCATCATAAAACCTGTTGTTCCCTCTTTCAGTGGCTCCTCGTTCCACAACACCACCCGTAGCGAGACCTCTATCCCGGGTGTCAACTCCTACAAAATCATTGGCTCTTAAATAAGAACCAGTCAACTTGAAAGCAAACTTGTTGTTAAAAGCTTTTGCATATCTGAAGCCCCAATCTTGATAAAGAGAAGCATCATCATCTTCATTATCTATATGGTTCACTCCTAATTTAGTGTAAGCCGAAAGTCCTTGATATTCAAAAGGGCTTTTACTTCTCATTAAAAGTATCCCTTGTAAAGCGTTAGGACCATATAGTGCTGAAGCCGGACCAGGAATCATTTCCACGCTTTCCAAATCCAGCTCACCGATACCTACTACGTTACCAACAGGGAAGTTCAGACCTGGCGCCTGATTATCTATACCATCAATTAACTGTACGAATCTGGTATTACCATTGGATCCAAAACCACGCGCATTAACTGACTTAAATGTCAAACTCTGGGTACTGAAATCCACTCCGTTCATATTCTTCAATGCATCA
Organism: uncultured Roseivirgaceae bacterium; assembly: GCA_964653795.1. Taxonomy (GTDB): domain Bacteria; phylum Bacteroidota; class Bacteroidia; order Cytophagales; family Cyclobacteriaceae; genus JAWPMT01. Next base: position 15,316 of record CAZZHO010000087.1, on the reverse strand, counting down.
TAAAAATCAGTAGATGCATTATTCTGGATATCCAGGATATCCATTCTCTGAACTGATACAGGAGATCTTAAAGTACTTTCTTCCACTCTGGAGGCGGATACCACTACTTCTTGTCCCAAAATCACATTTTCAGAAAGCGTAATGCCCAGATTACTGGTATTAGCATTCGTGATTTCTATTTCTCTTCTCTCGTAGCCAACGCTACTCACTTGTAAGGTGAGAGGGGGAGCTGACTGGACACTAAGAGAAAAATTACCATCCAAATCGGTGATGGTTCCTAGTACGGTCCCTTTCACCAATATATTGACCCCAGGAAGCGGCTCCCCGGATGTACCATCAGTAATAGTACCGGAAATCTGCGTTCCCTGGGCCAAGACAAATGAAAAAGTATGCATGCATACTATTAACATTAGCGAGACCTTAGTAAACGTTCTTTTCATACAGTTAAGGTTTTACTTTTTAATAATTCTTAATATTAGAGAAAATTTTTATTAAAAACATCAAATATGAGCACTCAGAGCCACTTGTATTGACATAATCATATTGGGTGTTTTTGCCATATTCTCAAGATTACGCTGATTTTTCGATCTAATTTATCTCTTGTTATTACCAAGCATTATTTTAAACAAAAAAAGCAGCCCTTCGAATTGAAAAGCTGCTTTTCGGATAATTGTTTGAATTTCTTTCTAGGAATACTCCTTTTTCACATGTTCTACCAGTTTATCACAAACAGCGTTGAGCTCGGAAGACATGTACTCATCACCTGTCGCATTTAGAATACTTTGTGATAATCCACCCACGCAATCTATGTAGAATCGCTTCATTTCGTCAATGGGCATATCCTTTGTCCATAGGTCTATGCGCATAGAGTTCTTGTTATTATGATCCCAAAGTGAGACGGTGATGCTCTTGGTTTCACTCCAACCTCTGGTATCCTTGTGGTCAGCATCCCACTCTATCTTCTCCGGTACATTCTCCTTGTCCAGGCTGACCTTAAACTTAATTTCAGATGTGCTCATTTGTTATGGGAGGCTGCTAATAAAATCTTGATAAGACATGCCCGATTCAACAATTGCATCGGTAGAACAACCTAACTCCTCAGCTTTGGCGTCGATATCTGCGACTCGATTACATGGATCAGGATGGGTGCTCAAAAATGCAAAATTGCCCGAGCACTGTCCTTCATCTTGCAGCTTTGAAAAGAAACCAGCTGTACCATTGCAAGCATATCCTGTATCCGCTAAATACATTACTGAATACTCATCAGCCTCATTTTCATCGGCACGACTGAAACTCAGACTCAAGAAATTAGCTCCCAATTGGGCAATTTGCGAGGCCGAAGATTCACCCAAAGCAATGGAAATCAGAAACTGAACGCCGAGCTGTTGCTTAAGCTGGTCTGAAGAATGTCTTTCGGAAGCATGAGCAATTTCATGCCCCAGTACTCCGGCTAAATCATCTGCTCTGTCTAGATATTTTATGAGACCAGTGTACACGTACATAAATCCACCTGGAGTGGCAAAAGCATTAAGTACATCATCTCTTTCAATAATTGTGAAAGTGTATGGAAAGATATCTTTATGATTGATGTCGTCACTAGTAAGCAGCTCCGCTCGCATGGCATCTAGATATGCATATGCTTCAGGGTATTCTGATCTTGAGAGCATTGGGTACTCCGTGGGATCCGCTTCTATCTGATCTACTACCGAACGGCCAAGTTCGACATCATTTTGAGGAGTCAGACCTGTTACCTGATCAATGATAGATCCATTATCATCGCTACAACCTCCTAACAAAAGGATGCTAGCTGCAGCTAAGACCAAACAAATGCTTTTAATACTTTTCATGTGCATGATTTATTTCAATAAGGCAAAGGTAAATCTTAGTCCCTAAGATTCAGTCGAGTTTTTCGATGAACGATCAATTCTGTGATTGATTATCGTGAATAACTACAGATTACTAAAAACAGAAAGCGCGGCGATCTTATCTCTACCCAATTGTTCCTTGAGATGGTCTTTGGATTCAAACTTTCGTTCTTCCCTAAGCTTACTGACAAATTCTAATTTGATGGATTGGCCATACACATCCTTATCAAAATCGAAGATATTCACTTCAATCTGCCGGCGTTTACCACTGATCGTTGGCCTGACTCCTATATTCATCATCCCCTGATATACGCCAGACTTCAGATGTACCAGCATGGCATACACTCCATCCGCCGGAATTAGCTTAAACTCCTCTGCGATGTAAACATTCGCCGTTGGGTACCCCAGTTGACGACCAAATTGGTCTCCTTTTATGACGATGCCTGAGAGTGTGTAGGACCTACCAAGTAGCTTTCGGGCTTCTTCAACATCACCTATTGAAAGGGCATTTCTAATTTTTGTAGAACTAACGCCAACACTATCTATATCATGACGGGGAATTTCCTCCACTTCAAAACCAAAAAGACCTTGATTCTCTTTGAGGTACTCAAAACCACCCTCTCGATTTTTACCGAACTTATGGTCATAACCAATAATGAGTTTCCTTGTCTCGAGCTTATCGACCAGGACATTTTGGATGAAATCCTTGGAGCTTAACTCAGAAAAAGATCGGGTGAAAGGTACCTTCACCAAACAGTCAACGCCATTTTCAGCCAAAAACTGAGCTTTTTCTTCAAAAGTCGTGAGGAGCCTAAGATCCCCCCAGCCATTTCCCAATACAAAACGTGGGTGAGGCCAGAACGTAACCACCACACTTTCCCCATTCACCTCTTTGGCTGTTTTAATAAGTTTTCTCAGAATCTTTTGATGCCCTAGATGAACACCATCGAAGGTGCCACTGGTAACCACCGCATTTCGTGGCTTTTCAATATCTGAGAGGTCATCTATTACCCTCATCCTTTTTCAAGGTTTTTAAAAAAGAATCTAAGTTCCATGCCTGATCAATGTGGTAATCGCCAATTGATGTTCTTCTTAATGATTTCAG
>CAZZHO010000087.1:0-12246 GCA_964653795.1 uncultured Roseivirgaceae bacterium | reverse complement strand
TGATCCCAGGAAGTAGAAGAATCGAAGGTTGTCTCCAGGTCATATGAGGGAGTAGTCTTGCCTATTTCTATAATGCCATCATAGCTTTTATCAAGACCTTGTAATTCCTGTAGCTGTTTGGTGGCCTTACCCGTACCAATGAGCAACAAGCCCGTAGCTAGTGGATCTAATGTACCTGCATGACCTATCTTCTTGACCTTCAGGGCGTATCTCAGCTTTTTCACCACATCGAAGGAAGTCCATTCGAATGGCTTGTCAATCTGTAAAATTCGGCCTTCTGTGTATTGAGTGAGAGAATCCAATGATCAGAACAATTGACTTAGAATAGCTACCAATCCGACGAGGAAGCAGTAGGCAGCGAACCAGGACAGTTTGCCTTTTCTAACAATGTTTAGCATCCAAACGCAGGCCAAGTAGCCTGAAATGAACGCTGCAATAAAACCAATGACCAGAGAAGAACCTGCAATAGAAACGGTTTCTGCTCCCTCCAAATAGTCTTTGAGTTTCAAAGCGCCAGCACCCAAAATAGGGATCAATACCATCAGGAAGGAGAAACGTGTAGCCTTGGACTTTTCAACACCTAAAATCAAAGCAGTCGCAATAGTGGCACCTGATCTTGACACTCCAGGCATGATAGCGACAGCTTGTGCCAGGCCAATAACAAATGCATGTAAGAAACTTACATTCTTATCTTTAAAGCCTTTCTTATGACTGAAATAAAGTAACGCACTTGTGAAAATAAGTGCTGACCCCACTAACAGGAGATTGCCTGAAAAGAAAGAAGCTATTTCATCTTCGAAGAGAATTCCTATGACACCAACAGGTACCATAGAGATTAAGATCTTAATGCTAAATTTCCATTCCTCATTCCATTTGAATTGAAATAGGCCCTTTAGTATTTCCAGGATCTCTGAGCGAAAAACTACAATGGTACTCAGTGCGGTAGCGGCATGCAGCAAGACCGCAAACAATAAACTTTCTGATGTCTGTACTCCAAGAAGAACACTAGCGATTTCGAGGTGACCGCTGCTACTTACCGGCAAAAATTCTGTTAGTCCCTGTACTATGCCTAATACCAGGGCCTCTAACCATCCCATCTGAAATCTAAATATTATGAAGCGCTATCGTTACTTGCTTTAGGCCTGTAAAGGATAGCGATGAACTGCGAAAGAAAGCCTAACATCACAATGATTGGACCTAGCGTCAGTCCGAAGAATCCGAAACCATATTCAGCTGTATCAAGCGTCATAATGAAGAATCCCATGACCAATAAACCGATACCGGCGAGCATAATTATGTAATTGGTTTTCGTAAATGCAAATCTTTGATCAGTCATAACTTTAATATAAATCGTCCAGAGATAATTTAAGATAACGATTGATAGCCCTAAAGGTGCTAAAATAGGCCACAAACATACCGATAAATACTATGGCCAAATACAGGAATATCTGATTTTGAAATTGATGTAGTTGATTTAAATCGGGAATCTTGGATAATGCAGCTTGATACAGCGATGCTATAAGCGCACTCGCCATGAGCCCGGCAATACCACCATAAAACAATGATCTCACCAGAAAGGGCCTCTTGATAAACTTACCAGTTGCACCAACTAGCTGCATACTGCGGATTAAAAAACGCTGTGAGAATAAAGCCAACTTAATGGTATTGTTGATCAGAACTATTGTGACCAGAAAAAGCATAATGGCTATTCCGGATAGAATCAACCCTATCCTTGCCAGGTTCTGATTGATGCTCTGGACCAGGGTCTCCACATATTTGACCTCAAAAACACCTTTTATATCACTTATCTCCGCCTGGATGGACTTCAAACTGTCCAGCGATTGATAATTGGACTGGACATTAACGATGAATAGGTCTCTCAGCGGATTCTCTCCAAGCAACCTCGAAAAGTCTTCGCCAGTATCCTGAATAAACTGTTTCGCAGCTTCATCACGGCTTACGAACCGAATCTTCGGTTGTTCTTCCTTTATGAGAACATAGGGTTTAGAAGCGACTGTTCTTTGGATTCTGGTCGTCTCAAGCGACGAAAGGTTTTTATCTAAATAAACCTGAAACTCAATGTTTTCCTGAATAAGGGTTGTCAGACGATTCGTCTGAAGAAATAGCAACCCGAAGACCCCAATTACAAAAAGTGCCAGAGAAATACTAAATGTAACACTTAGAAAAGGATAGGATCCAAGTTTTCTCTTTTTCCTGGTTTTCTTCTGATCCACATGTCAAATCTAGCAAATCAGATCAGCAGCACCTAAGGAAATTATTTCTCTGATCTAATAATTTCAAGCTGCTCTATCACCTCCGGGTCATCCAGTATATCTAACTCTACTATCTCATTAGTAGGAGATATGGCAAAATATTTAGATTCAAAGAATAAGTACACTGCCCTGCCCTTGTTGGTGTTGATCTCCAGTATTTCATATGGGCTTCCACTGAAATCCCCGTAAAGAGACAACTTCCCACCAAAGTATCGATAGCTAAGCTTATTATCCGACGAGGGTTGTTGCTCCACTTCCAGCTGAGTCTTGGAGGCCTCCCCTTCAATTTCAACAAGCTCCTCCTTTATGCCAGGTACTTCAAAACCTTGCTCTTCCTGAATTTTCTGATCTCCTGGCACGCTGACAGCCAAAGAAAATTCTTTCTTACTCTCAACAATTGTTTCCTCAACCACTTCGATTGTTGGTTCTGCAACTTTCTCTTTTGGTTCAGAAGCAACCGACCTGGCTGGTTCAGACTTTTCAATAACCGTAAATTCTGACACCTCTGGCACTGAAGGCTGGACGATATTCAAAGGACCCCCTGAGGAAATCATCTCCTGTGGTGCTTCTTCGGGATCACTGCTTAGAACATAAGCCCCAATGCCAATAACAGCAGCCACTGAAACCGCACCTGCAATTTTCGCATAGCTTGATTGCCACAACGAAGTAGATGGACCCACCTCTATTTGAGCCAAGCGGGACTTCAATTGAGATTTTCGGTACTCTTGGAGTCCTTCAACTATATTCTTCTGGAAATTCACCTCCGCTTTCAGCTCCGGACTTTCTGAAATCAAAGATTCAAAATCCTTCACCTCTGCTGGTGACATCTCGTTTCGTAGATAATGGTCTATTTTATCTGGCTGGGTGTTCATAGATCAAAAAAGTCTGTGCGGCTGTATCGGTCTCTTATAAGATTATCTAATCTTTTTTTACACTTATATTTCTTTGTTTTCGCTGTATCTGTATTTGCGAACTCCATTCTTTTGGCGATATCCGCCATAGACATTCCGTCGAAATAATAATACATCAATATGTTCTTACAGGTCTCTCCTAACTCCTCTATACAAGCCTTCACAATTTTGAAGTTTTCCTCCTCCTCAAGTCTCTGTCTATCTTCTTTATCATGTGGCTCACTCGTCAACCTGCTCTTCCTGTCTAGCTCTTTCAGCCACAGGTTATGGCAGATACTGTACAAATAAGTACTGATCTTGCTCGTCAGCACCAGGTTGCCACTTACAGCTTTTTGCCAAAATGCTATGAGCGCATCCTGATAGATATCCTTCGCCTCTTGTTCCGTCCCATTGTTCCTCAAAACAATCTTCAACATCATGTTGAAGTGCTTCTTGTATAAATGATCCAGAACCCTTTCATCTCCCTGACCAATTCTATCAAGTATCTCACTATCCTTCATTACATGGTCAGGATATGAATATCCTGCTATTTAATACTACAAAAACGTGAATGGTAACCTCCAACTTCTATAAATCCAGAAATAATTCCTCAGGGGAAGGTAGCAAAAGTCTTTTATTGTATGGAATTGAGACCTATTACTTGCCCATTTGCAACTCCAAAAACTTTATCGTTCTTGGACTTTTTTAGCGGATGCACTCCAGTAAAAAAACCAAATGCCGGCATGTAGGCATGAGTTGGCTTAAAATAGAAACAGGGTACCGTAAGTCCTTGCTTTCCTCTACCTCGTAATCGAATGCCAGGGTGGATGTGTCCGGAAATATTGTAATGGCTTTCTGATATTTTTTCTTCATGAGTCAATGACAACTCACCAATTATCAATTCCTCAAATAATTCAAAACCAAGGGAAGTGTAGGTTGATTGCGGTAATATGTCGTGATTACCTTCTACTAAAATGAATCGAATATTCGGATATCGCCCGATCCAATCTGAGAATATCTCCCACTCCACATTCATCTCACTGTGAAATAGATCTCCAAGAAAAATAACCTTCGTAATATGATACTTATGAAGTAATTCCTCCAATTTCATAAGATCACCAAAATGAACATTAGCCGGCACTGCCAGTCCATGCTTTCTAAAATGTCCCGCTTTCCCCAGGTGTATGTCCGAAACAATCAGAGACTTCTCCTCAGGCCAAAAAATCGCCTTTTCAGGCAAAAGGATAAATCGTTGTTTACGTAGCGATATTGAGACTGTTCCTTCTTGGGTATCAACCCTCATAGGGGAGCCATGTCTGGGTTCTATATAAGAAAAGGAGGTACCCTCGCACTTTCAAAGTTCCGTCCTCAGCTACCCAGATTTTGCAATCGTAGACCTTACCATTTTCCGGGTCCAGTATTTTCCCATCATCGAGGCCTCCATCATCATCCAACTCCATGTTTTCAATGATCACAAGGCCATTAACCTTTTGTCCTTTCTTTTTGCCCTTGCACTCAGTACAGATAGGATCTGGATCATCCCCTGGGGCAGGAATTACCTTCAATATCTTTCCAAAATATTGGTCGCCTTCCTGATAGATCTCAACGATAGATCTTTCCTTTCCGGTTTGATCATCAACCGTTTTCCACTTTCCTACAGCATCCTGTGAGTGGCCAGCAAAAGCAACTGACATCAAGAAAACAACAGCAATTAATCTCATAGTCTTTAACATATTGTCAAAAGTAAAACGAGATCATGGTCCGGTAGTTATAAATCTGCTCGCATTAATTTATAGCCCAGACCTGTGACATTATTTATCTCTCCATAGATAACATAGAGGCCATCTCCAAGCACGGTCATACCAAAGACTGTGGCGAAACCATCATCACTGAGGTCTGTCTCGATTTCGGTAAATGTGAAGTTGACAGGATCATAAACCCCAAAGAAGATATCAAGATCTTCTGTTTCAGGATCAGTATCTGTCTCTTGACCGGCCACGTAGATCAGATTGTTATGAGAAGCAGTGAACGTCCTGGAAACCGGACGAGGTAGATTCAATGTGGCCACGGCAGTATCCCCAATATCATAGACATAGATGATATCTTCAGGTTGTGTATCCTGAAATTCCTGTTGACCTCCGAAGATGTAAATTCGATCATCATATACCTCCCCGTGCGCCCAGGTTTTAGGGGTTGGTAACTGGGCCAGTTCAAAAAATAAGCCCAGGTCATCATCATACTTATACATTCTATCAGAGAAGACTTCATTTAGATCCCCTCCCCATAAGTAGATTTCATCCTGATAAGCAATAGATCCAAATCTTGACATACTGAAAAGGTGAGGCCTGCTTTCCGGCGCTGAATTGAGATCAAGATCATATTTATTTACAAACAATCCTCCTACTACTACCAACTCATCATTAACAATGTGCAGTTGTTTTGTTACAAAATCAGTTTGATCAAAATAGATTTGACTAATCAGATTGCCTGATGCATCATACTTGGCAATTTTCTCGGCATCAAAACCCGTCTCAGGATTGAATTGCCTTGAGGCAATAATTAACGTGGAACTATTTTCATCTCCCAGGAAGCCAGGAGCCTGATTCAGGTTGATATCTGGTAATTCAGTAAGTTCTTCAAACGCAAGGGTTGTTGGTATGCTTGGTCCCTCGTCATCGTCGTTATTACAAGCAAAAAGTGTAAGCAGTGCAAGAGCTGCCAGGTAGTTTTTCATGAGGAAAGGTTTCATTCGAAACAAACCAAAATGGGCTCACCCTAGTTTCGGGCATCAGCATATTTCTCTAGCTGCACCTGCATCTTCATGATTCTATCATTTATTTCCTCTGAAGATAAAGCCTGTCTTCTTATGGAATCCACCAAAATCGGAAACGCAAATGGCGTAGGTTTCTCCGTCTCCTTCAAAACAATCTGCTGAGCATTTATCCGTCTCATAGCTTCAAATAGCCTAGACTGCTCAAATTGGGTAGCCATAACTTCATCCATAGATTGCTTTAGTAAGAGGTTATGGGCATCATATTCTTCAAAGACCTTATAAATAATGTCGGAAGAGGCTTGAAGATGTTTGGCTTTCATATTCTTCCCTGGATAGCCCTGAAAAATAAGCCCGGCTATGGTGGCTACATCGCGAAATTTCCGCTTGGCCAGTTCTGTCTTATTGAGACTTACACCTATATCCTCCAACAAATTCTCTTCTGTAAAGAGATCTAACTCCAAAGCCTCAGTGATATGAATTTCCTGATCGGAAAGAAGTTCAAACCCATAATCATTCATGGAAATTGAAAAGGTAATCCGCTGAAGCTTACTAATCCTGTAAGCGATGACACCTGCCAGCACTTCGTGCACAAACATCCCCTCAAAAGGATAAATGAATACATGGTGGCCGAACTTCGTTTCAGTCTTCTCTATCAACAAGGTCTTTCGGTCCGGCACAATACTCCACTTATTCTGAAGGTCAAGAATTGGTTTGATGACTTGCAACTCAATTTCTTTGGGATTCCCTGTTACCGCCTCTTCCAGCTTTTTCCTGATCATGTCAGACAACAGAGAAGACAATGGCAGTCTACCACCTCCCCAAGCTGGTGTAATACCGCTTTTCCTTTTTGACTTCTTTACTAAAACTGTCAGTTCTTTGATCTGAACAAACTGTAGATTTTGACCTGCGAACCAAAATGTATCACCGGGATTGAGTTTAGAAACAAAATACTCTTCAACTGTGCCCAAATAGCCTCCAGTAATAAATCGTACTTTCAAGGAGGGATCTCCTACAATAGTCCCAATGGAGAGCTTATGCCTGGTAGCAGCTTTCTTGTTGATAATCTTATAGACACCATCTTCCTGGTAAACTTTGGCAAACTCATCATACTCACCAAGTGTGTTACCGCCTGAAGTGATGAAATCGAGTGCCCACGCCCATTCCTCGCTAGTGATCAATCGATAGCAAAAAGTATTCTTGATCTCTTCCAGAATCTTCAAAGGTTTGAAGCCATCACTTACTGCTAAAGTCACCAGATATTGCACCAGCACGTCCATAGATCTTTCCAGTGGCTTGCGACTCTCAAAGTCTTCATCTGCAATAGCTTGACGCAAGGAGGCCCCTTCTATCAACTCTAAAGAGTGAGTTGGCACGAAGTATATCTTAGATACTTCCCCCGGACGATGACCACTACGGCCAGCTCGTTGCTGAAATCGTGATACTCCCTTTGGGCCACCAATCTGGATAACTAGATCCACAGGCCGAAAATCTACTCCCAAATCGAGACTAGAAGTGCATACCACCAACTTCAGCTTTCCCGCATGAAGAGCATCCTCCACCCAGATACGTAAGTCATGGTCCATACTGCCATGATGCATGGCAATTACTCCAGCCAAATCGGGAGCCTCTTTCAAAATGGCCTGGTACCAAAGTTCTGTTTGAGACCTGGTATTGGTAAACAGTAAGGTTGTATTCCTTTCTTTGATGATAGGAATAATCTTCGGGAGGAGCTTGGTCCCTAGATACCCGGACCATGGAAATTTTTCCACTTCATCCGGAAGAATCGATTCTATCTCGATTTTCTTATCAACATCCGCTTTGATTTCTACGCCCTCTTTGTACAGATCCTCACCCAGTAATACACGCTTTGCTTGCTTCAGATTACCGATGGTGGCAGAAATCCCCCAAATTTTTAGTGGTTCTCTGGCTATGTGCTTCAGTCTAGAGATGGATAACTCCGTTGCAACTCCCCTTTTGGTACCAATCACCTCATGCCATTCGTCCACAATGATGGCTTTTAGGTTCTTGAAGTAATTAGGATAGTCATTTTGGCTTAGCAGAATATGCACACTCTCCGGGGTAATGACCAGCGCCTGAGGTGCTGTCTTTTTTTGTTTTTGTCTTTCGGATGTGGTGGTGTCTCCTGTTCGCAGACCCACCTGCCATCTAAGATCAATGTCATCACAAAACTCCTGCATGGCTCTTCTTATGTCCTTCGCCAATGCCCTCAATGGCGTAATCCAAAGAATTTGCAATTCAGGACGGACATCATGCTTTTCGTGGGTCTTTAGGTATTCCAGAACGCAGGCTATCCAAAGGGCATAGGTTTTGCCACTACCTGTAGGCGCATTTAGCAGGCCACTTTTACCTTCCAGATACGACTGCCAGGAGTTTCGCTGAAACTCAAAGGGCTCCCAGCCCTTTTCTTCAAACCATTTTTCCGCAATGCTAAAATCCATTCAATCCTGAATCTAAAGCAATGCTCTCAAATCCTGTAATGTATTGGCCTCTTCAGGCTTTTTGTCTTTGCGCCAACGGTGAATTCTTGGAAACCTAACGGCTATACCGGATTTGTGACGTGTGGATTTATTGATCCCTTCAAAGTGAATTTCGAAAACAAGCTCGGGATTCACGGTACGGACCGGGCCAAACCGCTCCAAAGTATTCTTCTGAACAAACCGTGTCACTTCACTAATTTCTTTGTCCGTGAGTCCTGAATAAGCCTTTGCGAATGGTACCAATCGCTCCTCATCCCAAACTGCCAGTGTATAATCGGAGTAGACATCAGCCCTTTTACCATGACCCTTTTGGGCATATATCATCACAGCATCAACGCTGTAAGGATCCACTTTCCACTTCCACCAATCTCCTCGTTTCCTGCCAGACTTATAATCACTGCTTCTTCTTTTGATCATAAAACCTTCTGCATCAGACTCTCTAGACCTTTCTCTGAGTTCTGTAAGTTGATTCCAGGACTCAAAGGATACCTCAGGGGAAATACGAATACGATGTTCGACTAAGTGTTCCCGCAGTAATTTCTCCAAAAGATTCCGCCTTTCCGACATGGAACGGGATCGAATATCCCGACCTTCATATTCCAACAGATCATAAGCTATAATGGCTGCTGGGGCCTCCTTCAGGTACTTTTTGGAGACATTCTTCCTTCCTATTCGTGTTTGCAATACAGAAAATGGCATGGGCTTACCATCTTGAAAGGCGAGCAATTCACCATCTATCACAGTGCCATTTGGCAATAGTGGTATGACATCATCAAATTCCGGGAATTTCTCCGTGATCAACTCTTCTCCTCTACTCCAAAGAAAATGTTCATCACCTCTTTTAATAAGTTGAGATCGTATACCATCCCATTTCCATTCAACCTGCCACTCATTTGGCTCTCCAAGTTCCTCGGGTTCCCCCTCCACGGCATATGCCAGGTAAAACGGGTAGGGTTTTGAAATGTCTTCTCCCTGATCACTTAGGAGTAACTCTTGAAAGCTGATAGAAAACGGATCCCAATCACCGCTCAATCGATGTGCCACTTGAGAGGCTTCCATGTCATACATCTTCCCTAGTGATTTAAAAATAAGGTTGTGGGATACTCCTACACGAAAGCCACCAGTGATCAGCTTATTAAAAACGAACCGCTCTCCGGAGCCTAATTGCTTCCATGCAGAGTAGATGAAATCTCGCTTTTCATCATCGGTCGAATCTCTTAATGCAGAAAGGCCTTCGATCCAACCCGATAGTGATCTATTGCTAGTCCCTTTAGAGATAGGAAGGATCAGAGAAATGGTCTCTGCCAAATCACCCACCACCGAATATGATTCTTCGAAGAGCCAATGGTCGATATTAGCGAAGGCCACCGCCCAATCCCTTAGCAGTCTGGTATTCACTTGTCGTTTAGGCCTTCTGTGGGTGAAAAGGGCAATTGTCCAGACTTTGTCCTCATCTGATACCTCCTGAAAATACCTTTCTATCATCTCCAACTTTTTGTTGGTTTTAGAGGTGTTCTCCAGAGATGATATAAGATCTGCAAAGGCCTTCATAAGAAGAATAACAATATCAACTTATTAGGAGCGCAGATTGATTAAAAAGAGTTCTCGTAGATGACTTAATTACAGCTTCCTAATCCAGATATTTCTAAACTGAGGTGCTGTCCTGTGATCTTGTAACGAGATTACATCTTCGCCATGTGCCTCAGGGTAGTCATGGAGACCTATATAGTACGTCAACCCGTTAATGACACTGTTATTTTGTACAACCACACCATTGAATAATACGGTCATTCTCGCTTTGGAAAACAATGAACCGTCTTCGTTGAATCTTGGAGCTGTGTATATGATATCGTAAGTATTCCATTCCTGAGGGCTCCTCATAGGATTTACCAACGGTGCATGATCTTTGTAAATACTACCCGCTTGACCATTCCGATAAGTCCGGTTGTTATAAGAGTCCAATACCTGGAGCTCATATCTATCCTGGAAGAAAATACCGCTATTCCCTCTGCCCTGACCTGACCATTTAACGTCATCCGGTGCACTGAACTCTATGTGAAGTTGGCAATCCCCAAATTTCATCTTGGTCTGAATACCGCCGCTTTCTGGTACCACCTCGAAATATTCATTGTTGACAATTTTCCAAGGTGCAGGCTTAGTAGGATCATTTTTACTAACCCACTGATCGAGGTTTGATCCGTCGAACAAGATAATGGCATCTGAAGGGGCATCTCCTGGTTTCGCACCTGGGGTCACAACCTCCACTTCTGGCTCCCATATCTCCGTCATTTCCGGTTTCATCTTCATGGGAGACTCCTCCGGGGGTGTATTGGGGTAATTACCCTGGCTAAATGACGCTAGGGAAATAACAGTGGCCGCAGCAAAGAATAAAGGGGTTCGTTTTTTCATAGGGATAATGTTCGATCTAAATAGATTCATTGCAATCTAAGCTAATCAAAATCCAAATATCTTTATATCCAACATGACCAATAACCATCCATGAAGAAGCTTTTCATCGTCCTGGCAGTGCTCCTATTCATCATTGTATTAGCATTGAGAATATTCCTTTACCCAAGCTTGCCCATATTGAATGGTTTTGCTGCCAAAGCACTTTGTTCATGTGTATTTGTGGCAGGGATACCTGAAGAAATTGCTCGGGAAGATGAAGCCGGGTTCTTTCCTATTTCCTTAGCCTCTACCAAAGTAGATTATGACCAAAAGATGACCTCAGCTACACTCCTGGGGTTGGTCGAAAAAAGAGCCTACTACAGAGAAGGTCAGGGTTGCGCTATTTTCAATGAATTAGAAGCTCCTGAAAACCGAAATGTTGCTCCTGACGAAGTACCAAAAGATACAATGATGGTTGATAACATCATCTTGTCATCAGACCAAAAACAAAATCTAAATCAAGCTATCGATTGGGCTTTCACGGAAGATGATCCTGAAAATCCTGCTAAACGAACCAGAGGAGTCGCCATTATGTACAAGGGCAAACTAATAGCGGAACGGTACGCTGAAGGGTTCGGGCCTGACAGCAGAATGCTGGGTTGGAGCATGACTAAAAGCATCACTTCTGTACTCTACGGGTTGCTGGAAAAGGACAGCATTTTAAGTAGAGATAAGAAAGTCGAATCACCCAAGTGGCCAATTGGTAAGGACGTTACTTACACGGACTTACTACAAATGTCCAGCGGCATGGAATGGGACGAAAACTATGGAACCATGTCGGCGGTCACCAAAATGCTCTATGCAGCCGACACCTTTGGTGCCACTGTAGCCACTTATCCAATTACAGCGAAACCTGGCAGTGTATGGTACTACAGCTCCGGCACCACCAACCTTCTAACCTACTTACTAGCAGATTACTTCCCTTCCCAGGAAGAATACCTGAGCTTCCCCAGAGAAGCGCTTTTCGACAGAATAGGCATGAATTCCATCGTCATAGAAACTGATGCTTCAGGACACTTTGTTGGATCATCCTATGGGTGGGCTACACCACGAGATTGGGCCCGTTTCGGTCAGATGATGTTGGATGAAGGTATTGTCAATGGAGATACCATTCTCACCAAAGAGTGGGTGGATTTCTGTAAAGAACCTGCCGCCGCTTCCGATGGATTGTACGGTGGCCAGTTTTGGCTTAATGCATCGGGTCAAATGCCAGATGCACCGAGAGATGCCTACTCTGCCCGAGGATTTCATGGCCAGAGAGTAGAAATCATCCCCTCGAAGGACTTAGTAATCGTTAGGCTCGGCGTGACGCATTCCAGAGGTGCCTTCGATTTCAACGAATGGACAGCTAAAGTGGTAGGTGC
>CAZZHO010000086.1:0-17902 GCA_964653795.1 uncultured Roseivirgaceae bacterium | reverse complement strand
TATTTTTCTTCATACAGAATCAAACCCTATCAGCAGAAAAAGAGCAAAGAGAAAGAGAATTGAACCAGGCTGTGCTTCAACTGGATTCGCTTTCTGGAGAGTTGGATAAGCAAATAGCAACCATCCAAGACCTTGGAGGAGAGATTGATACACTGTTGGCATTACGAACTCAACTAGAAACTGAGAAAAAGGAGCTTCTTGATCTTGACAAAAGGAGAAAGAAGAACATCCAAACACTAAGAGATAGAGTTGATGGCTACCAGGAATTGCTTTTACTCAAAGACGAAGAGATCAAACAACTGAAGGTGCTAAATGACGAGTTGATGGCTGAAAACTCAGATTTGAAAGTGGAGAAGCAAGAACTGAACAAAACCCTACAAGATATCAACAAGGAAAAGTCGGAACTGCAAGAACAAGTTGCGATAGCCGGTAGATTGGTAGTGGAAGGATTGACCGTATATGCTGTCAACTCCAGAGGTAAGGAAAGAGAAACTGAATTTAGGAATCGACACATTGATGAGCTCAAAATCAGTTTTTATGTCAATGAGAACAAGCTTGCCCCCATTGAAGGAAAGGACCTCCTAGTACGTATTGTAGCTCCTGATGGAAATGTCCTTTTTGATGTGAGTAGAGGATCAGGATCCTTTTTCTTCGAAGGCAGAGAACTATTCTACACGGCCAAAAAGGAAATCCTTTATGATAGAAGTCGCCAGCAGATCACGATCAACTATGACAAAGGAAGCGAGTTTGCCATCGGCCAACACTGGGTGGAAGTCTACACCGATGAGTACTTAATGGGTAAGGGATACTTTACCGTCAAATAAGATCTGAACTTCAAAGGGTCTTAATTTCTAAGTTTCTCCAAAATACTTTGATGCCACCCCCGTCATGAATCTGAAGGGCAATACTTCCGTTTGCCTCTCCTATTTTCTGATCTTGTAAGCTGATCATTTCAGTTCCATTTAACCAAGTTGTTACCTGGTCATTCGCTACTCGTATTTTCATCGTATTCCACTCTCCAAACTTTAGTGCTTTATCTTTTTCAGGACTAGGTTTTATCAACCAACCTCTTCCATATGATTCGTAAATGCCTCCTGAATCAGAACCAGGAGGCGCTACTTCGGCTTGCCATCCAGTAATTTTCGTTCCTTCAATGTTAGATCGAAAAAATACTCCGCTATTACCATTGGCCATTTGCTTGAATTCTACAGTCAGTTCAAAATTCTTATAGTAGTCATTGGTACCCAGATACCCATAGCCCTTATCCGGGCCACTCTCACAGACCAGAAGACCATCCTCTACGTACCACTTTTCAGTTCCATAGACGGTCCAACCCTCAAGGTTCTCGCCATTGAACAAGGATTTGGTTTGAGCAGCTGTTTCACCAACAACTGCGTACACCATGACCATCATTACCAGTAATCGAGTAAACTTCATACTATAATGGTTTAATTCTTATCTTCTTGAACCAAATAAAACTCCCATGATCTTGAATCCCGATTAAGCCAGACTTGGCAATGGCATAGTCCGGATACTGATCCCATTTACCACTATTTCTTCTTTCCATCCAGTCGTCGGAGTATGGAACAAACTCAAGCATTTTTTCTCCATTGAGCCAGTAGGCTGCCTTTTCCGCAGTATAAAGGATTCGAGAAGTATTCCATTCTCCTGCGGGTTTTACCGTATTCTCTGAGTAGTTCGCAGTATACATCGCATAATCCGCACCAACTTTTTGCCAGTCTTCTAGTGGCTGAGGGAAGTCCAGGTTATCTATAAGTTGATACTCAGGAGCTGTTTCATATGGAGCTTTATACTGCGCCCCTTCCACAACATGATAGAAGATTCCACTGTTACCCCCTTTGCTTATCTTCCACTCAAGTTCCAATTCGAAATTGTCGAATTCCCTGGCTCCGTAGACGATATCTCCTCCCAGATCCCCCCCTTCTCCTAAGGACTTTAAGGCACCATCTTCGATGATCCAGTTTGGTGGTAAGGTGTCGATGTTAAACCCTCTCCAACCGTCAGTTGAAGCTCCATCAAACAACACAATCCATTCAGGAGCTGTTGCTATCTCTTCTTTTTCAACAGATTTTGCTTCCTCCTCCTTTTGGGGAGCGGCACAACCAATTAATAATGCCAACAGGGCATAACTTATATTTTTTCTCAAGTACATTTTCATTGATCTTAAATTACCTGACGACTTTCATTGCCACTGGATCCCATTTAATAAAGCTGTTTTGGGCATAGCTATCATTGCAAAGCAATGCCGGAGCGGCCGCTCTGAATCCAAATACTGGATCCTCCGCAACTTTCCCTCCAGTTCTTATGGCATTAAAGAAATTAGCAAAATGGTCGTAGTGAGCTCCTTTATACCCCTCCTCCGCTTTATACACCGTCTCTTCCGGGGCCAACATTTTCTTCCTTTCCGCGTAGGCACCGTTTTTGTCTTCCTGTGCTTTCATAAAAGGATCATCCGAGGATGTGTTAAGATTTCTTTTGACCACAACCTCTCGCCATTTTACGTCCATTGACCCCAGACTTCCAACAAGCTTCAAGTAAGTAGACCCACTAGTTCCATCGACGAAATTACACCTTAGGGAGAGGTTAAATCCAGGGTGTGCCTCTGTTTGAGGATACTGAAACATACCTAAGAGAACATCAGGCACTTCCCTACCATCTTTCCAATACCGGAGACCTCCCATGGCACTTATCTTGTCGGGTCCTACCGAATTAGTAATAAAATGAAGACTACTAAATAAGTGAACGAATAAATCTCCGGCCATGCCCGTACCATAGTCAGTATAATTCCTCCAGCGGAAAAAACGAGTAGCGTCGAATGGTCTCTGTGTAGTATTTGAAATGTACCGTTTCCAGCTGACGGTTTTCGTTGAGGCGTCTGATGGAATATTATATTGCCACGCTCCCTCAGGAGAATGTCTCGCCCAAAAGCCCTCTGCGTAATTCAAATCTCCAATAGCTCCTTCGGCTAACAATTCCTTGGCTTTTTCATTGCCGAGTGAGGACATACCCTGGCTGCCCACCATAAAAACTTTACCAGACTTCCTCCAGGCAGATATCAGCTCCTGACCTTCTTTCACACTGTGAACCATGGGCTTCTCACAATAGACATGCTTACCGGAGTTCAAGGCATCAATGGAAATTTGTTTATGCCAATGATCAGGAGTTCCTATAATGACAACATCTATATCTTTTCTGCTAAGTATTGCCTTGTAATCATCTGTTGTAAATAATTCATCACCCCATTTCTCCTTGGCATCATCCAGCCGTCCTTTGTACAAGTCACATACGGCTTTCAAAGTAATACCTTCATGTTTCAGGGCCGTTTCAGTATCTACAGTCCCCATGATTCCAGCACCGATCAATGCAACATTCAGGTTTTCAGAAACATTGATTCCGTTACCTCGGCGTAGTATGGAAAAAGGCTCTTTTGCGCCAGACAGTGCCTTCGGTATGGTAGCCAAACCTGTAGCTGTAAGGGCCGCCTTTTGTAAAAATTTTCTTCTATTGGATCTGATGCTCATATGTGTATTGTGATTTCGAGCATTCAAATTACAAAGGTGCGATTTAGAAACAAAGTAATTTCAGATATTTGTGTTCGAACACAAACCTTCATACAATAGATTATTACATAATCAAGATTGATAGAATAGAGGTAAAAATTCTATCATAGCCCTTCAGGACTGATTTTATAGTGTGTTTCACTATTTTTGCGGTCTGTTTCTAAAAGAAGAGACAGATTTAATTTATTATCATGAACAAAAATTACGAGACGGTATTCATTTTAACTCCCGTTTTGTCTGAGGCTCAGATGAAGGATACTGTTGAAAAATTCAAAAAAGTTCTAATCGATAATGGTGCTAAAATCATTAACGAAGAGAACTGGGGCTTGAGGAAACTTGCCTACAACATCCAGCACAAGACGACTGGATTCTATAATCTTTTTGAATTTGAAGCAGGTCCCGAAATTGTTGCAGCTCTTGAGACAGAATACAGAAGGGACGAAGCAGTGATGAGATTTTTAACCACTGCATTGGACAAACACGCGTTGGCTTACAACGAGAAAAGAAGAAAAGGCGCTTTTAGAAAAGATAAAAAAGAGGAGGCTGCAGCATGACACTTCAGAACGAACCCATCAATAGGGAACAGAAAAAGAAAAAGTATTGCCGATTCAAGAAGAACGGCATCAAATACATTGATTACAAGGATGCAGACTTCCTTTTGAAGTTTGTAAATGAGCAAGGAAAGATCCTTCCAAGAAGAATCACAGGTACAAGTTTGAAATATCAAAGAAAAGTGGCTACAGCTGTGAAAAGAGCTCGTCACCTCGCTTTGATGCCTTACGTGGCTGACTCTCTTAAATAAGCACTGTTATGGAAATAATACTAAGAGAAGACATCAAAGGCCTTGGCTACAAAAATGATGTAGTGAAGGTAAAGCCAGGTTACGGCAGAAACTTCCTTATCCCTCAGGGAAAGGCGATTCTTGCTAATACCTCTAATAGGAAAATGATCGAGGAAAACATCCGTCAGGCAGCACATAAAGCTGAGAAGGCATTGAAAGATGCTCAGGCTATCGCTGACAAGATGGGTGAATTGACACTAGAGATCAAGACAAAAGCTGGTGAAAGCGGTAAAATCTTCGGAGCTATTACTGCGCTTCAGGTAGCTGATGCCTTGGCTGGCAAAGGATTTGATATTGATAGAAAGAAGGTTTCTTTCAAAGGAAATATCAAAGAGCTAGGTGAGCACACAGCTATCCTTGACTTACACAAGGAGGTCCATCACGAAATCACTTTAAAAGTAGTAGAAGAATAATCATCTACTCTATCATTTAAGAAACCCCGGGCACTCTTGTCTGGGGTTTTTTGTTTCTTAGTAATTCGAATGTTCTACCTCGATTTTAAGATTCCTCCATCTCCTGCTGCAATTGGACTAAAAGACGAAGTGATGCTATTGGGTTCATGTTTCTCTGAGAACATTGGCCAGAAGTTTCAGCAAAATAAATTCCAGACAACAATCAACCCATTCGGCACTATTTACAACCCGATATCAATCTTTTCAGTCCTACATAAGAGCATTACCGACGGTGAGCCAAAGGAGAATGAATTTATAGGTCATCAGGGCATTTACCATTGGTGGTACGGGCACTCTCAGATATCTGGATTGACCTTGAATGAAGCTAAAAATAAAGTCTCCGAAGCATTACAAGTCACTGGGACAAAATTGAATCAGGCAGATTGGCTCATTCTTACCCCTGGAACCGCATGGGTATATGAATTATCCGATTCCGGAATGTTAGTAGCCAATTGCCATAAGCAACCTGGAACCAATTTTAAAAAAAGACTTCTGACCGTAGATGAAATTCTCAAAGCCTACAATGCTCTTTTCGACGACTTAAAAACAGCAAATCCCAATTTGAAAGTAATATGGACAATAAGTCCTGTCAGACACATAAAAGATGGACTTGTTGAGAATAATAGAAGCAAATCAACGCTTCATTTATCCATTGAGGAAATAGTCAAACAGTATAACAATAACTTCTACTTTCCAAGCTATGAGATAATGGTTGATCAATTGCGAGACTATCGCTTTTATAACCGTGATTTGGTTCATCCGAACTCGGAAGCCATAGCATTCATCTGGGAGGTATTTCAAAAGACTTACTTTGATGTCGAAACCATTGGTCTTCTTACTGAATGGGATAAGATCAGTAAATCACTAGCGCATAAACCGTTTCATCCCCAATCAGATGCTCATCAAAAGTTTATCTCGGCAACTATTTCCAAGCTAGAACGGTTGGGAAAAGAGATTGATTTAGAAACAGAAATAACTGAACTCAGAAAACAAAAGATTATATGAAGAGTGTACTAAAAGTCATAGTATTCATTTCAATAAGCCTTGGTTGTCAGAGTCAAACTAATCGCGATATGTCCCAAATACCCGATGGTAAAAACAGATTGGCACTGGCCACCAGCCCCTATTTACTGCAGCATGATGAAAACCCCGTTGACTGGTATGAATGGGGTGACGAGGCTTTTGAGCGTGCCAAGAAAGAAGACAAACCTGTTTTAGTAAGCATTGGCTACTCCTCTTGTCACTGGTGTCATGTCATGGCTCACGAGTCATTCGAAGATACTGCTGTGGCGGCCATCATGAATGAGTACTTTATCAACATAAAACTAGATAGAGAAGAGCGGCCGGATATTGATCAGATTTATATGAATGCTGTCCAAGCCATGGGATTAAATGGTGGATGGCCTTTGAATGTATTTGTAACACCAGATCAAAAACCCTTCTATGGTGGCACCTATTTTCCTAAACCTAAATGGAAGGAGATACTGATGTCCATTGACCGGGCGTTCAAGGAAAACAGGGTAAAACTAGAAGAGTCAGCAGAAAACTTTTCAAGCCACATTGCGAAGAGTGAATTAGAAAAATATGGACTCACCAAGAGCGAAGAAGCCATAACCGAAATTGATTTCCAGACTAGTTATGAACAACTATCACAGAAATTTGATCCAAAATGGGGCGGCATACTGAAGGAACCAAAATTCCCAATGCCTGCCACATGGAATTGGTTAGCCGATTATTACTTTCTGACGGATAATCCTAAAGCCAAGGAGCACCTGCTTTTCACCCTGGACAAAATAACGGAAGGTGGTATATACGATCAAATAGGTGGCGGTTTCGCCAGGTACTCAGTAGACGATGAATGGCATGTCCCTCATTTTGAAAAAATGCTCTATGATAATGGGCAGTTGCTGAGCCTCTATGCCAAAGCCTATCAAATAGAGCCCAGAGACACCTATGAATCTACTATGGTAGAAACAATCAATTGGCTAGAAAGAGAAATGCTGGATAAGTCAGGAGGGTTCTACTCTGCGCTGGATGCCGATAGTGAAGGTGTAGAGGGCAAGTTTTACGTGTGGTCTGAAGAAGAAGTAAAAGCAATCGCCGGAGAACAGTATGAGCTCATCTCTGCGTACTATGATGTATCAAAAAATGGCAATTGGGAGCACACCAATGTGCTAAGAAAGCTTCACGCAGACAATGTGATAGCCCAAAGATTCAATGTTTCACAATCGGAATTAAAAGCTTTAGTGAAGGAATTTGATAACAAAGCTCTTACGAAGAGGTCAGAACGAATCAGGCCTGGACTAGACAGCAAAATCCTCTCAGGATGGAACGGTTTATTGCTCAGTGGTCTCAGCAAGACGCAGATAGTCCTTGAAGATGAAAAGTCGCGACTTCTAGCTGAGCAGCTAGCTACTTTCATGCTTAAAAACATGATAGTCGATGGCAGTTTAATAAGGACTATCGGAAAGCCTACCGAAGGGTTCCTAGAGGATTACGCTGCTGTCATAAAAGGATTTGTTGATTTCTATGAGATGAGCTTTGACGAACAGTATCTCAGGAAAGCCAAAGATTTGACAGATGCCGTTATCAGTAAATTCTACGACGAAGAGGAAGAACTATTCTTCTACACTAGCTCAGAAGCGGAAAACTTGATCGCCAGAAAGAAGGAGCTATTTGATAATGTGATCCCTTCATCTAATGCGATTATGGCGGAGAACCTTTATCGTCTTTCGATCTATTTTGACAATCAAGAGTATCAGCAACTTTCCCAAAACATGGTCAACAGAGTCAAAGACTATGTGAAAAAAGACCCTGAATTCATGGCCTACTGGGCTTCACTAGCTACTTCTAAGCTATCCAAGCAACTGGAGATCAGTATAGTCGGAGAAAAGTATATGGATATGGCCCGAGAGCTACAAAGTTCTCCCAGGCTCAACCAAGTTGTCATGGCCTCTTCCGTTGAAAGCTCGCTGCCGCTAATGGAGCATAAAACCACCAAAGCGGGACAAACAACGATTTATGTATGCAGCGAAAAGACTTGCCGCAGGCCGGTAACGACTGTTGAGGATGCACTCAAAGAAATAGCGCTCCTAACAAAGTAGCCGATTGCTAATAGCAGAAGTCATATTGCCACTGCCTTTGGCAGGAACTTTTTCCTATAGCATACCTGGCGACTTTGCTGGAAACTGCAAGCCTGGTTTCAGGGTGATGGTCTCTTTCGGTAAGTCGAAGTTTCTAACTGGGGTCATATACCAGGTAAAAGATGAGGAAAGGGTAATAGATCTGAAACCAATTCTGGATACATTGGACGAGGCTCCTACCCTTCTGCCCTATCAGTTGGACTTCCTGAGATGGATGGCCGGCTATTATATGTGCAGCTTGGGAGAAGCAACCAATGCGGCTTTACCTTCTGGCTTCAAACTGTCTTCTGAATCAATTGTAGCTCTACAACCAGAAATTGATGCGGATGGCCTAATTCTCAGTGAAGAAGAACAATGGCTCATTCGAAGGCTTCAAGAAAAAGACCTCATACTGAGTGCCGCAGAAAGACTACTGGACTCTGCCAGCTCCCTTAAAATGATCAAAAACCTACAATCGAGGGGAGTGATTCAGATTGTGGAAAAGATCAAAGAGAAGTATAACCCTCGAACCGAGAAACGTCTTAGGTTATCTGATGATTATTTAATTGAATCAGCACTTGACGAGCTATTGAAACAGCTAGAGAAGCGCACAAAACAGATTGATGTGCTAGTGGCATACCTAAATGAGATTAACGTCTTAATCGACCCCATTCTCAATAGAGGTGGTATTGCTAAAAAAGACCTATTGAATCAGGGGGTAAGTGAATCATCCCTCAAGACCCTTGTGAAACAAAATATTCTGATCGAGTGGTCGGCAGTGGTAGATCGTTTTGCAGGCGATGATCGTACCAAAGCAGAAATACCAAACTTGACTGACGGTCAACAGCTTGCTCTTCATCAAATAGACCAACAGTTAGAAAGCAAACTCGTTGTTCTGCTAAAAGGTGTAACCGGTAGCGGCAAAACGGCCATCTACATGTCGATGATTAAAAGGGAGATCGATCAAGGTAAGAAAGTACTGTATCTACTTCCCGAAATAGCTTTGACCACACAAATTATCAGTCGGTTTCGAAGAGTATTTGGTAATCGGTTTGGCATCTTTCACTCGCGATTTTCAGACAATGAACGTGTAGAAGTTTGGAAGAAGTGTCTCAAAGGTGAATTTGACTTCATTATTGGAGTACGTAGTGCTGTATTCCTTCCATTAGAAGATCTGTCCCTTGTAATTGTAGACGAAGAGCACGAAACCTCCTATAAGCAACAAGACCCTGCACCCAGGTACAATGCCAGGGATGCCGCGATCTATCTGGCCAACCTCAGGGAAGCCAAAGTGCTTCTGGGAAGTGCCACGCCCTCTATAGAATCCTACTACAATGCACTTGAAGGGAAGTTTGGCTTGGTGGAATTGAATGAAAGGTTTAACCAGCAACCGCCACCTCCTATCCATCTTGTAGACCTCAGCAGGGAAAGAAAGAAAAAAACAATAAAAGGCAACTTCTCAAACAGGCTTCTGGATGATTTGGAGGCTTCCAAGGCGAAGGAAGAACAGGCCATTTTGTTTCAAAATAGACGTGGATACGCTCCTTTTTTGCTTTGTGACAACTGTTCTCATTCTCCAAAATGTCCCAATTGCTCTGTAAGTCTCACGTACCACATCTTCAAGAACATGTTGGTATGCCACTACTGCGGCTACAACGAAAACATGTATCAGACTTGTGATAACTGCAATCAGGGCACCTTCCGCACCATTGGTACAGGCACAGAGAAGATCGAGGAGGAACTACAAATCCTGCTACCTGAAGTAAAGGTCCGAAGAATGGACCTGGATAGTACCCGAAGCAAGTATGCCTACCAGGATATTATTGATGCTTTTGAGCAAGGAGAGATTGATGTCTTAGTAGGTACTCAAATCGTTAGTAAAGGACTGGATTTTGACAATGTCTCATTAGTAGGAATATTTGATGCTGACAGGATGATCCATTTTCCTGACTTCCGATCTCACGAAAGGGCTTTTCACTTAATCACACAAGTGGCTGGCAGAGCCGGGAGAAAAGAGATTGAAGGTCAGGTGCTCGTTCAAACAAATGACCCGGAACAACGCCTTCTCAAGCAAATTCAAAATGATAATTACGAAGGTTTTTTTCGTGACGAAATACAGGAAAGAACAAATTTCCGGTACCCTCCTTTTTTTCGATTGATTGTTATCACCATTAGACATAAAGACAAACGTGTCTCTCTTACAGGAGCTGAAGAAATGGCTTACATCCTCAGGAAGGATTTAGGAAATCTTGCTTCAACGCCGATTGAGCCCCTTGTTTCCAAAATACGCAATTACTACAGGTATCAGATCGTTGTTAGAATACCAAAAGAGGACTTGAACTTGTCAGGGGTTAAACAATTTCTTATGTCCACCCGAGATAGGTTATTAGCTTTGCCTTCTTTTAAAAGCATCAAGCTACATTTTGATGTAGATCCTTTATGAGCATAAGGAATATCGTAGGCGTTTGGATAGTGCTTCTGTGCATGAATAGCTGCAATGAGTGCGAAGATTGTGAGTCCGTAGTAGGAGCTCCAAGGACCTCATTCGCCTTTATCAATGGAACTTTATTAGCGGAGTTGAATGATAGTATATCAGTACTGAATGATAGCATCGTAATAAGGACGGATGCCATCTCATTCAACGACTCCATCATCACCATTTTGAGCGATAGCCTGGATAGTATTAAAATCTTACTTGATTCGGGTCTTGTCGAATTTCGCCAAGACTCACTGCTTTTGGCCGATGAAATTGCCGAACTATCGGATGTAAACATTTCACTTCAGTCTGAAGCTGATTCTATCACCGAGATATCTACCGAAGTTGGAACAGAAATAGCCTTAGTTGAAAGCGGTAGTGTTTTGGTCGATACCATCACGAGCTTAATCCAAAACACGTCTATTCTCTTTACAGATTCTGCTTCGGTATATTCACTCCCATTGGAGATTTCTTCTACCGAAACTCCCTATTCTTTTTCGATTGATGGCAATCAATATGAATTAAACCTGATCTATGAAGTAAGACAATCATTGAATATAGAAAGAGAGGTAACTATAGAAGCTTTTAACGTGGGGGTCAGTTCACATACTTTTGATTCTCTTTTCATCCAATGTTCCACAAGCGAATGCATTAGCAATGAGACAGGCATTATTTGTTATTTCTAGTCTACTTGTGAGTCTATCTTTCGCGCAGCAATTGGATTCGCTTGATTCTTTTGAGGTGATCGATACCCTAGTCGCGGAAGAAAATACGGATATCATCATGGAAGATATTATTCCTCAAGAAAGGAAGACAGCCCTCAACTTTGGTATCCATGTGGACTATGGAAAAGTACTGACGCTTCCATTTGATTTTGAAAATAAATATGAAGGGGGGCTGGTACTAGAAGTGCTTGAAAACATAGAGTTAGTGGGTGAATATGGCTACTGGGATAAGAAAAGTGAACAGGCCATTGCTAATGGCACTTATAATTCAAAAGGTAACTATTGGCGGTTAGGAGCTGGAGCGGTTTTACCTTTCAATTCCCCTGGAAATAGTTTGGGAATAGGTTTCAGATACGGGGGAAGTAGCTTTGAAGATGAAGGCACATATGACATTGTCTCAGTGGATGGATTGACTTCTCCATTTCAATCAGGGTTTAGCAGACAAGATTTATCAGCCTCCTGGATTTCTGGAGTCCTTACCTCGATGAGTCGCTTGCAGCTCAGGAAGAAAGATCCTGAATCCAGATTGAACAACCTATTCAAAATAGGATTTCAGTTTCGGTGGCGGTTCTTAAGAAGCTACGATAGAAGCATTAGTGATACTGATCCCATTGAGGTTTATACTATCCCAGGATACGGGCGAACAATCTCGGATAATGCTATTGCACTTAATTTCTTCGTAAGGTTTTACCCTTTGGGATATTAGCGATCACTCCTTGAAAAACTCGTATAAAGACGGCAGATATAGACCATTCCAACCCTCCACAATGTCCTCATAATCACCTTCAGGAATATTGACATGACGAACCTCCAAAGACGTCCCCTTTGCGTCTAGGTGAAGTTTTATGGTTACTAGAGACTGTTCTGCTTCCCCATCGAAATACCATTGTTGCACGATCTTCTTATTTTCCTCAAACTCCAAATTCTTACCTAGAATTGATTCTTCCCACATGGAAAATTCAGATTCTGGTGTCGTAGACATTTCTGCTTTTTCGCCTGTCCAAAGTTGTATGGCCAAAGGATTGGTCAGAGCTGCATAAACATCTTCGGGAGGAGCTGGCAGGAAAAAATATTTCTTGAAGTCAGGCATTAGGATGCTTTTGCTCGAAAATATAAAACAAAAAAGCCACCCCCTAAGGAAGTGGCCATACCAGCTAGAGACAAAACAAACTCTATAAATTCTTCAGTTCCTGCGCTACGCCACAGTCTATAGTAGTTTCGGCGTTCATGCTATTGAAAAAGGTAATACTATAACCTCCAGATGTTTTGTTGCCATCACCGTAAAAGGAGTTGTATTTGCAAGTACCTCCTTTTTGGGTGATGTAATAGCCATCTACCCGGAACTTAGTTCCAGCAGCATTCTGGCTTTGGCGGTCTGTCAAATGCACAGTAGTAATATCTTCGGAAGGCCATTTATTCTCCATGTAGTCCTCGACTGTCAACACAAGGCTCCTATCATTGATTTTGTTGGAGGCTAGACCCGACTTAAATAGCTTCAAAATCTCGCCGGAATTGCCTGCCAGGCTTTGACTTTGAGCATCATTGGGCACGTTCAGAGGTATTTCAGAAATGGTCATGGGCTGACCTGTTTTGCTGGCTACCATTAATACCATGGTGACTTTGCCTCCTGCCCATCCGCATCTTTCGGCCTCTCTTTCAATCGCCGAATTGACATCATCACCTTCCACTTGAAATACAAATGGTTTTGAATCTGCAAATGAATTCAAGCTTCCATCATCGTACATCTCCTGCCAGTTGTACAGTGATTTGCTATCACATTCGTCACTCGCATACTGAAGGTCAATGATAAATTGGAACCTTGGCGCCTTCGCCATGAATGCCCCTTTGATATCCGATGCTGTAAAGGGAAATTCAAGCTGATAGCTGGTAGCTCCTATTTTGATACTAGTTGTCGCCGTTCCATCTGCTTTAGCTGTTCCTTGTTGCTGACTAAAAGATGAAAAGCTGATTACCATCGCCATGGCAAAAAAATGCGTAATTATGTTGATTTTCGATTTCATTGTTGGTCTTTGTTTTTCGCTAACTATCCCCAAAAGAAGAAAGCGCATCAACCAGACCCTACAATGTGCAGGTGAACGACCTAATTAGTGAGTGAACGATTTCAAAAGACAGTCAAACGTTCGAAGAATGCTTTGCGGTAAACCTTCCCTATCGGAATCATTTCCTCACCAACGAAAACGACACTATGTTCTATTCGATCAATCTTAGAAAGATTCACTAAATACGTCTTATGTAAACGGCAAAAACCAGCTGGAACAAGCCTTTCCTCTATTTCCTTGAGGGTATTGCTTACAACATGCTTCTCTTTTTCTGTATGAAAAACAGAATAGTTGTCATCAGCCTGCACATATCGGACGCTTTGAAAATCAAGTTTCACCATTGCACCATTCTGACGTACAAAAAGATTCTGATCATCCACCGGTCGCTGAATCTCATCAACCTCAATTCTTACTTTATTAAAAGCTAACTCTACGTGTATGCGCAAATCAGCTTCTTTAAAAGGTTTTACTATATAGCCAGCAGGTAAAGTGTTTTTTGCCCTTTGAATCGTGGTGTTATCAAAGAGTGAGCTAATGAATATAAAAGGGATGGCGTACTTAGAGTTGATTTCATGTGCGATCTGAATTCCATCTTTCTGCCCTTTCAAGTTGATATCCAGCAGCACAAGGTCAGGTGTTGATGAAGACAACTCCTGAATGGCTTGATCACCGCTATCACAAATACCAGCTACTTCATATCCCATCTCCTCTATTGAAAGCGCAATGTCATCCGCAACAATAGGTTCGTCCTCCACAATAAGAATTTTCTTCACTATCTGCTGAAATTTACTTTAACCAATAACCCGCTATTCATAGAAGTTGATAACTCAGCTGAAAGACCCCTGACTAAAGATTTCACAATCCTGAAGCCATAAGACTTTAACAACATATCCTCGTTCTCGACTCCCTTACCATTGTCCGAAACTGCCAGTTCATAATTGTTTTTATCTTTCTTGAAGGACAACTCAATCTGTCCACCATCGGTTTCCCGAAAAGCATGCTTTAATGCATTACTCACCAATTCGTTCACGATCAAACCAAGCTGAATAGAAGTCTCCAGGTCCAAATCAGACTCTTCGATATTGGCTCTAAGCTCCACATTGTCCTGATCTACATTGTAGCTATCAAATAAAGCTTCACTCAACTCCACCAAATAAGCTTTGAAATCGATTCTTGCCAGATCGTCATTCTTGTAAAGACGTTGATGGATGAGCGCCATGGATTGCACTCTATCTCTGCCTTCTTGTATCGCTTTTTTGGCACTTTCGTCTTTCATGAATTTGCTCTGAATATTCAAAAGACTACTAACAACCTGTAAATTGTTTTTAACTCGATGATGAACTTCCTGAAGTAATATCTCCCTTTCCTGTAAGGATTTGCTGATTATTTCATTCCTCTCTGTTAGTTGGAGGTTGGATTTTCTAATCTGCAAATACAAAAAGACCATCAACACAAGGATAATTAGGATGCTTACCCCTATGATGAGTAATGTATTCCGCTCACTTCTTCTCAACAAATTCTCACTCTTCAATTGCGCTATTTCAGCATTACGCTTTTCGGCTTCATACTTTTCTTCCAACTCTGAAATTTTAGCTACCCTTTGTTCATTTAATACCGAATCCTTCCAGTAAGTAGATTCAAGCAAAGCAGCGTAGGCCTCTTCGTGTCTTCCTCTTTCATTGTCGAGATCGGCCATTGCCTGAAGTGACTTGTAAACACCCTGATTGAATCCAATGGACTTAGACCTATCCAATCTCTCCTGATATACTTGTTCTGCTTCTGATGGCCTATTCAATCTTCGAAGGATTGTAGCCTTGGATTCCAGGCTTAAAATAATTGATCTCTCATCTTGTAAAGATTTTAATATATCAAGGCCCTTGTCTACATAAATAAGCGCACTATCATAGCGCTGAAGCGACTCATAAACCGCTGCTACATTACTATAAATCCCACCAGCCGTTTGCAAATTATTGCTCAGATCGGCTAAAAAAGCAGCCTCTTTTAACTTCAAAAGGGATGAATCAAAATCCTTATTCATATAATCCACTCCGGCCAGGTTGACCAGGCATCTGGTCAGCCACACGGTATCCCGACGTTCTTGAAATACAGGTAGTGCCTGATTAAGGTAATTAGAAGCCTCTTGGAATCTTCCAGAAGTGAAATAGAGTGAACCAAGGTTATTCTTAATAGTCGCAGCTTGTAAAGGATAGGCTAATTCTGAGATGCGCAAAGCCAGCAAGTAAGTGGCAATTGCGCTATCATACTCTGATTTGAACTGTAGGGCATTTCCAAGTCCATTTAAAGCCTTAGCCCTCAACAAAGTATCGCTGGTTTGTTCCAGAGCCCTCCCAAAGAATATCATCGCAGAGTCAGGATTCTGATGCACTAAATCATTTCCTGACGAAATCAAATCATTGGTATCTTCCTGACCCCACAAAGACAATGAAGCCAGTATTCCGATCGCGAGCAGCTTACTTTTCACTGAAGAAAGATATAGACCAAATACAAAGAATCGAAATAGAAATAACGAATGGTAATCATTTCGGCACGCTATTTGGATAAAGTCTGTCAGAACTCTAAATCACAATAACTATGAAATATCTGGCGATTTTGTTTATAGTCTTTTCAATAAGTTCCCTGGCGGCCCAAAAGCCTTCAAAAATGGAGAAATTGATTTCCTCAAAAACCAAGTGGACCGTACGTGATGTAAAAAGTAAGCGTCCATATTTTGAAATAGGTGAAGAACTAAAATTTCGAGTAGATGGCACCTTCTACCATGAGAAAAATAACTACGCAAAACTAGGAGGTAAATGGACCATGGGAGAAAAGCTCCTTCTAGTGTATGATTCTTTTACCGAGGAGAGAAGAAGAATTCCTTTTGAGTACAAAATCAAATCATGGGATGGAGATGGCTTTGTAATCAAATACCGAAATAGAAATAATAAGAAAGAAAAAGTCTATTTCAAGTAACTACCTAATCAGAAGGTCGTAGAGACTGAAAACATCTCTTGAAATATGAAAAAATTACTATTCAGTCTCTGCGTCCTTGTACTATCTGCTTCAGCCTTTGCCCAAACGGACAAAGGGCGAATTCTGGTAGGGGTTGATTCTGGCCTTGGGTTTAGCTCTACAAGCTTCGAAGGAAACGACGACAACAGCAACAACTTTGGTCTGAACTTGAACGGTGGCTATTTTATCGTAGACAATTTAGTTGCCGGTGCCAATATTTCTTTCAGTAGAACTTCCTTCGATGATTTCACATCTACTCAAATTGGATTTGGACCATTTGTCAGAGGCTACTTTGAGCAAGTATTTGCTCAGGTAGGTATCAACTTCTTAGATGTCAACACCGAAAGTGATGGAACTGAATTTGATACTCAAGGTAACACAACCAGGTTTTCACTTGGCTATGCAGCCTTTATCAATGATAACATCTCTGTGGAACCAGCATTGAACTATGAACTAGGCGGCGGGGACGCTTTTGATGGACGAAACACCTTCTCACTATCAGTAGGCTTCGCCATTTATCTCCCTTAATTTCAGATTGGCATTTATGGTGAGGGTTGCTAGTCAACTCTCACCAACTAGATCCCTCCCAATTATCTGGCTTGAAGACAGCCGAACTATCCATGTTGGTACAATCTCCTGCAAAACGGACCTTTGTTTGCACATCTTCAAGTAATTCCCTTTCGATATAGACTTTTTTTCTGGAAACATAGAAGGCTCCGAAATAACCAAAAGGCCTAGTCGACGGATTATCCAGATTCACCAAATTACCACGGACAGGAGAAGGTGGCGGATCAAAAATGTCTCCTGAAATTTGAAGCTGTTGGTCTAGTCTACTGTAAAAACCATACGCCTCGTCTCCAATGGTGTATAGGTTTATATTGGTCCGATAACTATATTCAAACCTCATACCATCATCCTCTACGAAAGAAGCTAAAAGGCTGGCTTCCTTCCCATTGAAGGTCTCATCATCTATTGTCCTAAACCCAAAGCTGGCAAAGCTTCTCTTCAAACAAGGAATTAGCTCCGGTATTTCCACCGCATCGTAATAATCGCGCTCATACCTAAAGCAATTACTCGCCCT
Organism: uncultured Roseivirgaceae bacterium; assembly: GCA_964653795.1. GTDB lineage: Bacteria > Bacteroidota > Bacteroidia > Cytophagales > Cyclobacteriaceae > JAWPMT01. The sequence goes on along the minus strand of CAZZHO010000086.1, from coordinate 555 downwards.
TGTTAACGGGAAGCAGGGAGAAAGGGGGTTGGTGGCATCTTCAGGGTGAGAAGTCCATGGATAAACGCCATCAGAATGATTCATCAAATAAAAGTCCCTAGTTTCAGGGTTATCCTTAAACACGACAAAAGCATTCACTCCTGAGGTAAAATCAAATGGACTCGTACTGGGCTTGCGCTCATATCGCAACAGCACATCATCTATTTCAGGCCCTTGAGGTATCGTGACAGGTTGGGAAATATAGTTTTCTCTTACATTGGTTTGGATGCTCAAAGTATAGCTCTTGCCAACTTCCCCACTGAACTCGGGTGATGTTGCATAATAACCTCGACCTATATCCTTCAGCTCTGTGTAAATACCTTCACTATCTCTCAGGCCTACAGTGGCTCCCTCCTCTCGCTCCAATACTCCAGCAAAGTCATAAGGCGTCGTGTAGTCAGAAGACCTTGTCAGCCTAATTACATGAGGACCTGGCTCATTTGTAATAAACCCTTCTACAACCAATTCCGGTTGAATATCGCGGATAGGAAGCTCAATGGGGTTGACACAATTTGA
>CAZZHO010000085.1:0-18091 GCA_964653795.1 uncultured Roseivirgaceae bacterium | reverse complement strand
GAAGAAGTGCCCTACGTGTAAAGGAAGTACAAAGGATGAAGACGGAACCAGAGGAGGGTGTCGAACATGTGGTGGTACCGGTGAGCTCAGTATTAAAACTGATGTAAGCACCATAACAACAGTAAAAGCTCCAAAGTCCAAGGAAGATGCAATGCCTTCTGAATTTGCGGGTTATGCGGTGCCGCCAGTAAAAGTAGGGGAGCAGATGAATGAGGAGATGGACCGAATGGAAGACCTGGTTACATTCAGTCACTGGGGTACCAGAATGGAAAAGAGTAGTAATGAAACTGCTACTGGGAAGTTTATTGATACCCAGCCCGTAGAGAACAGGCTGAATACCTATGCGGATATTGTGGAATACATCCACAACAAGCAGGCCGAGCTATGGGCTAGATACGTGCTTCCTACTGCTGGTGACAAGTTCAAATACCAGAAGAAGCAAGGGAGAAGGTACATGATAGAGACCCCCGATCAGCTACAAGAGAAATACGAAAAAGGCAGAAGGGAAGAGCTAAGCGTGGCAGAGCTGGATTATCGCCTTTATCAGCTTATTGACTCAAGGTTTCAAAATGATGACCTATTGCTGGACTTCTACAAGAAGCTAGTGAAAGTAGAGCCATTTGTCCACATGACAATTCAGGAGGTATTAAGCCTCCCTGTACCTGAGGAAGAGAAGATAATGAAACTGTATTTCGGAGAATGGAAGAATCAAGTTCTGATTACCAAAATGGCTGATAAAAAGGTCGAGGAAATACAGGCAGACCTAAAGGACTACATAAAGGAAAAATCAATTTCAAATACAGAACAAGAATAGATTATGGCAGAAGAGAGATTTGTCTGCAGGCGTGTACAGCTTGAGAAAGACAGTAGAGGGGTGACGGAAGTGAGAAGGGTGAAAAAGCCTTATGTGAAAGGCATGACACCTATGGCCATCGAAGAGTACAATAGCCAGATGCACAACAGTGGCTTCATGCTACAGAAGATTGGCGTGAAGTATGAATTGGCGGAAGTGATAGTCGGATCTGGTAGAGATGGCAACATCACTAAAAATCACTTTGTGGAATCAGAGGAGAAGTTCTCCAAAGAGGAACTGGCTGAAATCTTAGCAAAGGCTAAGGCAGATGTCGAGGACGAAAAGGTGAAAGGTGTGACTAACCTGGATGTATTGCTCAAGCAGCTTTATTCCATCGAGCCTTCGTTGGAGCCGAAGGAAACTAAGAAAGAAACGAAAAAGAAATCTGAAGAAAAGTAAGGGACGATGTTAAACAAGGAAACAGAGAATGAACTCAAGCGTCTTGGATTTGATGTTTCCAAACTGATTGAGGCGGCGAAAGCTGAAGAGGTTGTGAGTTTGGAAGTTCCAAAACTGTATACGGACGATGATAAATCGACATTTGGAAATAATCGATTTGAGGAAGGTAAGTCTGCTATGGGTCAAATTTTGTCCAAGCAATTGCACGATGAGCTAGGATTGAACCTAGAGGATGGCAGGAAAGACATCAACCAAGTGGTGAAGGCTTACGGTGAAAAGATCCTTGCTGATGCAAACGTGGAGGTAGATGAAAAGGTGAGGGTGCTGACAGAGGAGAAAGCAGCCCTGCAAGGAAAAGTGAAATCACTTGGAGAAGAAGTAACAAGTGTTAAAAACGAAAGTTTTCAAAAACTTGCTAAATTTGAAAGAGCTTCGAACCTCAAGAGTAAGTTACCTGAGGAAACTATCATTTCGAAGGATCGAATCATTCAACTATTTGAGGCTGATCATGCAATAGATAAAGACGATCAAGGTCGTACCATCGTCACAAAGGATGGCCAGGTAATGAAAAACGATGTGCTTGAGCCATTATCATTGGAAGATGTATTTGCTTCATTCGTAGATGCTGAGGGTTTTGTGAAGAAATCCGGCATGGGCGGAGGAGATGGTGACGGTGGAGGTTCTACCGGTAAATTTTCGAAATATTCTGACTTTAAGAAATGGGCTGATAAGAACAATATCAATCCCATGAGTGAAGAGGGTCAGAAGGAATTAGCAGCTAGGCAGAGTGAAAACTTTGTCTACGATTGAAATTAAAAGTAGAACTCAAAAATAAAAGTAGAAAATGCCAAATATGAGTAGCTCGGTTTTGGTTGCGGCGCAAGCAAAATTCAACGAGAGAATGTTAGGAGCAGAGTGGAAACTTCCAGATTCTGCGGCGGTGAGAGTGGCGGCACTTGGAGAGATGGCAAATCCTTTGTTTGCGAACATTAGGACATCTGAGAGCAGGACAGTGACAGCTAAATTTCCAATCAGGCAAGCCGCTGGAAATGGAACTGTGAGAGTACCCAAACACAATGGTAACAATCCTGACTCTGGGACTGAAACCATATCGTGGACTAAACTAGTGGAGTCCTTCCAAGTGAGTTTGGGGCTTGCTGATAACAACCTGTATTCGTTTCAGGAAATGTATGCATCGGCAAAAAGAAACGCGATTTACAACTTGCTAGCCAGGGCAGATGCATCATTTGTGACCAGCTTGCAAGCGGACGAAACAACTGCGGCAGCCGATGGTGCCAATGGTGTGTTTGGCGCGACCAATGATGAAGTAGTGATACCTTTCGCAGAGAAAGATAACTTCTTTGGAGAGGTCAAGCATTACCTATATCATAATCAGTACAAAGGACAGATTGTGGGTATCGTGGATAGCAAGGCTGGAGCACTTGCGGATAAACTTGGCAGAGATGGCCAAAGCAATGCCAGCAACACCGCTGCCCAATTGCTAGGGTACGCTGGAATTGTGCCGAGTACACGAGTGAACTTGACAGGAACATTTGCTGGGGAAGGGTTATTCTTCCAAAATGGACTAGTAGGGGTGAATTTCTGGATACCACCTAAAAACAGAAAAACGATCAATGCTGCGAAAGCAATGGCTGATACCGTTGGCGACTTTGGACAGTTTACTGTTCCTGAATTCCCAGGTGTCACATTTGCACATTCTATGTACGTTGATAGATCGGATGAATCTGGAAACGGTGGTGATGAGCAGGATATAGTATTGAATGAAGAAGTATCTCTGGAGATGGCTTATGTAAGCGCTCCGGTGAGTTCATTCCATACAGAGACCAGCCCTGTATTTGCTATAGGGCAGGCAGCTTCTTAAAAGAGAAGAAACCGCTAATGGACTGGGGTATTCCTGGTCGGTAGGGAGGTGAAATGCCTCCCTATTTTTTATTGGAGCATATCATGAAAGACTACCGAATTAAAACCATACTGACTTTACCAGAAGATCAACAGGAAGAATACCTGGACTTTTTCAGATGGGTAAAAGGTGTGCCGGTAATTCGAATAGGATGGTGGAAAATAAAGGCCAGGGGTATAAAAGCTCTACGATATGATGAGGCAGCCAAGAAGATCCGGTCTTGCAATTTCATAGAGGCCATTCAATTGCTATACGGATGGGAAATATGGTATGTCCCCAAAAAACTGAGGGACGGTACAAGGCCGAAGCGGATTTGCATTAATGTGCCAAGATGGGTGGTGATAAATATGAGAGCCAGCCAGATATATCCGGCTGTGAATTGGATAAGGCAACAGGTGAAGGAGATCGAGATTGAAGAAAACAACATCTACAGCTTATTGCCACCTGATTCTGATATGGCCGCAATAGATAGAGGCGAGCTGAAAAAGTTTGGTATCGCCAACGTGCTGAAGGGTATTGGCAAGAGCTTGAATAAAACTGCTGAAGAAATAGCCGGATGGACATTTGGAAGGGTGATGATGGAAGTGGAGATGGATGTGATCAGCGCAGTACACTCCAAGCTGTATGCGAAAAGAATGATCGAAAAAAACAAAAAGGGATGAAGCGGTATGTGATGTACGAGTACAGAGAGGGTAAAACCTTTTCCCATAATGTATGGGCGAATGGCATTAGTGAAGCTATTATCATCGCTAAAAAACTGGAGTACGAACTAAAAGGCGAATTGATATGACCAACGTGGATTTTTTCAGAGCTTTTGCGGCGTATGTTGACCCGTATCCATTGCCAGAAAGGACTAAGCCATTCAAGTCTTCGCCGTACTACTTTGAGCATAACCGGGAAGCATTGGATTATGCCAATATATTTTCAGCGGATGAGGATGATGAGGAGAAAAGCGAATACACCAAATATATTTTTCACTTCACGGAGCCAAATGGAATCAAACTTAGAAATAACGGATCTGGAAAAATAGAATCCATCGAGTATAGTGGTCGTTTGCTAATAGTGGAGCCGTCTGACACCCAAAAACCGATAGATGTGCAAGGTGGAGAAGCTGCGGAAGGCAGGTATGAACTGCATGCCAAACCGATGATAGATGGTGGTGGCGTAATGCAACAAATAGCTGATTATAACAATCTGACCATCAATGAGTATCAACTAGAGCTACTACCAGGTGAAGAGGTATATGGTATACTAGGGATGCATGGTGATGGTATATGGATGGGATATAGGCTGACGATCATCAATGATCAGGTAATACCGGAATAAGTGGAAGGCATCAAACTGGTGGCGGTTGAGGTTTTGCGTGAAGAGTTGGAGCGCGGCACAAATGACATCATCAAAGACTATGTGCGCCAAGGCATGAAAGCCAGTGGCAAGTTTGCTCAGATGGTGCGTGAAACTATCGAGGTGAGCACTACCCACCTGATAGGTGAAATTCTCGGTCCTGACTATGCAGAATATATGAAGCGAGGCAGAGGCCCTGGTAAAATGCCAATGGTCGAACGAATAGAACTATGGCTGCAGCAGAAAGGTATAAGAGCGCTGAACCGGAAAATAACGCAAAGAAGTCTTGCCTGGGCGATAGCGAAGAACATTGCTAAAAAAGGTACCGAGACTTTTCAGAAAGGAGGTAGTGATTTTGTTGAAAATGTCTTCACCGCCAAACGGATCGAAGAGGTATTTGACAGGGTGGCAAGCGCTCTGATAGATGAGCTAGTAAAGGTGTATGTAACAGAGGCGGTGGTATTGACGAGATGAGAGGATATTTCGCTATCTTTGAGACTATGATATTGGAGGCGTTGAAAGTGCTGGGGGTAATGCTTGGAATAGCTTTCTTTTTGTTTGGCTTACCGTTTGCTTTTTTGATGTATTGGTTTCGATACAGGAAAGCGTGGAAGGCTGAAAAAGAAGCTGAAGAAAAAGAAATATCCACTACCTATATCAATAAAGAGGGTGATCTGATCCAAGATCACGGTGCCTATGGTATAAAATGGCCTAGCGTCATAGAGTAGGCTTGTCTCTTCATTAAAGGCTGGTCCAGCCATACAGACTATTTTATTACCGGGGAATCCGGTCCATTGTGAAAATATGGTCTGTGAACTGTGGCGAAGGAGCTATCATTAGCAAAGTTTGATATTGACATAGATGGTCTGCTGGCATCGCAGGGTGATTACCTATCTCAAATGCAGCAGATCAGGGAGGAGCAGACCAAGCTCAAGAAAGAAACTAAAAACCTGACAGATGCATCTGATGTAGAAAAGCGTCTCTATGCAGAAAAAGATGCGGAACTCAAGAAGCTGCAGAAATCCTACAATAAGAATAAAAACCAGTTAGCAGAAAATGCGACTGGCATCAATAACCTCAGCGAGGCACTAAATAAAGAGGTAAAGAGCATAGACGATGCTATTGCTAATAACAGCAAACTGAGAAAGATCCGAAATGGAATAAAGGGCGATGATGAGGAAGCAGCAAAAGCAAGGGCAGAGGTCAATAAGAAAATCAATGAGAATACCGAGTTTATAAAAGAGAACTCCTCGGAAGTAGAGAAGAACAAGATCAACATTGGCAACTATGCAAGCGCCTTGGATAACGTGGTACCGGGTCTTGGAAACTTCGCTGAAAAAGGACTGGAATCTGCAGCCAGTCTGAGAGAAGGTGCTAAGGCTACTACAGGATTCAATAAAGTACTAAAGCTCACCAAAGCGGCTATTATTGGAACCGGAATAGGGTTGCTGGTAGTAGCATTTGCGGCGGTGGGTACTGCTATTGCTAAGGTGCAGGGGCCTGCGGATCAGTTTAACATCGTGTTGTCCAAAATAGGGGCAGGAGTGAATGTGATCGTCGGCAGATTTGCCAAGTTCGGGACGGGCCTTACTAAACTGCTTTCCGGGGAATGGAAAGAAGGACTACAGGAAATGCAAAACTCCTTCAAAGGAGTTTCTGACCAGATAGGTGAGGCTGTAGAAAAGGCAGAAGAACTAGAGAAGCAGAGGCAATTTCTCGATCAGCAAAATATTAATCTCAGGAAGTCATTACTTGATCTGAATGAAGAGTATGCGAGGCAGAATGCTATCGCGGATGATGCTACAATAAGTCTATTGGAACAACAGCAAGCAGCGGAAAAAGCGGCTCGAATCAATATCAAAATACAGGACGAGAATTTACAGATCGCCAGAAACAATGCGGAAGAGATCGGACGTATCCGGCAGAAGGCAAAAGATGAAAGCAGGGAACTAACCAGAGATGAACAGCGAGAAATAATAGAGCTGGAGCAGACTGTAAGTGATGCGGAGATTGCCAAGACTGAAGCGGTGCGGGCTAATGCTATTCGCCAGCGACAAATCAGGAGCGATCTGATAGAGCAGGAACTGGATATATTAATAGATGGAGCGGATAATCAGAAGGCCATCAATGAAAGGATAATAGGAGATAATACAAGAAACTTAAAAGAGCGTCAGAAGCTACTCAATCAAACTCAAAAAATGCTTGATAAGAGTTTGGAAAAACAAGTATCAATACTCCAGACAGCAGCCACTGAGCAGATAGATATTAATGATTTATTAGCTACTAGTGACGCCACCTTATTGAAAGAAAAAATCAAGAACACAGGACTTAGCGAAGTGCTAAGTAACCGGCTACTGGAAGTGGTGAGAGAAAGAAGGACAGCAGAGCAGGATTTTTATGAAGCTCAGATTGTATTGCTGGAAGAGGAGCAAAAAGCAAGAGCTGAAGCCTTTAAAGAACGATTGCGCCAAGAGCAAGCCAATATAGAAAGTGTAGAGGAAGCACGACAGGCGGCGAGGGATTTGGAAGAATTGAAAAGAAGAGAGGCCGCTGCACAAGAATTGCAGGAATTGCGTGATCAGGGAGCTGATAGGTATAGATTAGAAAAGAAGGCTCTTGACCAAAATCAGGAATTAGAAATCGAGGCAGCTGATGAAAGACTTAAGCGTAGAAAAGAAGAAATAGAGAAAGAAGTAAAAGACAGGACTGATGCTGGTGCTGATGTACTCACAGTGGCTAAAGAGGCACAAGCCAAATTAGCATTAGCTGAACAGGAACATGCAAATGAGATCCTAGATATTAATGCATGGGCGGCAGATGAGAGGTTGAGAATTGAGCAAGAAAAGGCCGCCTCTGTAGTGGGTGCGATCGCGAATGGCTTAGATAGTATCGATGACTTTGTAACCCAGAAAGAAAATCGAATGCTTTCTGAAAAGCTTGATAGGTTAGACGCTGAAAAGCAGGCAATAGCTGACCGATACGATGAGGAAATAGCGAAAGCAGGTAATAACGCTGAAGAAGTAGCCAAACTGGAACAGGAGAAATCTGATAAGATTGCCGAAATAGACCGTCAGGCTGAAATTGAAAAATTAAAAGGTCAGCGAGACTCACTTAAAAGACAAATATGGGTAAGCACGGCGAATGCCGCCGCGGGTGCTTTGGTAACATTAGCCCAAACTGGAAATCCAGGGGCAGCTTTCGCCACTTTTGGCGCTGGGATGGTAGCTGTTGCTCTAATGGTAGATCAACTAAATGCTATCAAAGGTGATATTGGTGCTTTGGCCTCCAATCCTTTTGGTGGGGAGACCGGCGGAAATAGTGGACTTGGTGGTTTGGATTTCGATGGACTTAACACCGGCGACGTAATAAATATTGGTACTCCAAATGTCGATAACATCAGTTTTGATGATGAGTTTTTCGATAGAATACAAAGAATGGAGGCCGATTTAGGATATGAAAATGAAAGTGTAAAAAGAGCAATTGGTTTTTATGAGCAATGGACTTTAGCTAAAAGAAGAGGCGACAGAGCGGAGGAAAGGAGGTATTACAATTTATTAGACAGTCTCCTTTTAAGAACTGGTAACGGATACGCTACAGGTACAGATTATTTAGAAGGCCCTGGAACAGGTACTAGCGACAGCATTCCAATACTAGCCAGCAAAGGCGAAAGAATTGTGACCGCCGCCGATAATGAATTAATAGGCAGGGACTTCCCGAATGAAGACCTTCCTAAAGCTGCGCGACTATATAGGATGATGGGAATGATGGGAAGCGGTGGCCGCAATATGATCGACACCCTGTATTTACGGCAGGCACTAAGTGGGTCTAACGGTGGTAGTGACGGTCAGTTGAGAAAGGAAGTAAGGGAATTGAATAAAACACTCCGGGATAAAAAGATGGTGGTGAACAACTACATCGTAACAGGGGATGGGGAAGGAAATGATCGGGAATATATCAACCAACAATTCTATCAATAATGGTGGCTAGAATAGTATTGCTTCTAGATGGTGTGGATAGGACTGATGATCTTGATAATTTCAAGGATTTTCTACCAAAGATTAAACGTCACCAGAGATATGATGGATTTAGTCAAACATTTGCTGAAAAGCGTTTAAAGTTCATCAATGGTGCGGCCGCGGCTATAAGAGCGAAGGCGGCTGCATATGGGGCTTTTGCGGTGAGTACTTTGTCTGTTGCGATATATGATGATGCAACTAATATTTATACAACTGTATTAAATGGTACGCTAGACTATAAGAAGAGAATTGAAGACTTGATTGACGGATCTGTTTCGATTCTTTTCTTTCCTAACCAAGATGATAGCAATTTCTTAAATAGGTCAAATGTGACCACCAACCTTCATGAGCTTAAGAATTTTGATGGAAATGACGTGGCTGCCTTTACCACTCCCGGACCTGGCGAAACATACACTTTAAGCCTCACGAAGACCGAGATAGATGGCCTTAACGAAATAGAAACTAGCAACTGTGAGATAATGCTTCCTTGGGAGATTTTTTTGCGGCTTGGGCAAAAAATTATTGGAAAGGAAGACGCTGTAAGAAGTACACTGCTCCAAAGAACAGACGGAAGTATATATCAGGGGACAAGTGATGGTAGGCTGGCATTCGTAGGGTTTACCAATGGGGGTCTAATACGAGGAGGAAACACAACAGATTACCCTATTCAAATGTCCCTTGATGATTTTTTCGGTTACATCAATGCCATCGAACCTATATGTCTTTTTATTGACTATGAAAATGGTGAACCATTTTTGAGGTTGGAAGGAGTGGATTATGTCTATGACAGCACCAATCCACCGATCATGACTATATCCAATCCAACAAGTTTTAAAAGAGAGGCTAATGAGAGTAGGGTATTTGGTAAAATACTGTCAGGGAATCGGATTTTTGAAAAGGCTAGTGATACTGGAGTATCCGGGACCAATAACTATATTAACTCTGTACATACTACGAGGTCCTATGTGACAGGGCTTGACAAAATAAGCAGCAGGACCTATAACGTAAGGACCAATGCAATAGGCAGCTCTTACCTGAAAGAAGTGGTGAGGAATAATACCATATCAGGTGGCCAGAGTGACGAAATGAACAGGGAGATTTTTTACCAAGTGGTAAAGAGAAGCGGATCTGATTTTGTAGTGGATAATGACAATACCGGAACGACAGGTATATTGAATAATTCAACTCAAACAAACTATCTACTCACTCCAGGCAGGACAATATTGAATCATTTGAAAATGATAAATGGCTGCGTTATTCAAGAATACAAAAGAAGGGAGATTGCTGAAGGGGGAAATTTTAGTGGCTATAATCCTATTCGTTTCGTGGAGGGTGATGGGAACAAGTCTGCGACAAGCAAGATCGGTAGCGAAGCTGCGTATATAGCTGAAAATGCAGACTTAAGTGCGGGAGTAGAGCCGATATTTTTAGCTGATGACTTGAAGGTCAGGTTTGGATTAACAGCCAAAGAGTTCCAACAATTGATTACAGGATTGAGTCGAAGAATAAGGATTGTAAATGGTAATGATACCTACGAAGGGTATCTGGAAGAATTAACTTTTTTAACTGAAAATCTGGTTGAATTGCGATGTAAAGAAAGAAATCCAGATTATGTGAAAAATTAAAATTGAGGATGAGGTAACATGACAAAGAGGAGCGAGAAAGGAGTAGGGAACCTAGTAAATTCATTGGTGAATTTCGGAAGAAATCTTCGTGTTAGCGGGTGGAGGAGTGATGTGAATCCAGATAGTGTAAAAGATCGACCTATAGAAATTGCTAACATGGTGAAGGCGGCTGTAGATGACGCTATTTTCCGATTGTTGGATGGAGGAATTTTGTCTTTAGATGCACCGACTACCGATTTTATAGCGTTTGACACGGCAGATGCCATCACTGTGAATGGTAGTGTTTATACAGTAAACAGGAGCTTTTTTGCCATTATAAATGGGACCATGTACAAGGTAAACACCGGTAGTGATACTCAGGCTGATACCATGAGACTGGTATTAAGTAGTACCACTGATGGTCCATATCAAACACTGGACATACAAAATGGCACCAGTGGCAGTGGTGTGGTAGACTATATAAGTATTCGATGGATGGGTGCGGGATTTAGATATGATCCTGTGAATCAAAAGTTAAGGGTAAAGGACATTGTAGATGAAGACGATACAGGTGCTCCAAATTTTCCAAGAGGTTTAACTAGTCCTAAAATCAAATGGGGAACCCATGTCAGTACACTAAACCTATCGACATCAACAGGGGTAGTAGTAATAACGATTCCATTTAATCACACTTTTAACAGTCCTCCGACCAGTGTTTTTGTCGTTGCCAGGCAACCAAGCGGTTTCAATGATGTACAAACTGTAACGGTAAAAAATATTACAACAACGCAATTTGAAGTAAACTGGTACAGAATTGATAGTTTCGGAGGTGGTACTGGTGATGATCAACAATTTGATTGGATGGCATTTGAGTGAAATATGAGCACTGTATTGTCATTTTCTAAAGCCAATCCTGTAAGAATAGTTCGAAAGGAATTTTCAGGACGAAATGCGAATAACCCTGATGATCGTTTATTTCATGAATATGCCAAGCCTTATTCAAGAAATTTTGCTCAACCTTGGGAGCAAACGGATACTATAGATGTAATATGGAACTCAAGCTTCGATGTGAATATTTTGGAGTTGGTGAAATACGGCACAGGTGAGGTGGTAATAGCTGACAGCTTCGAAGACCCGACGGAATATGAGGATGGTACTTTGGTGTCCTATGAAGATGGGGAAAATGTTGAGTTTGAAGGAGCTGCCAATAGAGCCAGCAGTGTGATCAATGATATGACCACCTACAAAGTCATCCATACCCGATTTCCACTATCGCTACCTGAAGGTATTTATCAGATAAGGGGAAAGGGCTATATGAATGATGGATCTGGAAGCTATCGGGTAGAAAGTGAGATATTAGAGGTGCGGCCTGAAATACGAAATTCAGTCCTTTTTCGATACTACAACAATGAAGTGGCTTTCGGTATTGACAGCCGAGGGTCAGCGGTCACCTTTCAGTTCAGATTGAAGGCGGATTTCACTAAACCTGCTGACTCCAACGAATATGAAAATATTGTAAGTGCCAATAGTAATCAGTCGAAACTAAGGGACGTGACACTAGAAAAGCGGATGCTGGAATTTTTCGAGCCGGTGCCGAGCTGGGTCATACAGAAAGTCAATCTGATACTGGCACATGATTATGTGACGATAGATGATGTGGAGGTGAAAGGTGCGGATAAAATAGAGCATAGTTATGACGGATGGGGACACCACTTTGCCCAGCCTAGCGTGGTTATACCTCTGCGATCCAGTGACTTGGATAACAGGGGTGACAGTGGTGTACGGATATTGTTTTCGTGAAAAAAACCTTATCTTTGAAATAAGTTAAAGGCACGTCCTAGGCCATACAAAAGGACTCTAATTGAAGGGAGCGCACTGCGCAGACGGGAAAGAAAAAATTAGAGAAACACAAAATAAAAGGACATGTCTGAAATCTTGTATACACTATCTACTGGCACAGATATAGTGCGTGACGGAGCGGATACCCCGCAAATGGGTATTGAGCAGAAGGTAGCTTTAATTCCAACTTCAAATCTGGATGTATTTGATGCCACTCAATTTGTGAAGGATGGCACTTATGCGAAGGGTAGAATCACTGATTTGGTGCCTTCGGCCGCAGCATTTATTTGGTATGGTCAAAAAGGAATGACCACCATGAACGCAGGTGTAAGACCAAGAGAAACACCTGGTAGAGTAGGAAGCGAGCACTTTGTATCTGGTTTGCAGCTACCAACAAATGATATTGCCAAAACGGATCTATTCAACAAGTGGTACTATGGTGGCGAAACCGTATTTGCGTTGATAGAAAAAAGGCAAAAGGGAATTGACGGAGAAGAAGCGTTTTGGTTTGTAGGTGGTCAACATGGTTTGAAAATCACCAATTACAACGGTGACTTAAATGAAAGTAATGGTCAAGACACTTTTGATCTAGTGACTCCTGATGGATTGTCTGAAGATTGGGGATTGATCAACTTCTATAAGACTTCATATCCAGTAAGTAAAACAGACGTTTGGGTAAACAAGTTTGCTTAATAGCATCCTTCCACACTAAATCAGTAGAAGGATGAAAGAAGAGCAGGTTTTGAAGAAGCTAAGGGCTGACCGACAAAAGGTCAGGGATAAAGCAGTGGGACAGCAAAAGACCGCCGAGCAGCTGAAATCTGGAAGGGATGAAAACCGTGCAAAGATGCCTTCGGTGGATCTTGAGGCATTGCGGCAAGACAGAGCGAAGCAAAGGGAAGCACCTACTAAGCAACCAGTAAGTAAGGAGCAGCAAATAGCAAGCGAACAGTTAGCACTCCAAGAGGAGACCGACGCAAACAGGAGGCTGCAGCAGGTGAAAGATGACCTGGAAGGACAAGTTAAAATAGAGCTTCAGGAACTGTGTAAGTATCACAAAATTGCTTGGAAGGGTAAGGAGAAAAAGACACTGGTGGCAGATCTGATGGATAAAATCAAGACGCTTTAAGGGATGCCATTATTGAAAGATCCAAGAACGCAGCTGGCCTCCAGAATAACTGAGTTGGAAAATATGCCACGTCAGAACTTGGTAGCTTTTGCGGAAAGTTTGGGATTGCATCATGCGGAGTGGCTGGTGTTTGAGGAACAGGATGACCCTAGTAATGTGGCAAGGGAAACACAGGATATTGCGCTAATGGTAGCGGAGAAGGAATATGAGTTGAAAGCGAAAAACTTAATTTGAGATGGCAATAACGAATAAAAGGGTATATGTGACAGAAAGCGTGTACCAGGAATGGGCTGCAGGTAGCTCGAATGTACAGCGGCAGGCCCTTGGATCACTAGGGGATGTGGATGTAGAAAAGCGGCACACGTTTGCCATAGCTGCATTCGGTGTGGTGAACGCCAATAAACAGACGGCAATAGAGACTCTACTGAATACACAGTTGGTGGCAGCGATAGATGCCTTCATAGCTGCTGTGGCTCCTGGACTTGGGATAAACACTTCCACGCATACGGTACAATACAATGCCCAGGTATCGAAAATAACTAGAGGCGCGAATGGACTGACTAACGATGCTTTACTGGACGCTGGTAGTGACAGCTTTCAAGTGACATTAGCCCTTCAAGTACATAACTCTTAAATCCATACCAGTAGTGAACCAACTAGTAGATGTGGACTATGTGAAGACCGTCACAGACCTGAATCCTCAAAAGAAGACAAAGGACTTTGATCGATTTATTCGAGCCGCTCAAATTGAGGACCTGCGTCCACTGCTAAAGGATCGACTGTTTTTTGACCTACTAAAAGATGCCTCGGCCACTGCAAATGGAAGCTATCCTAATCTCGTTGATAGTTACGACTACACGTGGAGCGGTGATACTTATTCACATTTTGGGCTAAAGATGGTATTAGCTCACTTCGCTTATGCCCGCTACCGATATGCTGGACAGGAGCAGGACACGGCACTAGGAACTCAATACCTAGAGGGTCAGAATATGACTCGACCCAGCGAAAGCCGCAATCAAGGTATGTATCAGTATCACCGAAATCTTGCCTTTTCTTCTTGGGAGACGGTGAAAAAATTCTTGGATAGGAATAGTGATGAATATACACTTTGGAATGGATCAGAAGCGGTACCAGAAGAATATGGTGGCGTGGTACTTAACAGAGTAAGTGTAAGGTGATGGAAATGGGTGAAGTGGCGATAGTTATCAGTGTTATTACGGGATTGATCGCTGTGTTTTCTTTTTTTCGAGGGCTCGGCCGAGATCAAAACAAACAGGATGAGAAGCAGAATATTGAGATCACTCAAATACGGGAGAAGCAGGAAGCCATGGATCAGCGACTTATCAAAGTTGAAGACTGGAAAGATGGTTTTGAGCGGCGAATCGAGGAAAAGCTAGATGGTTTAAAAAATGACATCCATAAAATTGAGATCGTCATAACGCAGGCATTAAAGGGGAAGTGATAGATGGAAATTGTAAATAGAAGAATTCGATTTGGAGGTGGAAGGCAAGTGCCGGTAATGCAAATAATTCATGCGATGGGGGAGTGGATAAAGGATGATGATGGTAAAATCTACTCCGCCGAGGAATGGTTAGCGAAACTGCGCCTATCAGCACATTTCTTAGTTACCCCATCAGGGGTGATTATTCAATTGAGGGATATTGAAGAAATAGCTTACCATGCTAAGAATTACAATGTAGGCACCGTAGGAACAGAATACCTTGTATCAGGAGTATATAATTACGGCACCTTTTTGGAGGCTATAAAAAGGCCCTACCTAACATCAGAGCAATTTGACGCGGGAGCAGAGCTTAGTATTATGTTGACAGAGCAGGGAGTTATGGATATAGATAGGCATGACTTTTTAGATCCATCCAGAAAGAAAGATCCAGGACTTGGTTTTCCTTGGGAGGAACATTTAAAAGCGGTAGCATAATGGGATTTATTGGAAGGCTGTTTGGATCACCTAAAGCTATTGGTGACACCATTGAAAGTGTCAGTAAGGGCTTTGATAAGCTGATTTACACTAAAGAGGAGAAAGCAGAAGATGCAGCCAAGGCTATCACTGAAGCCCGAATGATGACAGTGAAATGGATGGAATCAACGCAAGGTCAGAACCTCGCTCGCAGGTTAATAGCTCTGATGATCACAGTAGGCTGGTTGTTGCTGTTTTTTGCAAGAATTGGACTTGCCATTGCCGGCGTTTGGGTTGATGGTGACGAGCTAGAAAGATCAGCTGAAATAATAAGCGATAGCATAGATCAAATGACTGGAGCTGTGATGCTGATACTAGGATTTTACTTTGCTGCACCGCATTTAGGAAGTATTGTTCAGGGTGCTATGGGTAAGCTAGGAGGGAAGAAGGGCTGAACAAAAACGGGTTTATCGCGGGGTAAGAATAGTCTAAACCGCTATTTTTAAGTTTACGTTACACTATAGATTCTTACTGAAAAATGTCAGAAGAAACGAATAAGCACGTTCAGTTTATAAGAATGCTGCATTTGAAGATTACAATTTTGAGTACCACTTCACTGGGTGCATTCTTAGCAATAGTTACAGTAACAACTAGTGATAAAGTGTCAGAAAATTTGAAGGTATCTTTGACTTCTGCTTGTATGGTTGTTACCATTTTGGGCATCAGTTTAATTTTATGGTATTTCCGTAGGCTAACCAGGGCCATCGATGAATTGGGGTGAGTTGACCATATTGGAGTTAATTATTATCGGACCATTTGCCTTCTTGGCTATGGTGCTATTGATATTACTCGTAAAGGATATTTGGAAAAGTTACTTTGGATCACAAGCAGATTCTGTTAATGAATCGTATAAGTGGCGTGAATTCTTGGTTAAAATGATTCCATGGGTTGCAAATAAATTGGTGAAGGCTGATCGAAGGATTGACGCTGAATTATCACAAAAAGTACCTCATGTTTTTAGCGGGAAACCACAATTAGAATTAGCCAAAATTGAAAGGAAGTATTATGAAGATAATCTTAAGAACCTCACAGTCGATTTCCCAAAAATGAAATTTGTGCTTGAGCCTCGGAATAAGTTTTTTGCTGCTCAATTCGAGCTTATAAAGTTACAAAAAATTGGAAGTAAGCTCACATCTGAGCAGATGAGGCGACAGCAAGAAGATGATGTATCTTTTAAATTATCCCAAGCAGAAATTGCGGAGATGCACTCAAAAGTAGCGTTAAAAATTGAAGATCTTAAGGTTGAGTATCCTGCATTAGAACAATTACATTATCCAACTGAGGCTTTTTGGTATCAGATGGGTTTACGGGAATTAGAGAAGGGACCACCGAGCTTAAAAGCATTTACGTATCCTGGAGAGTCATGGAAGGATTCACCTATATGGATGAATTATCACTATCCATGGGCATCAATGGGCTGGATTTCCATGGAATTGGATCAAAAAATTAATAAATCCTTGGAGGCCGTGAATTTAGATCAGCTGTCACGAGATCCATCAGAGGATATTTTGGATAAATTAATTAAAATCATTGATGATTCTAGTAAAATGGTCCTGGGTCAGGTAGTTGGTGATTCCCTGAAAACCGGAGATATTCCCAAAGAGACCAAATAGTTTTTATTTTAATAAATCACTGTAATCACCAGGCAATTGAGCCCGTATAGATCGGAGATACTTTCTTAATCCTGCTAGGCTGGCATGTCCGGTGATTTTCATTAATTCGTTCAATACCTTTTCTTCAATACCATCGTGTATTTCATAGAGGTGTCGATAGACTTCCTCGGTTTTGGTATGGCGGTGTGAATACATGTCGTACTCACTTTCCAGGTTTAGCGGCTTTTTGACTCTTTTGTTGTAGAGCGTAGTGAAATAGTCCCGTTTTCCTTTGTCACCTTCCTTCAGTTCCCAACTACCAGGGCCTAATGGTGTGAATAAAAAATCTTCCGGATTTGTTGATTGATCCAATAAGTACTGGTAATCATTGACTAATATCTCCGGAATTCTCTTCTTTTCGTCGCCTGTGGTTTTGGTATCTACAAATAGTATTCTATCCTTCAAGTAGACATTTTTGGCCTTTATTCGAATGGTGTCGATTGGTCGCAAAAACTGGTAGCTAAAAACCCTAACAAACCGGCCTAGGTTGGGGTCATTGGCCTCCAGCAACTCTGTGATCTCTTTTTCTTGTGATGCTAGATAGGACCGGTGTTTTCGCGGTTTGGATTTCAGAAGGTCTATATCGTCAAATGGGTTCTTGTAAACCAGATCCTTTTTTCGCAAAAAGGTGAAAATTGCTGAAAGGGTCCGTTTATAGTTATTTCTATTGGATGCGCTGGACTTCTTTGCCATTGCATCTAAAAAATTTGAAACGGTCTTTTTATCAATTAGCTCAATAGGTGTGTTTTTATGACCATTTTTTAAGAGCCATTCGGTAAAGACATTCTTACGGACTTTATAGTCACTGGATGAGGTGGATGCGTTGGCGGTGGATTTCGTCAATTCTTCAACGGCCCAGTTTAATGAATCAATAGCTGAATATTTCGATTGTACAAGTTGACCCTGAACTGGAGATTTGCCGGTATCCAATAACTCCTCATAGGCTTGGCGAATTGCTAGTAGGGTTTTCCTTTTCTCGTGGAAATTTTCGGGTCCTTTAAACTTATGATTAATGCCATGTGTGAACTGATAATTTTTTTTGGTTCCTGGGGTGATTTCATAGTCAAATTCCACTCTCCACCGCAGCCCTTTTCTGGTTAAATGCTCAATCTCTTGTTTGGAAAACTTGGACTTATCCATGAGGACCTTTGGATAGACGCGTACAGGGCTATATGGCTTAGATTTCCGTGCGATTTTCCGTGCGATTTCGGAAAGTGAAGAAAATGAATTTTCTGAAAACATAAAAAAACGTGGTCTAAAGCACATTCAACCACGTTTTTACTGGTACACCCGGAAGGAGTCGAACCCTCAACCTCTGGAGCCGAAATCCAGCGCTCTATCCAGTTGAGCTACGGGTGC
>CAZZHO010000084.1:0-18684 GCA_964653795.1 uncultured Roseivirgaceae bacterium | reverse complement strand
CCAGTGACCCCTACCCTGTCAAGGTAGTGCTCTAAACCAACTGAGCTAATGCCTCAAGAATTTCAAAATTAGTAAAGATCAACACAACTGCACCTGTTAACGTGTTGTTAAACTGATTTTAGGATTGGTAAGACCTTCTACTTTTGTATTGTGACGAATGCCCCAGTCAGAATATTGATCATATTGGCTACCCTGGCCTTGGTGGGAATCATCTCCATCCAGATGTTTTGGGTATCCAAAGCTGTTTCCAATGAAAATCAGCAGTTTCAGCATTCGGTACAAATGGCACTCAACAATGTGGTGGAGTCGCTCTGTCAGATAGAGGGTACCGATATACCATTGAATAATCCTGTTGAGAGGATTTCCAACAACTACTTCATCGTCCGCACCAACAATAAAATAAACCTTGAGTCCGTCGAGTATTTGTTAAAAGCTGAATTGGAAAAAAGAGCAATCGTCCAGGATTTTGAATATGGAGTATATGATTGTGAAAATGAGCAGATGATTTATGGTGACTTTGTCTCATCTCTCTCCAACAGTCCAAAAATTAAAAAAGCTAAATTCCCTTCGCTGAAGGATGAAGCCTATTATTTCGGCCTCTACTTTCCTCAAAGAAGTAAGGGCTCATTTGGAGAGCTGGATTTCTGGAAAGTAACTACCGGCCTCACGATCCTGGTAGTCCTTTTCTTCGCTTATGGTCTTTTTGTCATACTGAGACAGAAAAAGCTCAGCAGTATCCAAAAAGACTTTGTAAATAACATCACTCATGAGTTGAAGACCCCCCTCGCTACTTTGAAAATCGCATCAGAGGTATTTCAAAGTGATGGAAAAGACGCTCCTCCCAGATTAAGACAGTACAGCCAGGTAATGGCTCAAGAAACCAACAAGCTTGAGAAGCATGTCAATCAGCTGTTGCGAACCAGTCTCCTAGAAAATAAAAGTGCCCTCAACAAAGAAAAACTGGACCTTGCCAGCATCATTCAGCAGGTAATCGCTGAATTTCGATTGACAAATATTGGCAGGTCGGTCAATATCAAAGACGAAGTAGAAAATAACTTGTTTGTGCTCGCTGACGAGGACCTTATATCCGATACCATTCGCAATCTTCTGGACAATGCCGCTAAATATGGTGAAGGAGAGATAGCGATCTCGGCAAAAAAAGAAGGCGCATTCGTGAGTGTCAATGTACAGGACAATGGCAAAGGCATCCCAGAGCACTTGAGGAGCAAAGTTTTCAATAAGTTTTATCGTGTTCCTTCAGGAGACAAACACGACGTAAAAGGATTTGGCTTAGGACTTTATTTCGTGAAAAATGTGATGAAAAAGCACAAGGGAAAGGTTGGAATCTTTGGAAATGGCAACCTATTTCAACTTCAATTCCGTGCGCATGCCTGAAGGCCGATTACTACTTGTGGAGGATGACTTCAGCCTGGGCTTTGTCACAAAAGATCAGCTGACTGCAGAAGGATATGACGTAGACCTGGCAGCGGATGGTCAGGAGGGATGGAACAAATTCAGAGCTGGCGATTACGACCTCTGTCTGTTGGACATTATGCTTCCGAAATTGGATGGTTTTGAGTTGGCACAAAGGATCAGATCAGTCAATGACTTTGTCCCTATTATTTTCCTAACTGCCAGACAAATGGATGAGGATAAGTGGAAGGGTTTCGAAATTGGCGGAGATGACTATTTGACCAAACCTTTCACGATCAAAGAGCTCTTGTACCGAGTGGCTGTTTTCATGAGAAGATCTAAGGGCGTCCCGGAAACCCCCGCTCTCCTATCGGTAGGTCAGTACTCTTTCGATACCAAAAACCTGATTCTGACTGGGCCTGATAAGGACTTTAGTCTCACTGAGATGGAAGGTGCCGTACTCAATGTATTGGTTGGCAAAAAGGGCACTCTGGTAAAACGGGAAGAAATCCTGATCAAGGTATGGGGAGAAAACGACTACTTTAAAGGCAGGAGCCTGGACGTTTTCGTATCCAGGCTCCGCAAATATCTAAATCAAGATGAGAGTATCAGTATTCGGAATCACCATGGTGTGGGATTCACATTGATAGCTACTTAGCGTCGCTATCCGCTTCGGGAAGGTCTATTGTCACATGGCCCCAGTTTTCACCGCTTTTAATACGGTAAAGCTGCATTTCAGAGATGCCAAACTGTCTGGCGATCATCTTCATCCTCGTCTTTCGGTTTGGATCAAAAATTCGCTCTTTGATCAACCTGACCTTCGACTCAGTGAGTTTTGCGCTACGGGTAATACCTTCTCTCCAAAGTGGATTCTCTTGCTGGTGCTTTTCTTTCTGCTCCTTTGTAGCCCACTTTAGGTTCTCCATCTGGTTATTCTCTTTGTTATGATCCAAATGGATGACATATCGTTGAGCATCATCGTCCTTTTTCAAGAAATGATCGGCCACTAACTTGTGGATGTAATAAGATCTACGGCCGCCATCTGCAAGACGCAGGGTGATGGTTTTATAACCACGCACCGTGGCAAATTTTAGAATGCGACCTTTCTCTTCTGTTTTGAAACTTTTGAGACGTCCGTGGCTACTAATGTGAATTTTCTCACGATCGACTATTTCATCATGAGCAAGAGGTAGCCACTCCTCATAATCTGGTTGAAGTATCATTGAAATTCCGGTTCTTAAAAGTGAAATTTTTCTTAGGTATAGTAAAGATACGAAATTTCAACCAGATCGTTTCCAGACACTTACATCACTCGAGGATCATTTTTTTAACATACAACTTACCCTCAAAATTGAGCTCGACAAAATAGGTGCCCTCCTCCAGATTTCGAACGTCAAATTTCTCCAAATAGGTATCAGAAATTTTTGAATACGTCCGGCTTTGAATCTCATTTTCCTCTTGGTCAAGTAGTCTGATTGTCAGCTTGCCTGTACCTGGAAGTTCGGCCCTAACTCGAAATTCTTTTCTATCTGCTGCGGCTCTCAAACTCACCCCTTCCAGCTTTTTCTTTCCTATGAGTCGCTTTGATTCTGACTCAGATAGCTCTTCAAACTGAATGTCTTCCCTGGAGGATCTGCTATCAAAACGCTTATGAAATCGCTTGATAACCTTACTATCTCCTTTCAGTTCCTCCAGCTCCTCTAACAACTCCTCCACATCTACATCTGTAGGGAAGTCGAAATCAAAGTCATTGTCCCCGAAACTGTAGTAGTGGAATCTGCTCTTCTTACCTCCCGAACCCTCATCATCATCGTCAAAATGGAAGAATTTGACTTTTGTATCTTCATCATCGCTGCCAAAGTAGAATTGGAATTTCTCATCGTCACCCACAAACTCTTTGAACTCATCATCCGATTCCAGTTCTTCCTGGCTATTGTAGCTTCTTTCAAAGACTTCTTTCTTTCCGTCTTTATCCCTGGAAATTTTGATATCAATTTCCTGACCGTGGCTTAAAATGACGAGACCAAAAATCGCCACAATCAAGCCTAACACAGTAATTAATTTGTTTTTCATATCCTTTTATTTTGAGTTTAGGATCGAAGGTATGACAGGGCAGCATAGAATTCTGTTAAAGGCGGGTTAAGGCTTGTTAAATTTGGTTAAACCCCAAACAGCCAGTGAGTTAGCGCGTAGATTTGGGTCATGATCAAAAAGCCTCTTAGGTGGATAATCGGCCTTATGAGCCTGGCACTCATAGGGTTAGTCATCTTTCAGACGTTCTGGATTTCTTCGTTAATGGAGGAGAATGAGGAGCGTTTTAAGAAAGATGTCATCTCGGCTATGCATTCTGCTTCTGTCAAGCTGGAAAGGCAGGAAGCCTATGCCGCTCTCAACCGTAGGCTCTTCCCTCAGTATCAGGCACAATCAATTCCAAGAGGTAATCAGGCCTCGTTCTACTTCGAGATCAACGACTCTCTGGGCATGATGCAGGACTTCAGTGTCCAATTCAATATGTCAGGAGGTGGCATGCAGTTTTCAAGTGAATCTTATCCTGCTGAACAACGCAGATTTAATGACCCCTCTGTGACCAGCCAAGATCAGATGCAAATGCAAAAGGTCAACAATAAGTCTGACCTGATGATGTCGGCTCTACAAGAGATCATGGCCCAGAATCAGGGTTTCAGAAGAAGAATTAGCCCAAAACGACTGGATTCATTGTTAGAAAACGAATTCAAAGACAGAGGTATCGGCATTGAATTTGATTACGGAGTACTTACCCCTTCGCTGAACCAATTCATTTTCCTTCAGGAACCTCAAAGAGCTGAAGATCTTGCCAAAAGCGAATTGAAAGCCAGTTTATTTCCCAATGATATTTTGGGGACAGAGGAAGTATTAGTTGTCCATTTCCCAGAAAAAAGCAGATTTCTTCTCGGTAAAATTTGGATGATGTCGGCAAGTTCCGGCGTGCTGGTGCTGGTGATTATGTTCTGCTTTGGATACGCTGTGAGGGTGATCTTCCGTCAAAAGAAATTGTCTGAGATGAAGAATGATTTCATCAACAATATGACGCATGAGCTGAAGACACCTATCGCCACTGTCGGCCTGGCGGTGGAAGCACTCAGTGACAAAAGCTTGCAAGCTGAAGCGACAATACGTGATCGATACCTGGGAATGATCGGAGAGGAAAATCAAAGACTGGGTCAGCACGTAGAAAAAGTACTGCAAATGGCAGCTCTCGAAAAACGCGATGTGCCCATGAAAATGGATGAGGTCCACATTCATGAGTTGCTCCAGAAGGCTGCTGGCAAAATCTCGTTGCAGATTGAGAGTCGGGAAGGCCAGCTGAGATACATACCTAATGCAAAAGAGGATGCAGTAAAAGGCGACAGTACTCATCTGTTGAATGTCTTCTTAAACCTTCTGGAGAATGCCATCAAATATTCTGAAGGTCAGCCCCAAATAACCATCCGCACCGAGCAAAGTCGTGACAACATTGTTGTTTCTGTACAAGATCATGGCGTAGGTATGTCAAAAGAAGCTTGCAAACAGATATTTCAAAAGTTCTACAGAGTACCTACCGGCAATGTCCACAATGTGAAAGGTTTTGGCTTAGGCCTATCTTATGTCAAGGGAGTTGTGGATCAGCATAACGGCAAAATCTCTGTTGAAAGCGAACTCGGAAAAGGAAGCAAATTCTTCATCTCACTACCCACATCAAATGCAGAAACCTAGAATACTACTGGTTGAAGACGACCCCAACCTGGGTCAGATTTTAAGCGAATACTTGTCATTGAAAGGCCTGGAAACTACCCTGGCAAGGGATGGCGAGGAAGGTGGGATAAAATACGAGGAAGGAGAATACGACCTATGTATACTGGATTTAATGATGCCTAAGAAGGATGGCTTCACCTTGGCCACTGAAATTCGTCAAAAAAATGAGACTATTCCAATCATTTTTCTCACGGCCAAGTCCATGAAAGAAGATGTGGTGCAAGGTTTCAAAATCGGCGCTGATGACTATGTGACAAAGCCCTTTAGCATGGAAGAATTGATGCTGAGAATCAATGCCGTGCTCAAAAGAACGTTGAAGGAAACCCAAGGGACTGAGTTGCCCAGAGAATTTTTCATCGGGTCGATGACCTACTACTATGATGAAAATAAATTGGTGACCCCTAGTCGGGAAATCAAGTTGACGACCAAGGAAAACGAGCTACTTAAGATCTTTTTTGAAAATGTGAATAAGACGGTAGATCGGAGCGACGCCTTGAAAAAGATCTGGAAAGATGACAGCTACTTCAATGCTCGCAGTATGGACGTATACATAGCAAAAATTCGTAAATACCTAAAGGATGATGAGCAAGTGAAAATCCTTACCGTCCATGGGGAAGGCTTCAAATTGGTCAATCTGAATTCGTAAGTGTTAAGGACAAGGATCGGTTTTTTTGTGTGATCCAATATTTTTTCATTCCTTAGCCTAATGCAGTTAGTCCCGTCTTTGTCCGTCATCTCTGGAAAAACCATCCGTCTCACACAGGGTGATTATGAAAAAGAAAAATCTTACAAAAAAAGCCCATTAGATGTAGCACAGGAGTTTCAGGATCATGGCATTAAGCGTATACACCTTGTTGACTTAGACGGTGCCAAAGAGGGGCGCCTAATCAATTATCCTACTTTAGAGACTATTTCCGCCTATACTAACCTCAAGATCAACTTCTCCGGAGGCCTGCATACAGATGGAGATCTAAACAAAACTTTTGAGGCTGGAGCTGATAGCATCACCTCCGCAACCATTGCAGTCTATAACAAAGAGCTATTTGCCTCCTGGCTTATGTCTTACGGACGTGAGAAAATTGCTTTGGGCGCAGATTGCCTGAATGGACTCATACGAGTTGGTGGATGGCAAAAAGAAACAAAAATTGATGTGTTTGAGCACATCCAATACTTCTATGACCGGGGGTTGAAGTACCTGAAAACTACGGACATCTCCAGAGATGGTGCTTTGGAAGGTCCTTCCTTTGATCTTTATAAGGAGATACTCAAGAAGTTTCCAGATCTATGTGTTTTCGCCAGTGGTGGAGTTCGAAATATGGACGATATTAAGCGACTCCATGATGATGGACTCTACGGTGTAATCTTTGGTAAGGCTTTTTACGAAGGTCGGATTACTTTGAAAGAGATAGACGCGTTTGTTGCTACTTAGCTTCTAGCAATCGCACATCTCCATTCTCGAAACTTCCATCACTCTCGTATTTATGCTTGTAAAGGAAGTAGAAGATAAAGTTAAATTTCTCGAATGAGCTTTCCCTACTGGTATCTACCTGCAAAGTTTGAACAGGTTTCGATTGTTCCAAGCCACCTTGAGGTTCTACTTCTTTAGGAAGTGTTTGTTCCTTCGGCCGCTGCTGATTCTTATCCTTGCTCTTTTCCTCTTTCTCTCCGGTAGTTGCATTGACATTTAAAGCCATGCCGAGAGACAGGATAATAGTGAAAGAAATGGTGAGAAATCGCTTCAGTATAGTAGGTTTAACTTTTATAAGAACGGTAAAATAGTGTTTTGGTTTTGGCAATAACAAATATAACCGCATAATTTCCCGTTTTTGAGACAAACCGCATCGTTTTCACGACTAATGCGTTGATTTTCACCACATCTTATGCAGCATATTAAAGGAAATCTTGTAGATATCAAGAACAGGAAAATCGAGGCTTGCCTGGTCTCATACGATACACATATCAGGAATATCAAGCGGCTCGATGAAAACGTTGATCGCTACATCCTTCCTGGTTTCGTAGATGCTCATGTCCATATCGAAAGCTCTATGTTGGTCCCGTCTGAGTTCGCCAGGCTCGCTGTGGTACATGGCACCGTCGCAACTGTGTCTGATCCGCATGAAATTGCCAATGTCCTGGGCGTGGAGGGCGTAGAGTATATGTTGGAGGACGCAAAACAGGTCAACTTCAAATTCAACTTTGGTGCACCCTCGTGTGTCCCAGCTACTTCATTTGAGACGGCTGGAGCAATCATAAACAGCAAAGCAATCGTGGAGCTATTGAAACATCCAGACATCCGCTATCTCGCAGAGATGATGAACTGGCCAGGGGTGCTTTATAAAGACGCAGAAGTCATGGCCAAAATAAAGGCAGCGCAGGATGCAGGTAAACCTGTGGATGGTCACGCTCCGGGGTTGATGGGGGATCAGGCCCTAGAATACATGTCAGCCGGTATTAGCACAGACCATGAATGCTTCACCTATGAAGAAGGGCTACACAAATTGACCAATGGCATGAAAATTCTCATTCGAGAAGGAAGTGCCGCGAAGAATTATGACGCGCTGATAGATCTGCTAAAGATTGATGTCGCAAAAATTATGTTTTGCTCAGATGACAAGCATCCAGATGATCTAATTGAAAGTCATATAGACGAGCTGGTCAGAAGGACGTTGAAAAGAGGCTTTGACCTTTATGATGTGTTGGCCGCTGCCTGCGTCAACCCAGTAGAGCATTACCGTCTGGATGTTGGACTATTGAAAGAAGGAGATCCCGCAGACTTCATCATAACTGATAGTATAGACGGTGACTTCAAGGTAGAGGAGACATGGATCAATGGAGAACAAGTTGCGAAAGCAGGTAAAACGGATATACCCGCCACCGAAAGCAAGGTGGTCAACAACTTCCAGGCTGATCCGATAAATGCTGAAGATTTAAAGGCCTCATTAACCAAAGATGATGTACCTGCGATTGTCGTGGAAGATGGTCAGCTTATTACTGGTAAGGGCACTATTGACCGAAATGAGCTAGATTCGAATCAGGTCTGCCTGAAAAAAGATGTTCTAAAACTTGTAGTATACAACCGATATCAACAGGCAAACCCAGCAATTGCATGGGTGCAAAATTTCAACCTTTCTGAGGGAGCATTGGCTTCCACTGTAGCTCATGACTCCCATAACATTATCGCGGTGGGAGCCGATGATGAGGCCATAGCAAAGGCCATCAACCTTTTAGTCGAGAATAAAGGAGGGATTTCGTATAGCATCGAAGGCAAGAAATCTGTTTTACCCCTGCCTATAGCAGGTATCATGACCAATGCAGATGGGTACGAAGTAGCAAAACAATATGAGGAGATGACCCAGTACTTGAGAGAAAAGCTAGGTTGCCGATTGACTTCTCCCTACATGACGCTTTCCTTCCTGGCACTACTAGTAATCCCCAAATTGAAACTAAGCGACAAAGGGTTGTTTGATGCAGAAGCTTTTGAGTTTGTAGCGATATGAGTCCTTACCTAGTAGGAGCGGCTGTCTTGTCCATTTTATTGGGTGTAGTTCATTCAGTCCTGGGGGAGCGTATGATTTTTAGCCCGCTCAAAAAAGAGAAAGGACAAACCACACTTCGTAAAAACAGAGGTATTCTTTGGGCAACCTGGCATTTGGTCACGGTCTTTGGATTTGTCTTGGGAATAGTACTACTGGAAAAAGCTGGATTCCAACTACCCATTCAAGTAGTTCCTGTAATTGCCGTTAGTACTTTTGGTGGGGCTGTGCTAGTGTTATGGGGAACTAAGGGCAGGCATCCCGGGTGGATCGTATTGGCAGCGATTGCTGTGCTTTGCTGTCTATCGTTATTGATGTAAGTAAAGCCCGGAATGGCTCCAGGCTCTCTGTCTTTTAGTGTTTATCAAGCTTTCGGGAAATCAGCTCTTGCCATGAGTTCCTTAATCTGGTCAGTATGTCTGGCTGTATGGCCAGCAATAAATAGCACCACCTGATACAGGTCCACCTTACCAAATGGGAAATCAAAATATCTATTGCGTAGGTCCTCCTCAGAAGCTTTTACAAATTCCACATTCTCATTTCTTTTCGAGAGGAACGCTTCCCAAGAGCCTTCGAATGAACCGAACTTGCTTGTTGGTTCAAATTCTTCCCGGGTTTTTACCTTTTGTTGTCTACTGGTAATCAATCCCAGCAATGCTTCGTCCGTCATGGTCACTTCGGATCTCAAAGCAGGATCTGCTGGGCGCTGTAACCCGCCATAGACTATTCCCATGAGATTACTTTCGGAAATGGCGATGTGCTCGAGACATTCCGCCACTGACCAGGTGCTTGCATCAGGTTTGAAGTTTAATTGATTGTCAGAAAGCCCTTTCAGGCTTTTCTGAAGCTCGGTGGTTGTTCTCTTTAGATGATCAAGTGCATTTTTTCGCTCTTCTTGGGTTAATCGCTCTTGCGCCAGAGAGGCAAAAGCAACCAGGATACCAATAAACAGCAGGGTAGGTTTGAGTAGTTTTTTCATTTTCTGTCTACTTTTTTAATCACTTGACGAGTAGTCAATAGAAAATAGGACAGCCTTTTTGAAAAACTATTCTGGTTGTACCAGACGCTTTTAATTTATAGATTATTGCTATTAATGGTCTAATTTCAAAGTATGCGAAAGTCCCCTCTCCACACATTTTGCATCCTGGTCTTCTTTTCACTGATTATACAATGCCGTGATAGTTGCAGAAATGAGGATTGTCCTGGAGAAGGCGTTTCAGACTTCACGTTATTAATTATTTCTGATAGTTTAATTGCCGAGACAGGAGTCCAAATAGATTATTTAGATGATTCTGGTAACATTGATTTTTCACTCAATAGTTTTTTAACACCGGGTGGGAGCATCAATTGTCAGATTTTTGAAGGGTTCAATGCCCAAATTATTCTCGATACGGATACTATAATAATCGAAAACTCCTTTCGCACTTTAAACACTGACGATTGCTACCCCACTTACGGAATTGAAAATCTGAGGATAAACGGTCGGCTAATTTGTGAATCGGACTGCCCGGAAGTAGTAGAGATAGAATTGAATTAATACAGAAACTTTTAAGCCCAACAAACCAATTTGATACTCCTAGCTCCCCAAACTGCACCTTAGTGCAGAAAGCGGCAGGCTCGCCCAGCGCCGGTCTGCCAAGAGTGCCGTAAGATGCCCTTGTTTTTATTGAGAACTACAACACTTACCAAAGACTTAGCGAACAATGAATTTTTTTGTTACTAGGCCATCAAGAGATTTTAATTTCAAGAAATAAAGACCAGGGGCGAGGTTCTTCTCAAGAACCAATTTGTAGGTATTTGCCTTTAATGATTCTTTAGAAATGCGATATACAGATTCGCCTGAACTATTGTAAATGTATCCTTCACTGAACCTTGTAGTTCCTGAAAGAGTCAAGGTTTGACCAGATATTGGGTTAGGATACAATTTCAATCTTGAATCAATGGCCGCAGTAGATAGCACAACTGGCTTTTCACCAGTAGTTTGAATAGAAAATGGTACGAACGAAGAAGTACTTCCATCTAGGTAATTCACTGATACCTTTACCTGATAGGTGGTGCCACCATCTAATACATCAAATGTATAAGTAGTTTCGGCTACAGAAACACTATCAAAATCGTTTACAACTATTGCACCCGCAGAATCTAGCAGAGTTACCCGATAGTCCTGTACGTTCTCTTCGGCTAACCAATTGATGGTAAAACTATTGTCGTTGATTTGTATATTATCCTGAATAAATGGTGCCGTCAAAGTAGAATTTCCACCTTCTAATACAACGGCCATAGCACCAAAACCTGTTGTATCGAAGGGTATGGCGAAAGAAATGTCATCTGAAGCAAGAAAGGATATCTTTATAGTGCCATTGAGACTACCGGAAACAGTATTGTTGCCAAACCACTGAAAGCTTAGACTATCAATAGATAAATCATAACCAGATTTCTCCCCGGAGGCCGTGATGGACCTGTTAAAATTTACAATATTGCCGTCTCCTTGAAATGACAGTGTAAGATCTTGTAAAATTGTTTGCTCTTCGGTAAATGTAACCGCTCCTAAAGTGGTATCATTTAAGTTCAAAGAAGCATTTTCGAAAAATACTCCTTTGGTAGACGGGTCCAGGCTTCCAAAAGATTTGGTAGTACTGATATCAAATACTCCTGAAGTTGCTCTAATACTAAACGGAAGGTTCGCTGAAGGAGTCCAATTCCTTGTTTCTGTCAATGTTATGTATTCAATATCAAGTACTTCCGAAGTATTTTGATTGAAAGTTTCAAATGCTATTGTAAAAGGCTCTCCAGCAAAGCTTTCTTGCGCCAAGTATGTCCCCTTCATCGCAGAAACATATTGATTATTGGTCCTTCCAAAAATTCTGCTAGTATCTAGCTGCACGGTAATAGCACCGTTTTCAATAGAGAACTCCTTAACCTCATTTAGTTGAAACCCGATAATCTCATAGCTATTGGCAGCAGTTTCAACACCTGTATAAGAAAGATTGTTTCCCAAGAAAGTGCCCTGGAGATTTCCCAAGTAGTTAATACCAGTGTTGTCCATCCTATAGCTAGTTTGGTTAAAAACAACATTACTCAGTTGTTCTCCGTCTTGAGAAGCTGTTAAATTCGTAACCAAAGTAGTATCAGGTGAGTGAGTAAACTCCCCCGCATCCATAACAATAAATGAACCTGCTTGTCGAATGGTCAAATTTTGAAAAGAGACTGCCGTCCTCATAGTATCAGAAGTAAGCCTAATAAGACCTGTTCCCCCAAAATTGCTAAAGTCCGCATTCGTCACAGAAGTAATCTCCATTCTATGAACGCCGACAAAAACGTTTTCAACAGACTGTCCTTTGAGACTGATACTAATAAGACTCAAGGCTACTACAAAGATTGTTTGTTTCATTGATTAGTTGTTTTGAAAGTTATCTGCAATCTAATAAATAAGATTGTTATCAAGCATGAATTCGGCGATCTGAACCGCATTGGTGGCCGCTCCTTTTCTTAGATTGTCAGACACGATCCACATGTTGACCGTCTTAGGCTGGGTCTCATCCCTGCGAATGCGCCCTACAAACACTTCATCTTTACCATGTGCTGTAATGGGCATAGGGTACACATTGTTCTGAGGGTCGTCTTCTACTACTACCCCATCAGTAGCAGCCAAAATCTCTTTCAGCTCCTTGACATCAAACTCTTCTTCAAACTCCACATTGACGGACTCTGAATGACCACCAATGGTCGGGATCCGTACGCAAGTCGCACTCACTTGAACGGTATCATCCCCAAGGATTTTCTTGGTTTCGTTGACCATCTTCATTTCTTCCTTGGTGTAATCGTTCTCGAGGAAAACGTCGATATGCGGTAGCGCATTCTTATCGATAGGGTGTGGGTAAACGGTAGGCCCATCTACTCCGGCTCTTTCATTCATCATCTGGTCCACGGCATCCTTGCCAGTACCTGTCACAGACTGGTAGGTAGACACGATGAGCCTTTTGATCCTATATTTCTCATGAAGTGGCGCCAGCGCCAGCACCATCTGGATAGTGGAGCAGTTAGGGTTGGCGATAATGCGATCGTCTATTCGCAAGTGCTTGCCGTTGATCTCAGGTACTACCAACTTGATATTGGGGTCCATTCTCCACGCAGAAGAATTGTCGATCACGATGGTACCGGCCTCTTCAAACTTGGGTGCCCACTCCAAAGAAGTGCCACCACCCGCTGAGAATATGGCTACATCCGGCTTGACTTGCAGTGCGTCTTCCATGGTGATGACGGTCCACTCCTTGCCATTGCAAGTGACCTTCTTACCAGCAGAGCGCGCAGAGGCTACGGGGATCAACTCCGAATACTCGACTTTTCGCTCTTCTAAGATTTTCAGTACTTCCTGGCCTACCAGGCCTGTGGCTCCTACTACTGCAAGCTTCATATCTCCAAAATTTAATAAATGGAAAATTGGATGGCGAAAATACCACCGTTAGAACATCCGATCAATCAAAATTGAGATTTAACAACCTGATAACGATTGAAATACGAGGCAGTTATTACTTTAGGTCAGGTATTCGTCTGCTTAGTTACAATTTATGGTAAGATCGGCCTTAGCCGTTGTGATCTTTTTGTGGTCCGCCTCGCTGGTTGCTCAGGTATCTGAGAGCTTCACTGATGGTGATTTCACCAGCAACCCAACCTGGAGTGGCTCCACTTCTGCATTTCAAGTTGCGACTAACCAGCTCAACTCCAACAATGATCCGGATGCGGGAGGCTTAAATTCCTATTACCTCAGCACCAGCTCTACTGCTGCCTACAATGCTTCGTGGGAGTTCTTTATAGATCTTCAGTTTTCAACATCAGGCGCCAACTTCGTAGATGTCTACCTGATATCGGATCAGGCAGATTTATCCTCCTCTACCATCAACGGATACTTCGTACGACTTGGGGGTACGAATGACGAGATAGTCCTATATAAGTCTACGAACGGTACTGATGAAGCACTCATTGATTTCGGGAATGGACAAATCAATAGCAGTAGCAGCAATCCATTTAAAATCAGGGTGACCCGCAATACATCGGACCTGTGGACCTTGGAGTATGACGATGGGAATACGGGAACATTTGTCACAGGCGGCACCGCTACGGACGGCACCTTTGATGCTACAGTAGCCTTTGGGTTCTTCATTCAACAGTCCAGCCTCAACGGGGCTGTAAATGGGCATTTTTTTGATGACATAGTCGTAACTGGCACTGCGGTACCCGACACTTCTCCTCCTACCATCACCTCTTCAACAGCCACCAATGCAACGACTGTGACCATAGACTTCAGTGAAAATCTGGATCAAACGACCAGTGAAACAACCACTAACTATTCCATCAACAATGGTATCACAGTTACAAATGCGACAAGAAATTCCTCTGATAATAGTATGGTGACTTTGACGGTTTCCGCCATGACCAATGGGACAAACTACACTGTCACCGTCAACAATGTTCAGGACCAGAATAGCAACGCCGTAGCCAGCAATTCCACTTCCAACTTTCAATACATTGTTCTCTCCACCCCTTCTTCAAGAGATATTGTGATCAATGAATTCATCGTGGATCCAGATGCAGCTACGAGCATTCCAAATGTTGAATTCATAGAATTGTTCAATCCAACTTCGAACTACTACGATCTTTCCGGCTTTACGATTGAAGAAAAAACCTCATCCGCTACCAATTCCTCAGGAGCCATGTCAAGCTTTATCCTGGCTCCCTCCTCATTCGTAATCATCACGGGTACTAGCAATGTGTCTCAGTTCACATCTTTTGGATCAGTAGTTGGGGTCTCTAGCTTCCCAGACTTTAACCTGACAAACACCAGCGTTATCCTCAAAAATGGATCAGGTACTATCATCGACGAAGTAGCCTACGGTACCGGAACTCCAAGAGATGGTATCACCTATGAACAAATCAACCCAGAATTGGCATGTACAGGCGAATTCAATTTCAGCGCCTCGACAAATTCCAATGGAGGAACTCCCGGATCTCAGAACAGCGTCTTTAACAACAGCGCGGATACAACTCCTCCCACCTTTTCTTCACTCTCAGTGATCTCTGCCGATTCTATCCAAATGACATTCTCGGAGTTTATAGAACCCTCAAGTCTCCATACCTCGGACTTCTCCATATCAGGGTTTACCACTAGTCAGGTAGCCAAAGTTTCGGATAATGTAGTGGGTATCAAGTTGGGGTCAAAACTGGTATCAGAGACAAATTACACGCTTTCATTTTCCTCATTTACAGACTGTACTGGCAATCAAATCGTAAGTAGTTCGACTAGTTTTTATTATGACGTAACTGCACCCGCTTTTCAGAAAGTGATCATTGTCGATAACTCCCGAATTTTCCTGATCTTCAATGAACCTTTGAAAGAATCTGTCGCAGAAACCGAGAGTAACTTTTCACTGGATCAGGGTATTGGGCAGCCAAAAACGAACGTGCTACAGGACACAGCTACTAACCGGCTATTAGTGCCATTCGAGTCCACATTCACAGTAGGTACGACTTACACACTCACTTACTCGAATCTTCAAGACGCAAGTTCCAATACTTCGGGAAGCGTCCAAATCAACTTTACCTACCAGGATGATTTTGAATCGGTATCAGCCGTCTCTTCCAACATTATCGAGGTGACTTTTTCCAAAGCAGTGGGGTCCACCGCCTTGAGCACTTCCAACTACATCCTTAGTGATGGTCAGAGACCTTCATCGATTGCTCCGGTAGACGCAGAAGGTAAGGTCTATCGTCTGTCATTCGGCTCTGCTATGAGTAGCAATTCTGATTTGACCTTATATGTCGAAGGTCTATTAGCCAGCTCCGATAACGCTGCATTGATCACCCCCGCTGTGACCTTCCAGTATGATACCAGCAATCCATCAGTTAGCTCGACAGTAGCCACTTCAGCCAATAGCCTTAGGTTAATTTTTGATGAAACAGTCGCGTCCGCTTCAGCTACAACTTTGAGCTTTTATGAATTGGAAGGGAGCGAAAACCCAACTCAGGCGACGGTAAATACAGACACAGTTTTCCTGACCTTTCAAAATGACTTCACGATAGAAAAAGAATTGTCCCTTACTTACACACGAATAGCTGATCTGAACGGTAATTTTTCTACTTCAAATCGTACGGTAAAATTCACTTATGACCCTCTAGCTCCCAGGGTTGATTCCACATTTCAACTAAGCCCCACAGAGGTGCGCGTTTTTGCTTCAGAAAAATTGGAGAGTTCCACTCTAACGGCCAGCAATTTTAAAGTAGACGGGAATAGTGCGACTGCTTTGAGTATTCAGGGTCCAGATAGCCTTGAGATAACACTAAGCTTCAACTCCGTTTCGGAAAACGTCACTCAGGTATTAACCATTTCCCAATGGCAGGATAAAGCTGGGAATAGCCTGTCTGCGGCTATCAATCCGACTTTCGACTCTCAAAATCCAAGATTTTCAACTTATGAATTCCAGAATGACTCCACCTTAAAAATTGGCTACAGCCAAAACATGAATAGCAATGCCTTTGAAGCGGCCAATTTCCAATTCGAAGACCTCACCATAGCGTCTTTGGCTAAATCTGACGACAGAACAGTGATCATGATCTTCAATGAGACACTTTCCGATGATACAACGTATACTTTTACCACCTCGAACATTACTGATTCAAATGGACAGGGGTTGCAGTTTTCGGAAGGATCGCCACAGTTCGATACTTACCTAGACAGTTATACTTTCTTTGATGCTAAAACTTTACAACTTGATTTCGCCACAGATTTTTCATCTGCCACTACCTCTAATTTTCAATTAGCCGGAACTTCCCCCGTTTTGGTAAGTATTGATCCAAAAGATCCATCACTAATTCAGCTTGTTTTCAGCGCTAATACTCAACAGGACACTACACTAGCTCTTTATTGGAACAGCTTATCAGATACATATAGTCGCAAAATTCCAGATCATACCGAAAGTGTCGTTTTCGATATCACCGCCCCACAAATTTCATCAGTGACAAGTGGCTTCAATGGCCAGGTAGATATACTATTCAATGAAAACCTACTGGCGGCCTCCACAACCTCAGTCAACCAGTACAACATAACAGGTATAGGCTCACCATCATCCATCAGTTTTTCAGGTACCAATACCATCTCCGCCACATTCTCCAACATCTCTTCAGGCTCTACCTATCAATTGATTGTGAAGAGCGTTCAGGACCTAAACAGCAATTCTCTTTCGAGTGATACCCTTTCCTTTATCTATGATCCTCCTGCTATCGTCCCTGTAGATGGTATTGTGATTTCCGAGATAATGGCTGATCCCTCTCCCGTACAAGGATTGCCAGAGGCTGAGTATCTGGAACTCTACAACCGGTCTGATGTGGCCTTGAATCTAAAATCTCTGACCATTAGCAAATCCTCTTCAAGCACGACGCTTACTGATTTCACTTTGGACGCAGGCGGCTATATCGCCATTGTGGATAGCGATGACATGATATTATTCAGTAGTTTCCCAGCTCTCGGCGTGAATAATTTAATCAGCTTAACCAATAGCAATGACTCCATCGTGCTTTCCAATATCAATGGTGAGATAGTCGATGAAGTAGAATATGAGTTGGATTGGTACCGAGACACTGAGAAAGATGATGGCGGCTTCAGTCTTGAGATGATCACTCCCTCCCAAAATTGTCAAAGCTCATCCAATTGGATTGCCTCTATTAACCCAATGGGAGGTACACCGGGTACTCAAAACTCCGTTTTCAATGAAAAGCCAGAAACAACTGCACCTACCTTTTCATCCATAGCTACTCCAAGGGCTGATTCTATTCAACTCACATTTTCTGAAGCATTAAATTCCAACTCCTTACAAACTTCAGACTTTACCATCGATGAATACTCAATACTTAATGTTCAATTAATCAATGAACAATTAGTAGCAATTAGGTTGGATTCCAATCTCACGTCTGAAACTGATTACAGATTGTCATTTTCATCATTTACAGATTGTGCCGGGAATGGGGTCAGCGCTTCTTTCCACAATTTTTTTTACGATATCACCGAACCACAGATTTCATCGGTGGCAAGTGGCTTCAATGGCCAGGTAGATATACTATTCAACGAAAACCTACTAGCTGCCTCCACAACCTCAGTCAACCAGTACAACATAACAGGTATAGGCTCACCATCATCCATCAGTTTTTCAGGTACCAATACCATCTCCGCCACATTCTCCAACATCTCTTCAGGCTCTACCTATCAATTGATTGTGAAGAGCGTTCAGGACCTAAACAGCAATTCTCTTTCGAGTGATACCCTTTCCTTTATCTATGATCCTCCTGCTATCGTCCCTGTAGATGGTATTGTGATTTCCGAGATAATGGCTGATCCCTCTCCCGTACAAGGATTGCCAGAGGCTGAGTATCTGGAACTCTACAACCGGTCTGATGTGGCCTTGAATCTAAAATCTCTGACCATTAGCAAATCCTCTTCAAGCACGACGCTTACTGATTTCACTTTGGACGCAGGCGGCTATATCGCCATTGTGGATAGCGATGACATGATATTATTCAGTAGTTTCCCAGCTCTCGGCGTGAATAATTTAATCAGCTTAACCAATAGCAATGACTCCATCGTGCTTTCCAATATCAATGGTGAGATAGTCGATGAAGTAGAATATGAGTTGGATTGGTACCGAGACACTGAGAAAGATGATGGCGGCTTCAGCTTAGAAATCATCAACCCTGATAGTGAATGTCAAGGAGCAGCCAATTGGGTTGCTTCCACAAGCTCCTTAGGCGGAACCCCAGGAGAGGTCAACGCCGTATTCAGTCTTAAGGCTGACTCAATTGCTCCGATCTTCATCCGATCCGAAATCCTGGATAGCGTTACACTCTTGCTTGAATTTTCAGAAGAATTGAGGTCATCCACCATCAATACTAGTGCTTTTCAAGTCGATGATTTGACCATCAG